>NZ_NEIU01000014.1:0-198433 GCF_002113595.1 Pseudomonas sp. B3(2017)
GCAAACTGGCCCGGATCGTATTCGCCCTGCTCAAAGGGCAAAGCGAATATGAACCAAAAGCAGGCTGAGGGCTTTGCCTCAACCATAGAATCTCCCACAAGGGACCGCGGGTGGCCGCAGGGTTCCTGCACACCCCTAATCCCTGTGGGAGCTGGCTTGCCAGCGATGGCGGCGAAGGCCTGTGGGCCTATTCCGGCAATTCGACCAGGCCGTCCGCGTCGGTCATGGCGCGTTCCAGCAGGTCCGCCGGCAGGCTCTTGCTGGCCCGGGCGCCGAGCAGCTTGAGCTGTTCGCTGCGGCTGACCAGGTTGCCCCGGCCCTCGGTCAGTTTGTTGCGCGCGGCGCTGTAGGCCTTGTCCAGTTGCTGCAGGCGGTTGCCGACCTCGTCCAGGTCCTGGATGAACAGCACGAACTTGTCGTACAGCCACCCGGCGCGCTCGGCGATTTCCCGGGCGTTCTGGCTCTGGCGCTCCTGCTTCCACAGGCTGTCGATCACCCGCAGGGTGGCCAGCAGCGTGGTCGGGCTGACGATCACGATGTTGCGGTCGAAGGCCTCCTGGAACAGCGTAGGCTCGGCCTGCAACGCAGCGGAGAACGCCGCTTCGATCGGCACGAACAGCAAAACGAAATCGAGGCTGTGCAGGCCCTCCAGACGCTTGTAGTCCTTGCCGGCCAGGCCTTTGACATGGCTGCGCAGGGACAGGACGTGCTGTTTCATGGCGGCCTGGCGCAGGCCCTCATCGTCGGCGGCGACGGACTGCTGATAGGCGGTCAGGCTGACTTTGGAGTCGACCACCACCTGCTTGTCGCCCGGCAGGTAGATGATCACGTCTGGCTGGAACCGTTCACCGTCGGGGCCCTTGAGGTTGACCTGGGTCTGGTACTCGCGGCCCTTCTCCAGCCCCGCGTGCTCCAGCACCCGCTCCAGGATCAGCTCGCCCCAGTTGCCCTGGGTCTTCTGGCCCTTGAGGGCGCGGGTCAGGTTGGTGGCTTCGTCGCTCAGGCGCAGGTTCAGCTGCTGCAGCCGCTCCAGTTCCTTGGCCAGCGAGAAACGCTCGCGGGCCTCGGCCTGATAGCTTTCCTCGACGCGCTTCTCAAAGGACTGGATGCGCTCCTTCAAAGGATCGAGCAGTTGGCCCAGGCGCTGCTGGCTGGTTTCGGCGAAGCGCTGCTCGCGCTCATCGAAGATCTTGCCCGCCAGTTCGGCGAACTGCGCCCGCAGCTCGTCGCGGGAACCCTGCAGGTCATTGAGGCGTTGCTGGTGGCTGTCCTGCTGTTCGCGCAGCTCGGCGCCCAGCGAGGCGGCCTGGGCGTCCAGGCGGCGCAGCTCGGCGTCCTTGCCGGCGCGTTCGAGGTTCCAGGCATGGGCGGCGTCACGAGCGTCGTCGCGGTCGATCTGCAACAGTTCGACTTCCCGGCGCAGCGCGGCCAGTTCCACCTGCTTGGCGGTGTTGGCCTGGCCGAGGTCGACGATTTCGTCACGGCAGGCATCGAGCTGCGCGTTGAGGCCGTCCTGGGCCATCTGCGCCATCGCCAACCGTTCCTCGAGCAGCGCGATATCCGCCTGACCGATACTGGCCCGGCGCTGCAGCCGCCAGGCCAGCGCCAGCAGCGGCAGGCCTGCGCCCGCAAGGCCCAGCAGCAGGCTGGTCACGTCCATCGCCATCGTCATTCCCGCCGATCAGATAAAGCCTGAAGGTTAACCAAGGCGTCCGGTCTTGGACAGCTCAGTCTTCGAGCAAGCCAAGCTCGCGCTGCGCGCGGCGATCCCCGGCGCGGGCAGCCTGGCGCAACAGGTCCTGGCCGATGCGACGGTCCCGGGCATTGCCGCACTCGCGGCACATCAACTGGCCGAGCCGGCTCTGCGCGGCCACCACCCCTTCGCGCGCCGGCTGCTTGAGTAAGCGGCCGGCCAGGTGCTTGGCGTTGCGGCTGTCGCTCAGGCGCGGGCTGTCCAGCAGCCATTCGGCCACACGGACGGAAAATCGCTTGGGAGCGGTGACACGGGGAGATGGGGAAGGAACGGCGTCTGATACTGAGCGAAACTTCATAAAGCACTGTGGGACGAATCGGAAGGCGCGCCACTCTACTCTTTTTTTCGCACAGGTAAAGCCGAAAAAATCCCGGCACGCCCGTGCTAGAGCAAGCGCTAGGGACAATCCACAGAAGCTGTGGATAACTCAGTGGACAACCGCCCTCCAACCCCCGCAAAGCCTTGTGGAACGGGGCTCGCAGTCAAACTGACGATTTTTTCACCAGCAAAAAAAAGCGATGTTTTTCATTGACTTAAACTTTCGACGCAGGCAGCCACCGGGGTCAGGATCGTTGTGACAGCGCGGTGACAGTCTGCGCAACTAATGTGCACAAGTACCGGTTGGGCGGTTATATGGATGCGCCGTTTCGGGTCGTTTCGGCAGCCGGGCCTTCGCGACCGCTCTGGCCCGCTCGTTCGCGCGACGCCTTTGCGCGACCGCCGGTCGGAAGGCGGGCGATTTCGGGGCGAGCCTTTCCGGAATGGGCGCTGGCTGACCTGCGCAAGGACTTTTTTGTGTCTTTCGGTTTGCATTGCGCGACCGGTTCGGTTAGCATCCGCGCCGTTAGTACCAAGCTGAAAGTCAATTCCGGTCGAACACATCCTCGCGGTCAGCCTTCTCCCAAAGAAGCCTCCACCGAAAAAACAGGATCGACCCCTCGATGGTTTCCAGGTAAATCCTGCGCCGGCACAGCCTCGAACGAAGGCCAAGCGTGTCGCGACACAGCGTTACTCTGACCGAACCAACCTGCAGATTGATCAGGATCTTCACCCTGGGCCATGGACCTCTGCCCTTGCTGTGTTGCCTGTCCTCCTAAGTACCTACCTGCCAGCCCGAGCGCGCCAAACCGTATAGCGCTTCAAACTGGCTGCCTTGTTCCAGCCGGGTTCTTCGTTCGACCGATGGCGGTCGTCGTTACTGGAACGTTTTAACGTTGCACGGATCTGATCCGTGTCATATGCAGGAACACCCATAACATGTCTCATATCCAGACTCAGGATGCCATTCGCACCCTCACCAACGCTTTTGCACCGATGAACTGCCTGATCCTGGCCGCCCGCAAAGGCTGCTTCAGTTTCACCCTGGTCAACGAACACGGGATCGCCCGCCACAGCGAGCGTCTGTACCCCGATCAATACTCCAGCGCCGAACCGCTGCAGGCCGTGATCGACCGCACCCGCCAGGCACTGATCGCCTGAACGGTCGCAACGCCGCAAAAGCCAACGCCCCGCCGATAACGCGGGGCTTTTTATTGCCCGATGTTTCCCGATGGGGCCGAACCGGTTAAGTCCGATCCGGCATAACGGTTATAACGGCCGTTCGGAAATATTGTAAAAACAGGCCTTTACGCCCTGAATATGACACTACACTTCAACTCAAGCGGCATGAACCGCTTCCGGCGGGCCTGATTCGTTCCACAGCTGCCAAGCACCCGGTCAGGCCCGCCGCCACTCCAACGATCCGAGGGCTTTATGGGTATCGCCGCAAGCGAACTGTGCCGTTTCGTGATCCGTCCCACGCTGATCTACCTGGGACGCCACTGCGCCACCGCCGAATCCCTGCTGCTGGGCATCGCCGCCAGCCAGTCCGCCCTCGGCTCCGCCCTGCATGACCGCCGGGGCCACGGGCTCTACCGGATCGCCGAGCACCGTCACCAGGCCCTCTGGGATCATTACCTGGCGCTGGATCCGGAACGCGCCAGCCTGGTGCGCGGCCTGGCCAGCCAGCATGCCTTCCTCAGCGGGCCGCACCTGGAACTGACCGTCAACCTGCGCTATGCCACCGCCATCGCCTGGCTGCTGGTGGAAGAACAGAACCCCACCCTCCCCGACCCGGACGACCTGCTGGGCATGGCGCGCATCTGGCGCCAGACCTTCCAGCCCCAGGGTCGCCTACGGGATTTCACCTGCGCCTGGCAGGCCTGTGTTTCACCGCTGAATCAAGTCGCTTGCTGACCCGCCGGTTCCGGAAGATCGTCCATCACGACGCCAATCTGGTCGGATTGTCCTACAAAACCGCTCTAACTCAAGGTATACGGGCTCTGGCGCCCGGACGAAAATGTTGGTAATTTTCGCCCCGGTGATCACCAGGAGTTCTAATAATGAAAAAAGTCATGCTCAAAACCACCCTTAGCCTTGCCGTTTCCTTGGCCTCCACCCAGCTTTTCGCAAGTGGCTTCGCCATCAACGAACACAGCATCAGCGGGATGGGGACTGGGTACGCCGGGCGATCTTCTTCTGCCGACGACGCAAGCACCGTTTACGGCAACCCTGCCGGCATGTCGCGCATCAAGCGCGAACAGGTCACCGGCGGCGTTGCGTTCCTCGACGCCTCGACCGACATCAGCCACGGCAGCTCCAGCCCGAACAGCGGGAGCAACAAAGGCGACATGGTGCCCTTCACCTCCGTACCTATGGGCTACTACGTCAAGCCGATCGACGAGCATTGGGCCTTCGGCCTTGGCATGTACGTGCCGTTCGGCCTGATCACCGACTACGAAAACGGCTTCGCCGGCCGCTACTTCGGCAGCAAGTCGGAAGTGAAGGTCATCACCCTGCAGCCGACCGTCAGCTACGCCTTCAACGACAAGGTGTCGATCGGTTTCGGCCCGACCATCAACCGCATCGACGGCTCGCTGGAATCCAACCTGTCGATCACCCAGGCTGCGCCGGACGGCAAGGTCAAGATCAAGGGCGACGACACCGCGCTGGGCTACAACATCGGCGTGCTGGTGCAGGCCACCGACAGCACCCGCGTCGGCCTGACCTACCACTCCAAGGTCGACTACAAGCTCGAAGGCGACACCAAGGTCAACTACGGCGTGCTGGGCGCAATCGGCCTGGGCGCCAGCCAGAAGTACGACGCTTCGCTGAAGATCACCACCCCTGAGTCCGCCGACCTCTCGGTCACCCAGGCGATCAACGATCAGTGGAACGTCTACGCCGGCACCACCTGGACCCGCTGGAGCCAGCTGGAGAAGATCACCGTCAAGAACTCCGGCGTGCAGCCGCTGCTGGCCGGCCAGTTCGGCGAAATCACCGAAGAGCAGAACTGGCACGACACCTGGGCCTACGCCATCGGTACTTCGTACCAGCTGAACAAGGAATGGGTGCTGCGCACCGGCTTGACCTTCGACCAGTCGCCGACCAACAACGTCGACCGTTCGCCACGCATCCCGACCGGCGACCGGACCATCTTCAGCATCGGCGCCGGCTGGAGCCCGACCGACGACCTGACCATCGACGTCGCGTACTCCTACCTGAAGGAAGAGACCGTCAAGATCAACAACAGCAACGACCGTGGCCAGTCCTACAGCTCCAAGTACGACAACTCGGCCAACGGCTTCGGCATCGGCGCGACCTACCGCTTCTGATGGCCTGCGGCGAGGCTCACCCCTCGCCCACAAAAAAGCCCCGCTGTCCTGTGGACGCGGGGCTTTTTCATGCCTGCGATGTTTGGCCTGCTCGCGCTGGAGGCGGTGGATCCGGCCTCGATCCGCGACCGACCGCCATCGCCAGCAGGCTGGCTCCCACAGGGTTCTGCGGTGACCACAGCCCCCCGCATTCACCCGAAATTCCAGGAGCCAGCCTGCTGGCGATGGCGTCAGTCAGGGCGTCGCCGCTCACTGCCCAAGCGGCTTGGACGCAATCGCCTTCTCGATCGCCGCCAGGAACTCAGGATCATCCGGTTTGGTCAGGCTGGAAAAATTGGCGATCACCTTGCCCTGACGATCGACGACGTACTTGTAGAAATTCCACTTCGGCGCACTGCTCTGCTTGGCCAGCACCTGGAACAGGTGGGTGGCGCCGTCGCCGCGGACCTTCTGCGGTTCGGTCATGGTGAAGGTCACGCCGTAGTTGGCGTAGCAGACCTTGGCGGTCTCGGCGCTGTCCTTGGACTCCTGCTTGAAGTCGTTGGACGGCACGCCGAGCATCTCCAGGCCCTGCGCCTTGTAGCGTTGATTGAGGGCCTCAAGGCCTTCGAACTGCGGGGCAAACCCGCAGAAGCTGGCGGTGTTGATCACCACCAGCGGTTTGTCGGCATAGCGTTGGCACAGGTCGACGGACTCCTTGGCCCGCAGCTTGGGCAAGGAGCCTTGCAGCAGATCCGGGCAATCCGCCGCCCGGACCACTCCGGTCAACGCCATCAGCAACGCAGGAACAGCACACCAGCGCATCAGCATGTCGGGCTTCCTCGGGCAGTCGTCAGACCCCGACGTTACTCGCCCACCAAGCCTCCCCGCAAGCGCTAGCAGACGCTCATGCCCAGCTGCATCAGCGCCAGGCCGCCCCGCAGCCAGCCCCACCACACCAGCGCCAGCAGCGCGGCGCCGAGCGCGATGATGGCGACCTGCGGCCACAGGCGCTTCATGCGGCGCTCATGCCCGCTTGCAGGCGCGCCACAGGGCGCTCGCGCACCGGCCAGTTCAGGGCCGCCGCCAGCAGACTCAAGAGGATCGCCACCTGCCAGATCAAGTCATAGCTCCCGGTACGGTCATACACCACCCCGCCCAGCCAGCCGCCTAGGAACGAGCCGAGCTGATGGAACAGGAACACGATGCCGCCCAGCATGGACAGGTTGCGCACGCCGAACAAGGTCGCCACCGTACCGTTGGTCAACGGCACCGTCGACAGCCACAGGAAGCCCATCGCCATGCCGAACAGGTAGGCCGACGTGGTGGTGACCGGCAGCCACAGGAACAGCACGATCACCACCGCGCGCAACAGATAGAGCACGGTGAGCAGGCGCGGCTTGGACATGCGCCCGCCGAGCCAACCGGCGGTGTAAGTGCCGAAGATGTTGAACAAGCCGATCAGCGCCAGCACCGTGGTGCCGACGGTGGCCGGCAAATGCTGATCCACCAGGTAGGCCGGCAGGTGCACACCGATGAACACCACCTGGAAACCGCAGACGAAGAAGCCGAACGCCAGCAACCAGAACCCAGAGTGCGAACAGGCTTCGCGCAGGGCTTCGGACAGCGTCTGCTCATGGCCGTGGACCGGAAGCGGCTTGTCCTTGAGCATGGCCACCAGCGGCACGATCATCGCCACCAGCAGGCCCAGCGCCAGCAAGGCCGCCGACCAGCCCAGCCAGCCGATCAGCCCGAGGGTGCCGGGCAGCATGGCGAACTGGCCGAAAGAGCCTGCGGCACTGGCGATGCCCATGCCCATGCTGCGTTTTTCCGGCGGCACGGCCCGGCCGACCACGCCGAGGATCACCGAGAACGAGGTGCCGGACAGGCCGATGCCGATCAGCAGCCCCGCGCTCAGCGACAGGCTCAGCGCCGAGTCGGACAGCCCCATGCACACCAGACCGACCGCGTAGAGCACGCCGCCGACCAGCACCACCTTCGCCGCACCGAAGCGGTCGGCCAGCGCACCGGTGAACGGTTGCGCCAGGCCCCAGATCAGGTTCTGCAAGGCGATGGCGAAGGCGAACACCTCACGTCCCCAGCCGAACTGGGCGCTCATCGGCGACAGGAACAGGCCGAAGCCATGCCGCACGCCCAACGACAACGCCAGAATCAGCGCACTCCCCAGCAACACCCAACCGCACGCACGCCACATCGAACTCATTGTTGTTCTCCAGTCACGGGTATATACCCGCTTAAAGTCGGAAAAACCGGCGTCACGCCAGTTCGTCCAGCAGTCTCAGCAAGGTTTCACGCTTCTCGGCGCCCAGTCGGTCGATCAACCGCTGCTGCGCCGCTTCCCAGGCCGGCAGCGCCGCCGCCAGCCGCTGCGCACCGGTGTCGGTGAGCTTGACGATACGGTTGCGCATGTCTTCGCCCTCGGTGAGCGCCACCAGGCCCTCGCCCTCCAGCACCCGCAGGTTGCGGCCCAGGGTGCTGCGGTCCAGGCCCATGGCCTCGGCCAGTTCGGAGATGCTCGGTTGATCCAGCCGCTGCAGGTTGCAGAGCAGAGAATACTGGGCAACGTTGATCCCGAAGCCGTCGAGGGCGCCGTCGTAATGCCTGCTGACGCCACGGGCGGCGCGACGCAGGTTGGTGCACAAACATTGGGAAGGAAGCATGATGCGTGTATATACCCGCGACTCTGTTAAATCAAGTTACATGTGGTTTTGTTCAACAACATTTCCGATGGCCGCGAAGGGGCCGATCGATCCGGTGCGGAGGCTTCAGGCCAGCGCCAACCCCACCAGCACCGCCATCTCCGTCAATTCCAGCAACGCCCCGGCCGTATCGCCCGTGGTGCCGCCCAGCCGCCGCACCATCAAGCGCCGCACCCAGACGAACACCCCGACCGCCACCAGCAGCGCCACAGCGCCCTCAAGCCCGGCCACTGCCACGCACGCCAGCGCGCAGGCCGCCAACACCCACCACCCGGCCCTGCGCGGCAGGTGATCGGCCAACGCCTGACCCAGGCCGCCGGCACGCACATAAGGCGTGGTCAGAAACAGCCCCAGCAACGCAGCACGCCCGATCAGCGGGACGATGATCAGCACCAAGCCCTGCTCCTGCCCGATCACCGCCAGCAGCGCAGCGAACTTGAGCAGCAACACCAGCACCAGCGTCACCACGGCGATGGGCCCGCTGCGCGGATCCTTCATGATCGTCAGCGTGCGCTCCCGGTCGCCGAAACCGCCCAGCCAGGCATCGGCGCTGTCCGCCAGCCCGTCGAGGTGCAAGGCGCCGCTGAGCAGCACCCACGCCGTCAGCAGCAGCGCACCGTGCAACAGCGGCGGCGCACCGGCCAGCGCCAGGTCCAGCGCCCACAGGATCACGCCGAACAGCAAGCCCACCAACGGATAGAACAGCAGCGAACGGCCCAGCGCCTGAGGCGCCGGCATGCCCGGCAAGCGCACCGGCAGGCTGCTGAGGAATTGCAGGGCGATCCAGAACGGCAGCATGTCAGTCCACTTCCCGAAGCGATCCGTCGGCCTCGACGATCAACGAAAACAAGCCGCCATGACCGACCTCGACGGTAAGCAGTTGTTCACGCGGCAAGCCACGGGCCCTGGCCAGCAGCAAGCGCATGACGCCGCCATGGGTGACCAGCAGCAGCCGCTCGCCGGCGTGGGCCGCCTGCAACCGCGCCACCGCCGCCAGCACCCGCGCCGAAAAATCGCTCACCGGCTCGCCCTGCGGCGGCGTGAATGCGTACGGATCGGCCCAGAACCGCCCCAGCGCCTCGGCATCGGTTTCCATCAGGGCTGCGGCGCTCTGCCCTTCCCAGGCGCCGAAGTGCAGTTCCTGCACAGCCCCGTCCAACGTCAGCGGCAGATCCAGTTGCCCACGCAGCTCTTGCGCGAACCGCGCGCAGCGCTGCAACGGCGAGCTCACCAGGCGATCCCACGGCCCGCGCCCAACCACTGCCGCGCGCATCTGCGCCCAGCCCTTGTCGGTCAACGCGTCATCCAGGCTGCCGCGCAAGCCGCCGCCCAGCTCGGTTTCACCGTGGCGCAGCAGGTCCAGGCGCAAGGTCATGCGGGGCGATCCGCCACAGCCGCTTCGGCGAACGTCGCCATCTGCCCGTGCAGGTCGCAAGCCAGGCGCAGCAACGGCACCGCCAGGGCGGCACCGCTGCCCTCGCCCAGACGAAGACCGAGTTCCAGCAGCGGTTCGGCCTGAAGGGCTTCCAGCACATGCCGGTGGCCCGGCTCGGCGCCGCGATGACCGAACAGCAGCCACTCGCGGCAGGCCGGGTTCACACGGACGGCGACCAGCGCGGCGACGGTGCAGATGAAACCGTCCACCAGCACCGCGACGCCTTCCTGGGCACACGCCAGGTACGCACCGACGAGCGCGGCGATCTCAAAGCCGCCCAGGTTGAACAAGGTCTGCAACGCATCGCCGCGCTGAGCCTTGTGCAAGGCCAACGCCCGCTCGATCACCTGCGCCTTGTGGCTGACGCCCTCGGCGTTCAACCCGGTGCCGGGCCCGGTCAGGTGCACCACCGGGCAATCGAGCAAGGCGCAGGCCAGCGCACTGGCCGCCGTGGTGTTGCCGATGCCCATTTCGCCGCCGATGAACAGTTGCGTCCCTGCGGCTTTGGCCCGCAGCACACTGTCGCGGCCGGCCTGCAAGGCCTGCTCGCCCTGGGCACGGGTGATCGCCGAAGTTTCGACAAAGTTCGCGGTGCCTGGACCCAAGTTCAAATGACGCACGCCCGGCAGCTCCAGGGCCGGCGTCACCGTCCCCAGGTCCACCACTTCCAGCTGCGCATCGAGCTTTCGTGCCAGCACGCTGATCGCCGCACCGCCGCTGACGAAGTTCAGCAGCATCTGCCCGGTGACCTCCTGCGGATAGGCGGAAACCCCTTCGGCCACCACCCCGTGGTCACCGGCGAAGATCGCGATCCACAACCGGTCGAGGCACGGCTTGACCTGCCCCTGCAGCCCGGCCAGCTGCACGGCCACCGCTTCGAGACGGCCGAGGGAACCGGCGGGCTTGGTCAGTTGCTGTTGTCGCGCCGCCGCCTCGGCAACGGTGTCGGCATTCACGGGTCGGCACGGGGCGCACCACCAGGCTTGGGTCATAGGGCAGGTCCTTTCAGAGTCAGGGGCAGGCCGGCGACCGTCAGCACCACGCGCTGACAACGTTCGGCCAGGGCTTGATGCAGCCAACCGGCTTCATCGACATAGCGGCGAGTCAATTCGCCCAGCGGCACGACACCCATTCCGGTCTCGTTGCTGACAAAAACGATGTCGCCCGGCAACGTCGCCAGGCAGTCCAGCAGGGCTTCGCGCTCGGCGGCCAGGCGTTCGGCGTCGTCGAGCATCAAAAGGTTGGTGAGCCACAGCGTGAGGCAGTCCACCAGCAGGCAGCGCGCGGCGCCGGCGTTCTCGCGCAGCACGCGGGCCAGCGCCAGCGGCTCTTCGATCAGGCCCCATTCGGCGGGACGGCGGGCGCGGTGATGGGCCACCCGCTCGCTCATTTCACCGTCCAGCGGTTGGCTGGTGGCGATGTAGGTGACGGCCAGGCCGCTGTCGGTGGCGAGTTTTTCCGCCAGGCGGCTTTTGCCGGAGCGGGCGCCGCCGAGGATCAGTTGGAGCATGAGGACATCCTGAACAATGTACGGTGAGGCAACCGGGCCTTTCGCAGGCTCACCCGCGAAAGGCCCGGCACCGGCGAATCAGATCCCACAGAGCTGGCGCAACAACGCGGTATCCAGATGCTTGTCCACCAGGTCCGCCAGCCGTTCGATGTCCCGCTCGCGCAAGCCGTGGTAATCCACCGCCTGCACCTCGCACAGGCCCGCCCAGCGCAGCAGCGCCGCACTGGCCGCCGGCGACTCGAACAGGCCGTGCAGGTAGGTGCCGAACACCTGCCCGTCGGCACTTTGCGCGCCGTCGCAACGGCCATCGTCCAGGTGCACGGCGGCCTGTTCCAGGGCCGGCCCCGTCGTCACGCCCGCATGGATCTCGTAGCCGCTGACCTCGGCGTCTTCCAGCGCCAGGCGTCCACGGACATTGCGCAACTGCTTCTGGGCTTCGAGTTGCGTCTCGAACGCCAGCAACCCCAGCCCGGCGCTGGAGCCCGGCGCGCCTTCCAGGCCCAGCGGATCATGCACCTGCTCGCCGAGCATCTGCAGGCCGCCGCAGATGCCCAGGAGTTTGCCGCCGTAACGCAGGTGCCGGCGGATCGCCGTTTCCCAGCCGTTGGCACGCAAATAAGCCAGGTCGCTGCGCACGCTCTTCGAGCCCGGCAGGATGATCAGATCCGCCGGCGGGATCGCCTGGCCGGGGCCGATGAATTGCAGATCCACCTGCGGATGCAGGCGCAGCGGATCGAAATCGGTGTGGTTGCTGATCCGCGGCAACACCGGCACCACCACTTTCAGCACCTGTTCGGCCTTGTCGGCCTGGCGCCGGTCGATGCCGTCTTCGGCTTCCAGGTGCAGGTCCATCACGTAGGGCAACACGCCGACCACCGGTTTGCCGGTGCGCTGCTCCAGCCAGTCAAGGCCCGGCTGCAGCAAGGCCAGGTCGCCCCTGAAGCGGTTGATGATGAAGCCCTTGACCCGAGCCTGCTCGCTGGGCGAGAGCAGCTCCAGCGTGCCGACCAGGTGGGCGAACACGCCGCCGCGGTTGATGTCGGCGATCAGCAGCACCGGGCAGTCCACCGCCTCGGCGAAGCCCATGTTGGCGATGTCGCCGGCCCGCAGGTTGATCTCCGCCGGAGAGCCGGCGCCTTCGACCATCACCAGCGGATACGCAGCGCTGAGCCGTTCGTGGGAGGCCAGCACCGCTTGCATGGCGATGGCTTTGTAGTCGTGGTAGGCCACCGCATTCATGGTGGTGACGGCGCGCCCGTGGATGATCACCTGGGCGCCGGTGTCGCTGTTGGGCTTGAGCAGCACCGGGTTCATGTCGGTGTGCGGCTCAAGGTGCGACGCCTGTGCCTGCACCGCCTGGGCGCGGCCGATCTCGCCGCCGTCGGCGGTCACTGCGCTGTTGAGCGCCATGTTCTGCGGCTTGAACGGCACCACCGCCACGCCCTGGCGGGTCGCCCAGCGGCACAGCGCGGTCACCAGCGTGCTTTTGCCGGCATCGGAAGTGGTGCCTTGCACCATGAGCGTGGTCATGCCGGTGTATCCATGGGGCGATCCTTGGCGAACGCCTGCAACGCCTGTTCGAGCCGCGCCTCGTCGGCGGCGTCGGCGGGCAGTCCGAATCGCAGGCTGCTGTTGTGGGTGAAGAGGCGCAGCAGGATGCCGCGCCGGGCCATGAACTCATGCAGCGCGGCCGCGTGTTCGGTGATCAGCCACTGGAACAGGGCACAACCGCCCTGCGGCCTGAAGCCGTAGCGCTCCAGCAGCGCGGCCAGCCGTTCGCTGGCCTCGTCGCTGCGGATGCGCTGGCGGGTGTGGCCTTCGGTGTCCAGCAGGCAGGCCTGGCCCAGCACCCGGGTCGGGCCGCTGACCGCCCACGGGCCGACCTGTTCGGCCAACAGCCTGAGCAGCTTGCGCTCAGCCAAGACAAACCCCAGTCGTACCCCGGCGAGGCCGAAGAACTTGCCGAACGAGCGCAGCACGATCAGGCCGACCTGGTGGGCATGGGGCGCCAGGCTCAGCTGGGGGGTGTTGTCCATGAACGCTTCATCGACCACCAGCCAGCCGCCCCGCTGGGCCAGCCTGGCGTGCCAGTCGAGCAAGCGCGCCGGGGTCAGGCTCAACCCGGTGGGGTTGTTCGGGTTGACCACCACCAGCACATCGAGGCTGTCGAGAAAGAAATCGACTTCCTGCTCCAGCACCTCCCGCACGATGTAGCCGCTGCGGCGCCAGGCTTCGGCGTGCTCGGCGTAGCAAGGCGACAGCACGCCGACCTTGCCGGCCCGGCGCAGGCGCGGCAGCAACTGGATGGCCATCTGCGAGCCGGCCACCGGCAGCACGTGCGCGGCGCCGTAGTAATCGCAGGCGGCCTGCTCCAGGCCGTCGTCGGTTTCCGGCAACCGGGCCCAGGCCCGCAGCGGAATGTCCGGCACCGCAAACGGCCACGGCGCAAGGCCGGTGGACAGGTCGAGCCACTCCGGCTCGGCGATGCCGTACTCGATCGCCGCCCTGCGCAACCGGCCGCCGTGCTCAAGCATAGAATTCAGCCCCCACGCAAAGGATCAGCAGCCACAACCATACCCCGCGCTGCACCAATTGCCAGCCACGGTCGATGGAATCGGCATCCGCCGGCACGCCCTCGCCCAACTGCGGGCGCTCGTGCAGTTCGCCGTGATAGACCGCAGGGCCGCCCAGCTCCACGCCCAGCGCACCGGCGCCGGCGGCCATGACGGGGCCGGCGTTGGGGCTGTCCCACTTCGGCCCCTGGGTGCGCCAGCACTTGAGGGCCAACCGGGTCTTGCCCAGCAGCGCGTAAGTCAGCGCCACCAACCGCGCGGGAATGTAGTTGAGCACATCGTCGATTTTCGCCGCCGCCCAGCCGAAGCGCTCGAAGCGTTCGTTGCGGTAGCCCCACATCGCGTCGAGGGTGTTGCTCAAGCGATAGAGCACCACCCCCGGCGCGCCAGCCACGGCAAACCAGAACAGCGCGGCGAACACGGCATCGCTGCCGTTCTCCAGCACCGATTCGGTGGCGGCGCGGGCGACGGCGGTGCTGTCCAGCTCGCTGGTCTGGCGGCTGACCAGATACCCCACGCGCTTGCGCGCCTCCTCCAGGTCATCGCTGCGCAAGGCCTTGGCCACCGGCTCGACGTGCTCGCCGAGGCTGCGCATGCCGAGGGCGCAATACAGCGCGAGGATCTCCACGATCCAGCCCACGTAAGGCGCCCACGACAGTGCCGTGGCCAGCAGGGTCAACGGCAGCACCACGATCACCCACGCGGTCACGCCATGGCTGCGCCAGCCGCGGCCTGCGGCATTGAAGCGTTGTTCGACGCGCCCGGCGAAACGGCCGAACGCCACCAGCGGATGCCAGCGCTTCGGTTCACCCAGCAGCGCATCCAGCGCCACGGCGGCGACACTCAACAACGCCACACTCATTGATTCACTCCCCATTGGTTTTCGTACAGCAGCTCATCGAGCGGACGCGCCTGCGCCCACCCTTCGAGCACCAGCATCGGCGCCGGATAGAATGTCTTGACCGGCCCCAGGCACAGCACCGCCAACGGCTTGGCCCCCGCCGGCAGGTTGAGCAGGTCGGCCAGGGCCTGGGGCTCGAACAGCGACACCCAGCCCATGCCCAGGCCTTCGGCGCGGGCGGCCAGCCACAGGTTCTGGATCGCACAGGACAGCGACGCCAGGTCCATTTCCGGCAGCGTGCGGCGGCCGAAGATGTGCCGCTCGCGGTCATCCCCCAACGCGGCCACCAGCACTTCGGCGCAGTCGCCGATGCCTTCGACCTTGAGCTTCATGAACTCGTCGCTGCGCTCGCCCAGGGCTTCGGCGGTGCGCACCCGCTCCTCTTCCACCAGCGCCTGGATCCGGCCACGCAACGTGCGGTCGCTGATGCGGATGAAGCGCCACGGCTGCATCAGGCCGACGCTGGGCGCCTGATGGGCGGCCTCCAGCAGGCGGCGCAGCAGTTCGGGCTCGACCGTGCCACCCGTGAAGTGGCGCATGTCGCGGCGCTCGGCGATGGCGCGGTAGACGGCGTCGCGTTCGGCCGGGGTGTAGGCGTTGTCGCTCATGGACGCTGCGCGAGCAGGCTCGCTCCCACTGCGGATCGCGGCTCGCCGGGGACGGCCGCGGCCTGGCGGTCGGGCGCCAGCAACGCGGCGATCGCCGACGGATTGGACGGGAAGTAAAAGTGCACGTAGGACGCGGTCATCCGCCCTTCCCGGTAAACCGCCTCGGCACCGCGCCCGCCGTTGGGGCTTTGGCCGCGAGCGATGGGCGCAAGCCCGGTGGTGGTCAGGGAATGGTGGTAGGTGTGGCCGCGCAGCGTGCCTTCCGGCAGGTCGACGGCCTGCAGGGCCAGCGCCGCCAGACGCTTCTGCATCACCGCATCGCCGCTGAGCAGGCCGGCCAGTTCGGCACGGGTGCCGCTGACGTCGGTCAGCGAATCGAGCAGATAAAGCATGCCGCCGCATTCGGCGAGCAACGGTTTGCCGGCGGCATGATGGGCGCGGATCGCCGCCAGCATCGGCGTATTCTGCGCCAGCGCTTCGTGGTGCAGTTCGGGGTAGCCGCCCGGCAGGTAGAGGCTATCGGCATCCGGCAGCGCCGCATCGCGGATCGGCGAGAAGAAGCGCAGCTCGGCCCCCATCGCCCGCAGCAGATCGAGGCTGGCGCCGTAGGTGAAGGCAAACGCCTCGTCCCGGGCGACGGCGATCCGCACGCCTTGCAGCAGGGGTTCGACCTCCAGCGGCTCGGGGGCGGCAAATTCGACCGGCGGCGGCAGCGCGACCTCGCAGCTGTCCGCCAGGGCCTGCGCAGCGGCGTCGAGGCGCAAGTCCAGGTCATTGAGCTCGCTGGCCTGTACCAGGCCGAGGTGACGGCTCGGCAGCTCGATCCCGGTTTCCCGGGACAGCGCGCCGTACCAGCGCAGACCTTCGGTGAGGCTGCCTTCCAGCAGTTGCGCATGGCGCACGGTGCCGACGCGGTTGGCCAGCACCCCGGCGAACGGCAGGTCCGGCTGATAGCGCGCCAGGCCCAGGGCCAGCGCACCGAAGGTCTGGGCCATGGCGGTGCCGTCGATCACGCCGAGCACCGGCACGCCGAAATGCCGCGCCAGGTCGGCGCTGGACGGCGTGCCGTCGAACAGGCCCATCACGCCTTCGATCAGGATCAGGTCGGCTTCGGCGGCGGCTTCCCACAGCAGGCGGCGGCTTTCCTGCTCGCCGACCATCCACATGTCCAACTGATAGACCGGCGCACCGCTGGCGCGCTCGAGGATCATCGGATCGAGAAAGTCCGGGCCGCACTTGAACACCCGCACCTTGCGCCCGTGATTGCGGTGCAGGCGGGCCAGCGCGGCGGTGACGGTGGTCTTGCCCTGGCCCGAGGCCGGCGCGGCGATCAGCACCGCCGGGCAGTGACGAGGCTGATTCAAAGTTCGACGCCTTTCTGGGCTTTGATGCCGGCCTGGAAGGCGTGCTTGACCATGCCCATTTCGGTGACGGTGTCGGCCATCTCGATCATTTCCGGCTTGGCCGCGCGCCCCGTGACCACCACGTGCTGCATCGGCGGACGGGCCTGCAAGTCGCTGAGCACCTGATCGAGGTCGAGGTAGCCGTGCTTGAGGGCAATGTTCAGTTCGTCGAGCACCACCAGCCCGATGGACGGATCGCGCAGCAACTGACGGGAGACTTCCCACGCGGCTTCGGCGGCGGCGATGTCGCGCTGACGGTCCTGGGTCTCCCAGGTGAAGCCTTCGCCCATCACGTGAAAACGCACCTGCTCGGGGAAGCGGCGCAAGAACAGTTCCTCACCGGTGCTGTTGCGGCCCTTGATGAACTGCACCACGCCGCACTGCATGCCGTGGCCCATGGCGCGGGCGAGCATGCCGAACGCCGAGCTGCTCTTGCCTTTGCCGTTGCCGGTGAGCACCAGCAGCAGGCCGCACTCGTTCGGCGAATTGGCGATGCGTTCGTCGATCACGGCTTTTTTGCGCTGCATGCGCGCCAGGTGGCGCTCGTCACGCTCGGTGGTATCAGTCATGGGGGAGCTCTCCGTTGAGGCTGGGTAACGGCGGGCGGGCACAAGAATAGACGGCGACAAGCCTGGCATCGCCCACCGTGATGCCGTTGGATGGATCAGGCCGGTCTCCGGGCTCATGAGCGGCGCAAGGCCAGGCTGCGCGCCTTCCCGCGTCGTCGGACGCAGTGGCATCAGGCACAGCTTTCACTCATCTACCGTTGCGGGGGCAGCGCCGGGATCGCGGTCGCTCCACTGTGGACATGCGACCCTCACCGGCTTCCCTGTTTCACTCTGTCGACAGCCGCCACAGAGCACCTGAAACAAGCCGCGAAGGTTAGAGGGTTGGGGGTGGAGCGTCAAATGAAGCGGGGCTGCGGCGACGAAAAAATGCCGCCGATCAATTAACTGACGCCAATCTTGTGCCACACTGCCATGAGTGATATCAAAGAGCCATGCTTTTTGACTGCAGAGAGCACATCACAATAACAAGGGAGAGCACCATGCAAGGCATGATCATCAGCAATCCGCGGCTGGAATTCCTGCGCCCGGTGCTGGAACGCTGGTTTGACTGTATCGACCGCTACAACGCCGTGCGCGGCGACAACGACACCCCCTATTGGCACGACGAAAAGGCCAATCTGGGCCTGCTCTCCGCCGCCGCGTGGATGGCCGAGCTGGTGACGCTGCGCGACACCGCCACCCGCAAGCAGAACGAGGACGGCGAACGCAACGCCCGCGCCGACCTGTTCCTGGCCGGCACCGACGACCGCGCCTTCATCCAGGCCACCCAGCGCTGGCCTCGGGTCAACAGCCTCAACCTGACCCAGGCACTGCACGACATCACCAGCGACGCCAAGCGCATCAGCTACGCCAGCGACCTCAAGCTCGGCTGCCTGTTCGTCTCGCCGCAAAAGGCCCAGCACAGCGCCAGCCCCGAAGAACTGCAGGACATGGTCGACGACCTGCAGAAGGAACACACCTGCGCCGTGGCCTGGTACTTCCCTTACGCCTACCGCAAATTGCGCAGCGAAGCGGGCAACTACCATCCGGGCATCGCCGTGCTGTTCAAGGAGGCGCGCGGCTGAGCGCTTGAACCATCGGGGTCGCCCATGCCTCTATGATTGGGAATGCATTCATAGGGAAGACAAGCAATGCGCAAGCCCCCGTTCGTTTTCGTCATCGCGGTTGCCGCAGGCCTCGCTGCCTGCGGCGAAACCTCAAGCCTGCAAGTCTCCGACGGCACCGGCCCGTCGCCCAAACTGCCCGAACCGAACAAGACCCTGATCCCGACGGTGCACATCGCCCCGGCGGTGGGCTGGCCGAGCGGTGCCAAACCGACGCCGGCGGCGGGCACCCAAGTGGCGGCGTTCGCCGAAAACCTCGACCATCCGCGCTGGCTTTACGTGCTGCCCAACGGCGACGTGCTGGTGGCGGAGACCAACGCTCCGCCCAAACCCGATGACGGCAGCGGCCTGAAGGGCTGGGTCACCAAAAAGGTCATGGGCCGCGCCGGCGCCGGCGTGCCGAGCGCGAACCGCATCACCCTGCTGCGTGACGCCGATCATGACGGCGTGGCGGAAACCCGCACGGTCTTCCTGCAAAACCTCAACTCACCGTTCGGCATGACCCTGGTCGGCAACGACTTGTATGTCGCCGACACCGATCGCCTGCTGCGCTTTCACTACGAGCCGGGCGCGACCGAAATCAAGTCACAACCGATCAAGGTCGCGGACCTGCCCGGCGGCACGCTGAACCACCACTGGACGAAGAACGTCATCGCCAGCCAGGACGGCAGCAAGCTCTACGTCACCGTGGGTTCGAACAGCAACGTCGGCGAAAACGGGCTGGACCAGGAACAAGGCCGGGCCGCCATCTGGGAGGTGGACCGCGCCACTGGCAACCACCGCATCTTCGCCTCCGGCATCCGCAACCCCAACGGCCTGGCCTGGGAACCACGGACCGGCGCCCTGTGGACGGCCGTCAACGAGCGCGACGAGATCGGCAGCGACCTGGTGCCGGACTACATCACCTCGGTCAAGGACGGCGGCTTCTATGGCTGGCCGTTCAGCTACTACGGCCAACACGTCGATGTGCGCGTGCAGCCGCAGAACCCGGATCTGGTGGCCAAGGCCATCGCCCCGGACTACGCCGTCGGCCCGCACACCGCCTCGCTGGGCCTGGCCTTCGCCGAAGGCAACCGCCTGCCGGCGGCGTTCAAGGAAGGCGCGTTCATCGGCCAGCACGGCTCGTGGAACCGCAAGCCGCTCAGCGGCTACAAGGTGATCTTCGTACCGTTCGCGAACGGCAAGCCGAACGGCATCCCGGTGGATGTGCTGACCGGATTCCTCGACAAGGACGAGAACGCCATGGGCCGGCCGGTGGGCGTGTCGGTCGACCGGCAAGGCGGGCTGCTGGTGGCCGACGACGTGGGGAACAAGGTGTGGCGGGTGTCTGCAGCTCAGTGATCCCCTGAGGCCACCCCAAAAACCACTGTAGGAGCGAGCAGGCTCGCTCCTACAGGTTGTCTTGACGACTAAGGGTTGTGCGCCAGGTGCTCCGGCTGCAGGACGCGCTTGGCGCTCAGGTACGCCTTCTGCCAATAGGCCTTGGACAGGCTGTCCAGCTTCACGGTGCCGCCGGTGGCCGGCGCATGGACGAAGCGCCCTTCCCCGACATAGATCCCGGCATGGCTGACCTGGGAGCCACCGTTGGTGGCGAAGAAAATCAGGTCGCCGGTCTGCAGCCCTTCCTTGCCGACGTTCGGCGCCTGCATCACGATCATCTCCCGCGTGGAGCGCGGCAAGGTGATGCCGGCGGCGTCGCGGTAGACGAAGCCGATCAGACCGCTGCAATCGAAGCCCGAGTCCGGTGTGTTGCCGCCCCAGCGATAGGGCGTGCCGACCAGGCCGAGCGCGCGGAACAGCACGTCTTCGGCAGCCGGAGAAAAGCTTTGGGAGGAGCCGAACACGATCGGCGCGCGCACCACCGGCGCGGGTGGCGGTGTGCGACTGGCGCAGCCGCTGAGCAGCGCTGCGAACATCATCAAGGCGAGGCGGGCCGACATCGTCATAAGCAGAACATCCTGATCTGGCTGCGGCTTTCACTGCCGATTCGACAGAAAACAAAACCGCCTGCGTCGGGACGCAGGCGGTTTGCCATCAAAGTAGATCAGAATTCTAGCGGCTACGCGGCAAACTTCAAGTAAGACTTTAACTTTACCTTGTAAAGTTTACGTCTACTGACTGACCGCGACCGTTTGTCGCCACGGACGTGGCGACAAGGAAGGCATCACTTGCGGGCGGTGACCACGGTCGGCGCCATCGCCAAGGCGCGCTTGGCCTCGATGAAGGACTTGCTCCAGTAGCTGTCACCCAGGCTGTCGATGCGCACACCGCCGCTGCGGCGGCTGCTGGAGTGGATGAACTGGTTGTCGCCCAGGTAGATGCCCGCGTGGCTCACACGACCGCGACGGCCGTTGGTGGCGAAGAACAGCAGGTCGCCCGGTTCGAGGTTGCCGCGCGAGACTTGCGGGGCATCCACATTGATCATTTCACGGGTGGAACGGGGCAGGTTCATGCCGGCCTCTTCGCGGAAGAGGTAGCCGATGAAACCGCTGCAATCGAAGCCGGCTTCGGAGGTGCCGCCGAAACGGTAACGGGTACCGATCAGGGACATGCCGCGCTCAAGGATGCTGTCGGCCAGAACCGGCAGCTGATAAGGCTTCTTGCCGTTGAAGTCGGCCAGTTCCTTTTCGGTGTCCAGCTCTTCCTGGTAAATGACGGAAGACTGGGCGGTAGCGGAATTCTTGTACTGCTGTTGCTGCTCTTGAACAGGTGAATGAGCAGCGCAACCGAACAGCAGGGTGACGAGTGCGAGAGGCACGAGGGGTGCGAAGCGCTTTAGCATGGGCACGACCGTGGCTGAAGTTGTAAAGAAGCCGAGACTATGCCCGCTATCGGCCTCATTTGCAAATTCAATCGATCTTTTTGTGACTTCCCGGTTTCTCGTTTACATCTAAGCGCTTAAGCCTATTTGAATCGATACGCAGCCTGAGCAGCGCTCAGGAAAGCGGGTTTTCTGGCGCCTGAAATCCGCCGACCCCGGCTGAAAGCCGCGGCCTTGAAGGCTTTCACCAGCCCAGGGTTTCTTTCAGGAAAGGGATCGTCAGCTTGCGTTGGGCCTGCAGCGAAGCCTGGTCGAGCTGTTCGAGCAGATCGAACAGCGCGCTCATGCTGCGGGTGCCCCGGGTCAGGATGAAATGGCCGACTTCGTCGGTCAGGTGCAGGCCGCGACGGGATGCGCGCAGTTGCAACGCCCGCAGCTTGTCTTCATCGGAAAGGGGGCGCATCTGGAACACCAGCGCCAGGGTCAGGCGGGATTTCAGGTCGGCCAGCTTCACCGGCAGTTCGCGAGGCGAGGTCGAAGCGGCGATCAGCAGGCGCCGGCCGCTGTCGCGCAGGCGGTTGAACAGGTGAAACAGCGCCTCTTCCCAGTCCGCCTTGCCCGCCACCGCTTGCAGGTCGTCCAGGCAAACCAGCTCGTACTGCTCAAGGTGGTCGAGAATTTCGATGCCGCGATCCATCAGCTCCGCCAGCGGCAGGTAGACCGCCGGCTCCCCCATCTGCTCGAAACGCAGGCAGGCGGCCTGCAACAGATGCGTACGCCCTACCCCGTGCTTGCCCCACAGATAGATCAGGCTTTCGGTCCAACCGGCGTCGGCTTCGCAGAGGCGCTCGACATAGCCGAGTGCAGCGGCATTGGCGCCTGGGTAGTAGTTGATGAAGGTGGCATCGTCACGCAGACGCACACCTAGGGGCAGCTGAATCGGTTTCATGCTGACTGAACGGTTCCCGGGGAACCATTAGTGACCTCTGTGTAAAGTGTGCGAAGTTTATACCCGTGAAGCGGAGCGCACAATCCGACAGACCCCAAGCAAAATCAAAGGTTTGCGTTAACACCTTGGTTTCATGGCAGTTTCTCTGGCGGCTGCGCCTGCATGAGCCGGGCCAACCCGGCGATCCGCCGGGCAGCCCGCCGCCTGCGTCACAATTCAGGCTCGTCCACGCCGCTGTAGATCTCGGAGTCCTTGTACAGGTCATGGACATGCCGCACCAGCACCATGATCACCGCCGCCACCGGCAACGCCAGGAGCACGCCGGTGAAGCCGAACAACTCACCGCCGGCCAGGATCGCAAAAATCACCGCCACCGGATGCAGGCCGATCCGGTCGCCCACCAGCAGCGGCGTCAGCACCATCCCCTCCAGCGCCTGGCCGACCATGAACACCGCAACGATGCCGATCATCGGATACAGATCGCCGCCGAACTGGAACAGCCCGGCGATCAGCGCCGAACCGATGCCGATCACGAAGCCCATGTACGGCACGATCGCCGCCAGCCCCGCAATCAGGCCGATCAACAGGCCCAACTCCAGGCCGACGATCATCAGGCCCGCCGCGTAGATCACGCCCAACGCCACCATCACCAGCAACTGACCGCGCACGAACGCGCCCAGCACCTCGTGACACTCGCCAGCCAGCGCCACCATGCGCTCCTCCCGGTCTCGGGGCAGCAGGCTGCGGATCTTGGCCATCATCACGTCCCAGTCCCGCAGCAGGTAGAAGCTCACCACCGGAATCAGCACCAGGTTCGCCAGCCAGCCGATCAACGCCAGACTCGACGCCGTCGCCTGCGTCAGCACCGCACCGACGATGTCGGTGGTCTGCCCGACGTGCTCGCTGATCGCCGCCTTGACCTTGTCGAACTTCCAGAACCCTTCCGCCAGCCCCAGCTTCGCCTGGGCCCACGGCAACGCGGTGTGCTGCAGCCAGTCGAGCATCTGCGGCGCCAGCTCGTACAGTCGCAGCAACTGCCGGGCCAGCATCGGCACCAACACCAGCAACAGCGTGGTCACGATCAGGGTAAAGAGCGCGAACACCGCGATCACGCCCCAGGTGCGGGACAGCCCGATCCGCTCCAGGCGGTCCACCAGCGGGTCGAACAGGTACGCGAGCAGCAACGCCACCAGGAACGGCGTGAGGATGGGGTGCAGCAACCAGACGAACGCACACAACAGGGCCACCCCGCCCAACCAGAACCAACGCCGCGTATCGGCCATGTAAAACTCCATTGCTTTTATATAGGAAAGAACGACTTACCAACGAAACCGCAGGGCCGGAGCCGCCGGGGTCGCCGCCGGAACGGGCGCCGCGCCCGGCACCGCCGGCTGGGGAACCGCGGCAGGCGCCGGCGCCTCGGCCGGCAGCTCCTGCAGCTTCGCCAGCGCCAGTTGCGCACGCAACTGATCGGCGCTGCCGTTGACCCGGTACACGATGCGATCGGCATCGACGCTCTGCAGACGCACGCCAAACGGTTCGAGCAAGCGCATCAGGGCGGCGTAATGCTCAAGGTTCATGCCCTGCACATCCACGGTCTGTTGCCCGGCGGCTCCTGGTTTTGCGACGAAGCGCGGCGCCAGCCGCCCGGCGACCGCCAGCATGACCGCATCGGCCACCGCCGCCTGATCGGCGCCCTGCACGCTGCCCGCCTCCTTCTGGTCGCCGAGCCACAGGTGCCATTTGGCTTGCCACTGGCCGCCCTCCTCGCGGGCATGCACCGCCAGCAAGGCGTCGGCGCCGTAGCGCTCCGATGCGCCGCGCAACGGCGCCGGGTCGGTGCCCTCCAGGGTCGGCGCGGTGGCCACCAACTGTTCGCTCAGGTCCGCCAGCGGCAAGCGCAGCGGCAGGCCACGGTGCTGGGCCGCCCGGCGCAACGGCGCGGCACTGGTCTGGCCGTCGCCCACCAGGCTCGAACCTTCAGCGGAATCGTTCAGCCACCAGCCCAGGATCGAAGGACGGTTGGCGCCCCACAACGAAAGCCCCGCACGGCGCAACGCCTGCTCGGTGGTGCCCGGGTCGAAATCGACTTTCAGCACCTCCGGCGGGCCGGCATCGAAACCGTACTGGCTGATGATCTGCTGCGGATCCTTGCGGATCGCCGCCAGCCCCGGATTCTGCGGCGCCTTCGGATCCCCCGTCAGGCGCAGCACGAGGGTGTCCAGCGCCGCCTGCGTGGCGCGGTCGCGCTCCTCGGGCGCCTGACCGTTGACCGGCTCGCGCACCTGATACAGGCCTTTGAGGTTTTCGGCGTGACTCGCCAGGCTGACCAGAGACAGACAGCCCACAAACAGCAATTTGCAAAGACGCATGGAGAATTCCCGTCGACAAGAGCGGCTGGAACAGGCCGCGTGAACCGGCCAGAGCAAGCCTGTGACCACAGGCCGCCGCAAAACATTCACACGCTGGCGGTAAGTTTTTGCACAGCCCTAACGATAGACGGTTCCCTTATACAGGCAGCGGCGCGCTCACCGACCATTCAATTGCAATTTTTTTCAGGCGATATGCCCCTGCCCGTCGGCGCGAGGATGGCCGCTGCCCCTCAAGCCTGATAAAATCGCGCGCCTTCGCAGACCGGCAACCGCCGGGCCACCCGAATGACGCGTGAGGCATCCGCCCCACCGGTTTCGGTGTCCCGCAGAAATCGGTCGTTACCCAGAAATCCCTCCCTTACAAAGGCCTGGATCATGAGCAAGCAACCCTCCCTGAGCTACAAGGACGCCGGTGTAGACATCGACGCCGGTGAAGCATTGGTCGAACGCATCAAGAGCGTCGCCAAGCGCACGGCGCGCCCGGAAGTCATGGGAGGCCTGGGCGGCTTCGGCGCCCTCTGCGAAATCCCGGCCGGCTACAAGCAGCCCGTGCTGGTTTCCGGCACCGACGGCGTCGGCACCAAGCTGCGCCTGGCGCTGAACCTGAACAAGCACGACAGCATCGGCATCGACCTGGTCGCCATGTGCGTCAACGACCTGGTGGTGTGCGGCGCCGAGCCGCTGTTCTTCCTCGACTACTACGCCACCGGCAAGCTCAACGTCGACACCGCCGCCCAGGTGGTGACCGGCATCGGCGCCGGCTGCGAACTGTCCGGTTGCTCCCTGGTCGGCGGCGAAACCGCTGAAATGCCGGGCATGTACGAAGGCGAAGACTACGACCTGGCCGGCTTCTGCGTCGGCGTGGTGGAAAAGTCGGAAATCATCGACGGCTCGAAGGTCGCCACCGGCGACGCCCTGATCGCCCTGCCGTCCTCCGGCCCGCACTCCAACGGCTACTCGCTGATCCGCAAGATCATCGAAGTGTCCGGCGCCGACATCGAAAACACCCAGCTCGACGGCAAACCGCTGACCGACCTGCTGATGGCCCCGACCCGCATCTACGTCAAGCCGCTGCTCAAGCTGATCAAGGACACCGGCGCCGTCAAGGCCATGGCCCACATCACCGGCGGCGGCCTGCTGGACAACATCCCGCGCGTACTGCCAAAAGGCGCCCAGGCCGTGGTCGACGTGGCGAGCTGGACCCGCCCTGCAGTGTTCGACTGGCTGCAAGAGAAAGGCAACGTCGACGAGACCGAAATGCACCGCGTGCTGAACTGCGGCGTGGGCATGGTGATCTGCGTGGCCCAGGAACACGTCGAGTCGGCCCTGAACGTCCTGCGCGAAGCCGGCGAGCAGCCTTGGGTCATCGGCCAGATCGCCGCGGCCGCCGAAGGCGCCGCCCAGGTCGAACTGAAGAACCTCAAGGCTCACTGATGCCGAGCACCTGTGATGTCGTGGTGCTGCTGTCCGGCACCGGCAGTAACTTGCAGGCCCTGATCGACAGCACGCGGACCGGCGACAGCCCGGTCCGCATCGCTGCGGTGATCTCCAACCGCGCCGACGCCTACGGCCTGCAACGCGCCAGGGACGCGGGCATCGAAACCCGCTCCCTGGACCACAAGGCCTTCGAAGGCCGCGAAGCCTTCGATGCCGCCCTGATCGAACTGATCGACGAATTCAATCCCGGACTCGTGGTGCTGGCCGGCTTCATGCGCATCCTCAGCGCAGGGTTCGTGCGCCACTACCAGGGTCGCCTGCTCAACATCCATCCGTCGCTGCTGCCCAAGTACAAGGGGCTGCACACCCATCAGCGCGCGCTGGAGGCCGGCGACGCCGAACACGGCTGCTCCGTGCACTTCGTCACCGAGGAACTCGATGGCGGGCCTCTGGTCGTACAGGCAGTGATACCGGTAGAGTTGCACGATTCGCCGCAGAGCCTGGCGCAGCGGGTCCACGTTCAGGAACACCTGATCTACCCGATGGCCGTGCGCTGGTTTGCCGAAGGACGGCTGGCCCTTGGCGAACAAGGTGCTTTACTGGATGGCCAGGCACTCGCGGCCACCGGCCACTTGATTCGAAACTAGGAGATTCTATGCGTCGCGCCCTGCTCTTCGCTTGCGCCCTGCTCGCCCTGCCTTTCGCGCAGGCTGCAGACCTTCAACCGTTCTCCGCCAGCTACACCGCCGACTGGAAGCAGTTGCCCATGAGCGGCACCGCCGAACGCAGCCTGACCAAGGAAGCCAACGGCGCCTGGAAACTCAGCTTCAAGGCGTCGATGATGATCGCCAGCCTGTCCGAGGAAAGCACCCTGACCCTGGACAAGGACACGCTGCTGCCTCAGTCCTACCACTTCGAGCGCGGCGGGTTGGGCAAGGCGAAAAAGGCTGACCTGGACTTCGACTGGGCCAACAAGCTCGTCACCGGCACCGATCGTGGCGACGCGGTGAAGATCCCGCTGAACCGCGGCATGGTCGACAAGTCGACCTACCAGCTGGCGCTGCAGCATGACGTGGCCGCCGGCAAGAAGACCATGAGTTATCAGGTGGTCGACGGCGGCGAAGTCGACACCTACGATTTCCGCGTGTTGGGCTCGGAGAAGGTCGAGACCAAGGCCGGCCAGATCGATGCGATCAAGGTCGAACGCGTGCGCGATCCGACGCAGAGCAAGCGCATCACCGTGCTCTGGTTCGCCAAGGACTGGGATTACCTGCTGGTTCGCCTGCAACAGGTCGAAACCGACGGCAAGGAGTACAACATCATGCTCCAGGACGGCACCGTCAACGGCAAGACCGTCAAAGGCAGCTGACCCGCCGCACCATCGCAAAGCCCCGCAAATGCGGGGCTTTTCTTTGCCTGGCGTTCCACCTGTGGCGAGGGCGCTTGCTCCCGCCGGGCCTGGCGAATCACACCGAGAACTTGGCCACCATGTTGTTCAGGTCCACCGCCAGCCGCGACAGCTCCTGACTGGCGGCACTGGTCTGGTTGGCCCCGGCCGAGGTCTGCATCGCCAGGTCGCGGATGTTCATCAGGTTGCGGTCGACCTCCCGCGCCACCGCCGCCTGCTGCTCCGACGCGCTGGCGATCACCAGATTGCGCTCGTTGATCCGGGCGAACGCCGAGGCGATCTCCTCCAGCGCCGTGCCGGCGGCCTTGGCCAGCTCCAGGGTCGAGCGGGCGCGCAGGTTGCTTTGCTGCATCGAACTGACCGCCGCATCCGTGCCCTGCTGAATGCCGCCGATCATCTGCTCGATCTCCTGGGTCGACTGCTGGGTGCGATGGGCCAGCGCCCGCACCTCATCCGCCACCACCGCGAAACCGCGCCCGGCATCGCCTGCGCGGGCTGCCTCGATGGCCGCGTTCAGCGCCAGCAGGTTGGTCTGCTCGGCGATCGAGCGGATCACATCCAGCACCTTGCTGATGCTGTAGACCTGCTGGGCCAGGTCTTCGACCTGTGTCGCATTGGCCGTGACGTCCTCGGCCAGGGATTCGATGGAGGACACCGTCTGTTGCACCTGCTCGCGGCCGTGCTGGGCGATCCGGTCGGACTCCCGCGACGCCTCGGACGTGGCCACGGCGTTGCTGGCCACCTCCTCGACGGCCGCCGTCATCTGGTTCACCGCCGTGGCGGCCTGCTCGATCTCCAGGCTTTGCTGATGCAGGCCGCGGGTGGCGTCTTCGGTCACGCAACTCAATTCTTCCGAGGCCGACGCCAGCTGACTGGAGGATTCGGAGATGCGCCGGATCGTATCGCGCAGGCTGTGCTGCATGCTGCGCAGCGCGTGCAGCAGCCGTGCCGGCTCGTCCTTGCCGGACACGCTGATGTCGCCGGTCAGGTCGCCCCCGGCCACCACCTCCGCGACGTTCAGCGATTGCGAGAGCGGCAGCACGATACTGCGGGTCAGCAACAGCGCGAGCGCAACGGTGATCAGCGCGGTGATGCCGATCATCACGCCGACCCACACCCGTGAATTGATGAACACCAGCCGCGCCGCCTCGGTGGCGAGGTTGGCGTTGTGCTTGTTCAGCTCGACCAGTTCCCTGAGGGTGACGGCGATGTCGTCCGCCAACGGGCTCATCTGGCCATTGAGGATGGCCGCCGCCTCTTCCACCTTGTCCTGGGCGGACAGCGCCATCACCTGCGCCTGGAACTCCAGGTACTTGTGCTCGGCGACCTTGAACCGGTCGAACAGCGCCCGCTCCTCCCGCAGGACGATCAAGGCGTCGTAGCGCTGCTGGGCTTCGCTCAGCACGCCGCGCAGCTCGTTGAGCTTGGCGACGTTCTGCGCCAGCGCCTGCGGGTCGCGGTTGAGCAGCAGGCGCATGGTCAGCGCCCGCAGGCGCAGCATGTCCTGGCTCATCTCGCCGACCGCCATCACGCTGGGCAGCCAATTGTTGTCGACCTCGTCGGACTGGGCGCGCATGTTCGACATCTGCAGCAGGGCGAACGCCCCGAGCGCAAACACCATCAGCGCCAGCACCCCGAAACCGAGGCCGGCCCGAGGGGCGATATTGAGGCTACGCATACTCATTGCTCTGGTTCCTTCCAAAAGCGCTGCATCAACCCTGCAGCTGGCTGCTTTAGAAGGTATCGGCCCGGCGGAAATTTGCGTAAGACGAAAAAGTGATATCAAAAGGCCTTGATACTTCGAACCCTCGGCATGAACGATTCAGCGACGGTTACCCGGACTTCAGCGCCGTTCGCCGCACGTTCACTATAGGAAGGTTCATGCGATGTCGTCGCCAACTTACGCGACGACAATAAAGTGGAACGCCGACTCAGCACACATGTTCTATACCTGCGAGGTTCTTTTTGATCGAATGGCTTTTCCCACCGCTTGCGAGGTTCCCATGACTGTCACCGTCAATACCGTCTCCGCCGAAGGTTTTCGCCACACCGTCCAGATCGATGACCACGAATTGTTCACCGATGCGCCCGCAAGCGTCGGCGGCGAAGGCTCCGCTCCCGAGCCGCACGATTACTTCGACGCCGCCCTCGGCGCCTGCAAGGCCCTGACCCTGAAGCTGTACGCCAAGAAAAAGGACATTCCGCTGACCGGCGTCGGCGTCGAAGTCAAACGCGACAACAGCCAGGAGCAGAAAGGCAAGTACGCCCTGCATGTCACCCTCACCCTCAAGGGCGTGCTCACCGATGCCCAGCGCGAGGAACTGCTGCGGGTCGCCGACCGCTGCCCGATCCACAAACTGATGACCACCAGCGAAGTCAGCATCGAAACCCACGCGCCGCAAGGCTTCGACAGCCAATGATCCTCCCGGGTGCGCGGCGGGTTATGCTCCTCGCGTCACCCGCCCAGCCTGGAACGCACCATGGACAAGCAACCCCTGATCATCCGCCCGCGCGCCGAAGACGTCGAAGGGCAGCCGATCCTGCGCCCGCTGCCGTCGGCCAAATGCCGCAGCGTCGGGCCTTTCGTGTTTTTCGACCACATGCTCGAGACCGTCTACCCGGCCGGCAAAGGCATGAACATCCGCCAGCATCCGCACATCGGCCTGTCGACCCTCACCTATCTGTTTGAAGGCCAGATCCAGCACAAGGACAGCCTGGGTTCCGATCAGGTGGTCAGCGCCGGCGACGTCAGCTGGATGACCGCCGGCAGCGCCATCGCCCATGTCGAGCGCACGCCTGCGCCGCTGTGGGAGCAAAGCTTCAAGATGCATGGCCTGCAGATCTGGCTGGCGTCGCCCAAGCACCACGAACACGGGCCGGGGCACTACAGCCATCACCCGGCGGCGACGCTGCCGGTCAGCGACAGCCTGGGCGTGCAGATCCGCATGATCGCCGGCTCAGGCTTCTGCCTTGAATCGCCGGTGCCGGTGCTGTCGCCGACGCTGTACGCGGAACTGAAGATGCAGACCGCGACCACGCTGCTGATCCCCACCGAACACGAAGAGCGGGCGGTGTACGTGTTGAGCGGCGATGTGCAGCTCAATGGCGAGAGTCTGGAGCCCCATGCCTTGGCGGTGCTGCCGCCCGGCGAGGAAATGAGCCTGTTCGCCGACAGCGACACCCATGCCGTGCTGTTCGGCGGCGCACCGCTGGACGGGCCTCGGCGGATCAACTGGAACTTCGTCGCCAGCGATCCGGCGGCGATCGACGAGGCACGGCGCAAGTGGGCGGCCGGGGATTGGCCGACGGTGCAGGGGGAAACCGAGCGGATCGAATTGCCGTAGGTCTTGAGCGCTTGCAGGCAAGGCCCCTGGGGGAGCCGGCCTGCCGGCGATGGCGGTGGGACAGGCGCCGAAGCATCGACGGTACTGGCCTCATCGCCAGCAGGCTGGCTCCCACAGTACTTGCGATGCGAACCTGCAATTCCCTGCGGAGGCCGGTCTACCGGTTTTGAAGGCCAGGTCAGGCCTTGAACACTTCGTCCAGCAAGTCATGCATCGACTTGAACGCCCGCCCAGCGGTCTTCGCGTCGTACATCATCTTGCCCGGCACATTGGCATGGGGGTCGGTGAACGAGTGCACCGCGCCGCCATAGCTGAGCAACTGCCAGTCCACGCCCGCCGCGTTCATCTCCTCCTCGAACGCCGGCAACTGCTCCTTCGGCACCAGCGGGTCGGACGCCCCGTGCAGCACCAGCACCGAGCCCTTGATGTTGTTCGCGTCCGCCGGGTTCGGCGAATCCAGTGTGCCGTGGAACGACACCGCCGCCTTCACCGGCGCGCCGGTGCGGGCCAGGTCCAGGGCGCAGCAACCGCCGAAGCAGAAGCCGAACACCGCCAGTTTCGCGGTGTCCACCGCCGCCTCGCCCTGCTTCTGCAATTGTTCGAAGGCCACCTGCAGACGCTTGCGCAGCAAGGCCCGGTCGTTCTTCAGCGGCATCATCGCCGCGCCCGCCTGATCGGCGTTCTGCGGACGCACGGCCTGCCCGTACACGTCGGCGATCAGCACCACATAGCCCTTAGCCGCCACTGACTTGGCGATCTCTTCGGCCCCGGCACTGACACCCATCCAGTTCGGTGCCATCAACAGGCCCGGACGGGTGCCCTTGTGTTCTGCGTCGAACGCCAACCGGCCTTCATAGGCCTGGCCGTCAATCTGATAGACCACGGAACGCACAGTGATTTGGCTCATTTCTGACTCCTGATGATTAAACGCCGGAATGAAAAAACCCGCCGAAGCGGGTTTATTCAGGTTGGGGTCAAGCCGACAGCTCGACCAGCAGCTTGTTCAGACGGCGCACGTAGGCGGCCGGGTCTTTCAGGCTGTCGCCGGCGGCCAGGGCCGCCTGGTCGAAGAGGATGTGCGACAGGTCGCCGAAACGTTCCTCGCTGGCCTCGCTGTCGAGCTTCTCGATCAACGGGTGGTTCGGGTTGAATTCGAAGATCGGCTTGGAATCCGGCACCTTCTGCCCGCTCGCCTCGAGGATCTGGCGCATCTGCAGGCCCAGGTCCTGTTCGCCGATGGCCAGGATCGCCGGCGAATCGGTCAGGCGGTGGGAAACGCGGACTTCGGCCACGGACTCGCCCAGGGCGGTCTTGAGGCGCTCGACCAGGCCTTCCTTCGACTTGGCGACTTCTTCCGCGGCCTTCTTGTCCTCTTCCGAGTCCAGGCTGCCCAGGTCCAGGTCACCCCGAGCCACGTCGACGAAGCCCTTGCCGTCGAATTCGCTGAGGTAGCTCATCAGCCACTCGTCGATGCGGTCGGTCAGCAGCAGCACTTCGATGCCTTTCTTGCGGAAGACTTCCAGGTGCGGGCTGTTCTTGACCTGCGCGTAGGACTCGCCGGTGAGGTAGTAGATCTTGTCCTGACCTTCCTTGGCGCGGGCCAGGTAGTCGGCCAGGCCGACGATCTGCTCGTCGTCGCCGTTGGTCGAAGCGAAGCGCAGCAGGCCGGCGATCTTTTCCTTGTTGGCGAAGTCTTCGGCCGGGCCTTCTTTCATGACCTGACCGAAGTTCTTCCAGAAGCCTTTGTATTGCTCAGGCTCGTTCTTCGCCAGTTTCTCCAGCATGTCCAGCACGCGCTTGGTCAGCGCGGACTTCATCGAATCGATGATCGGGTCTTTCTGCAGGATTTCCCGCGACACGTTCAGCGACAGGTCGTTGGAGTCGACCACGCCCTTGATGAAGCGCAGGTACAGCGGCAGGAACGATTCGGCCTGATCCATCACGAACACGCGCTGGACGTACAGCTTCAGGCCCTTGGGCGCTTCACGCTGGTACAGGTCGAACGGCGCGCGGGCCGGCACGTACAGCAGCGAGCTGTATTCCAGCTTGCCTTCGACCTTGTTGTGGCTCCAGCTCAGCGGATTTTCGAAGTCGTGGGCGATGTGCTTGTAGAACTCCTGGTATTCCTCGTCCTTGATCTCGGTACGGGGACGGGTCCACAGGGCGCTCGCGCGGTTGACGGTTTCCCACTCCAGCGCCGGCTTCTCTTCGCCTTCGGCGGCGGCAGCCTCTTTCGGCAGCTCGATCGGCAGCGCGATGTGGTCGGAGTACTTCTTGATGATGTTGCGCAGGCGCCAGCCGTCGGCGAACTCGTCTTCACCGGACTTCAGGTGCAGGACGATGCGGGTGCCGCGCTCGGCCTTGTCGAGGGTGGCGACTTCGAAGTCACCCTCGCCCTTCGACGACCAGTGCACGCCTTCGCTGGCGGCGGTGCCGGCACGGCGGCTGTACACGTCGACCTTGTCGGCGACGATGAACGCCGAGTAGAAACCGACGCCGAACTGACCGATCAGGTGCGAGTCCTTCTTCTGGTCGCCGGTGAGGTTCTTCATGAAATCGGCGGTGCCCGACTTGGCGATGGTGCCCAGGTGGGTGATCACGTCGTCGCGGTTCATGCCGATGCCGTTGTCTTCGAGGGTGACGGTCTTGGCGTCCTTGTCGAAGCTCACACGGATTTTCAGGTCGGCGTCGCCTTCGAGCAGCTCAGGCTTGGCCAGCGCTTCGAAGCGCAGCTTGTCCACGGCGTCGGAGGCGTTCGAGATCAATTCGCGCAGGAAGATTTCCTTGTTGGAATACAGCGAATGGATCATGAGGTGCAGCAGCTGCTTTACCTCGGTCTGGAAGCCCAGGGTTTCCTTTTGAGTTTCCACACTCATGGTCATCAAACTCCAATCAGATGGCATTGGCCGCGACCTTGCCGGTCGGCGGCGGGTTGTTCTCTGAGTTGGGGACGCGCGTCAGGATTTCAAGGGGTCATCGATCTTGAAGTGTGCGCGGGCCGTGGCGATCGGTTCGCCTTCGGTGGTCTGCCAGGCCGTGACGGCTACGTTCGCCACCCGCCGGCCCTGGCGGCAGACCTGACATTTGGCCCAGGTGTCGCGAAACTGCCCGGCGCGCAGATAGTCGAGCGAGAAGTCGATGATCTTCGGCACGCCGGGCGCCCCGGTGAAAATCAGCAGGTGCAGGGCCGCGGCCAGTTCCATGAACCCGGCGATCACCCCGCCGTGGATCGCCGGCAGCAGCGGGTTGCCGATGTTGTCCTTGTTGGCCGGCAGCCGGAACAGCAGTTCGTCGCCGACCCGGGAACATTCGATGCCGATCAGCCCGGCATACGGGATCAGCTTCAGCAAGGGCGCGTAGTCGCCCTGCGCGTGGGCCTGCTCCAGTTGTTGCATGAGGTCGCTCATTGCCCCTCCCCCTTGATCTTGCCGCCGAAGCCCTGGGTGCCCTTGAGCCCCTTGCCCATGCGCATGAACGTGCCGACGACGTGGGCGATCGGCTGCTGCGGGTCGTCCTGGTAGGCGAAGCCCCGGGCGAAGATCACGTCCGTGGTGACCCGGTAGCATTGCGCAAAACCATAGACATCCTTGTGCGGCTGCGCGGCGTGCATGTAGTCGATCCGCAGGTCGAGGGTCGGACACACTTCGAATTCCGGGAGCACGCACAGCGTGGCCATGCCGCACGCGGTGTCCATCAGCGATGTCAGGGCACCGCCATGGATGACGCCGGTCTGCGGGTTGCCGACGATGCTTGCGCTGTACGGCAAGACCACGGTCAGGCCTTCGCTGTCGGCGCTGTGCACGCGCAGCCCCAATACCTGGCAGTGGCGCAGGGCCGAGAGAAATCTTGTCGCTCGCTCGAAAACGGGGTTTTCGCCCATGGATAAATGCTCTCGTCAGTGCCTGTCGCCAGTATTGGAAAGAACAGGAAAAGTTCCTTCTCATAACAAACTTATATATCTGTGGGAAATGAGGAACTTAACCTTGGGCAGCGCGTTCTTAAGGCCAGTAGTTCTTTTCCACCAGGAGAAACACCCCATGCGTAAGACTTTAGCTATTGCCTTGATGTTGACCGCTTCCCTCGGTCTCGCCGCCTGCGATAAAAAATCCGAGGACAAAGCTCAAGATGCCAACCAACACGCTGAACAAGCTCAGCAGAAAATGAATGAAGCTCAGGATAAAGTGAACGAAGCGGCAAAAGAAAACGCCGAAGCCGCCAAAGATCAGGCTGAATCGAACGCAGCCGCCGCAGACGAAGCCGCCAAGAAGCAATGACCTGCTCTTCGCCGCAATAAAGAAAACCCGCCAAGTGCGGGTTTTCTTTTGCCTGTCATGTTCCGGCCATACGCCGAAGTGCCTTGTTAGAGCAAAACTGTCCTGAATGTCGGACTGATCATCAGCAACAAGGAACACACTAAACCGATCACCCAGACCAGACTGCGCTGCCAGGCCAGATCGGCCCAATAACACAACAAGTAAACCACTCGGGCGATCACGAAGACGATCGCCAGCGTATCGATCAGCCATCCGGCCGTTTGCGTGGTGTGCGCCATCAGCACCCCCACCGCAAACAGCATGAACGCCTCGATGCTGTTCTGGTGGGCCGCCAGCGCCCGGGCGCCGAACCCGGTCAGCTGCGCCTGCTGACGGCGCGGCTGGTGGTTGTCGTAGCCGCCCTGCTCCTTCATGGCCTTGGCCACCGGCATGCGCGCCACATAAATCAGCAGCGCACTGATAAACACACACCAGAACGGAATACTCATCAAGCGGCCTCTTTGGTTGCCTCGGGCGATGGTGCCTCTGTAGGGGTATAGACCATCACGTCGAGGACGTCCGAGTGAAACTCCCGGCGATACAGCACCAGCACCACACCGGCGCTCATCAACATGAACAGCCATGGGCTGACGAACCAGGCCAGCATGCTCATGCCGAAGTAGTAAGAGCGCAGCCCGAAGTTGAACTGGTTCGCCGCCATCGAAATCACCCGCGCCGCCCGCGAGGCGAACGCCTTGCGCTCCTGCTCCGACACCTGCCGCTCGCCGATCATCGGCGCCGAGCCGACCAGCACCGCGGCGAAGTTGTACTGGCGCATGCACCAGCTGAAGGTGAAGAAGGCATAGACGAACACCAGCGCCAGGCACAGCAGCTTGATTTCCGACATGCCCTGGGACGCCTGCTGCACCATCGGGATGTCCGCCAACAGCGACACCGCACGCTCGGACGCGCCGAGCACGGTGAGGATGCCGGCCAAGATGATCAGGGTGCTGGAGGCGAAGAACGACGCGTTGCGCTCCAGGTTGCCGATCACGCTGGCGTCGGCGATGCGGTTGTCACGCAGCAGCATGCGGCGCATCCAGTCTTCGCGGTAAAGGTGCAGGACGCTGGCCAGGCACGCGGTGTCGCGGCCCTTCCAGGTGGCGTAGCGGGTATAGCCGCCCCAGCAGATGACGAACCAGAGCGCGGCGAGCAGGTGGATCAGGTTGGCTTGGATGAACGACATGCAATTCCCTGTGGAGTATGAGCGCAGTACCGGTTTCCGGCGGGAGCCGGCCTGCCGGCAGGTTCCCGCAGGAATGCGTTGCAGTGCTTCGACGTTAGCTCAAGGAAAAAGACACGGCCTCACGCCCATAAAAAATGCCCCGCATCTTTTGATGCGGGGCATTTCTGTTGAATCGCTCAAGGCCCGCTTTTGGCGGGCCGGTCAGCGTCAGGCGATCGCTTCGCTGCGCTTGCCCAGCAGACGGTCGCACACCACGGCGACCACCAGCGTCATCACGCACGGCACCAGCCACGCCAGGCCTTGCTCGCTCAGCGGCAGGTGCGCCAGCTGCGACGGCATCCAGTCGGCCAGGCCGGCGCCCTTGAGCGCGTCGATGGTGCCGAACAGGAACGACACCAGCATCACAGGACCCAGGATGCGGCCGTGCTCATGCCAGAAATCTTTGCAGAAGCTCAGGGCCACCAGCACGATGCACGGCGGGTAGATGGCGGTCAGCACCGGGATCGAGAACGCGATCAGCTTGGTCAGGCCCAGGTTGGACACCAGCAGCGAGAACGCCGCCAGGATAATCACCAGGGTCTTGTAGGACAGCGGCACGACGCGGCTGAAGTACTCGGCGCAGGCGCAGGTCAGGCCCACGGCGGTCACCAGGCACGCCAGGGAGATCAGCACCGCGAGGAAGCCGCTGCCCAGCGAACCGAAGGTGTGTTGCACATAGGCATGCAGCACCGCCGCGCCGTTGGTCGCGCCAACCGCGACTTCATGGCTGCCGGAGCCGAGGCGGAACAGACTGACGTACACCAGCGCCAAACCGACGCCGGCGATCAGACCGGCGATCACCGCGTAGCGGGTGATCAGCGCCGGCGACTCGACGCCGCGCGAACGGATCGCATTGACGATGACGATGCCGAACACCAGCGCGCCGAGGGTATCCATGGTCAGGTAACCGTTGATGAACCCTTGGGAGAACGGCGCCGCGACGTATTCAGGCGTCGCCTGGCCGATGTCGCCGGCCGGCAGCGCGAACGCGGCGATGCCGAGCACCGCCAGGGCGATGATCTTCAGCGGCGCCAGGAAGCGCCCCACGGTGTCCAGCAGGCGGCCCGGATAGAGCGAAATGAAGAACACCAGCAGGAAGTAGACGGAGCTGTAGAGGAACAGCGCCAGCGGGCTCTCGCCGGTCAACGGCGCCAGGCCCACTTCAAAGGACACGGTCGCGGTGCGCGGGGTCGCGAACAGCGGGCCCACCGCCAGGTAGCAGGCCGCCGCCAGCAGTCCGCCGGCGATCTTGCCGATCGGGCTGCTCAAGGAATCCATCGCCCCGCCGACCTTGGCCAGCGCCACGACGGTGATCACCGGCAGGCCGACTGCCGTGATCAGGAAGCCCAGCGCCGCCATCCAGACGTTGGGTCCGGACTGCAGGCCGACGATAGGCGGGAAAATGATGTTGCCGGCCCCGACGAACAGGGCAAATGTCATGAAGCCAAGTGCCAGGATGTCCTGGCCTTTCAAAACTTTCATCAAGGAAATACCACACTACTGAATCGGAATTTAGAGAGGGATTTCCCTGTTGGGTGAGGGAAATGCTGTCAGTCCGTATGAGACTGACCCGTTTAGCGCGTTGCATGCCTTGTGGGCGGCAGACGCAAAAATGGCTGCTAGCCTAACGAATTTGTCTGACAAACGCACTGTTTGAGGGCGAACTATCCGATACGCGACGTTTCTGTGTCGCGTTTTTGCATGTAATTGGACAGATGCTTATAAATCGCCATCACGCTGACGAATTGAAATGCGCCCAACCGGCGTCTTCTCAGGCCCCAGAGTCGATCCAGATCCCCACAACGACAAAGGCCACCCGAAGGTGGCCTTTGTTTGCTGGAGCCAGAAGGTCAGCCGAAGCTTACTTCTTCACTTCCCAGCCAGTCAGCTCGGCCAGGGCCTTGCCGATGTCCGCCAGCGAACGCACGGTTTTCACGCCTGCGTCTTGCAGCGCAGCGAATTTCTCGTCTGCAGTGCCTTTGCCGCCGGAGATGATTGCGCCAGCATGGCCCATGCGCTTGCCCGGAGGAGCAGTCACACCAGCGATGTAGGAAACAACCGGCTTGGTCACGTTGGCCTTGATGTAGGCAGCCGCTTCTTCTTCAGCCGAACCGCCGATCTCGCCGATCATCACGATCGCCTCGGTCTTCGGGTCTTCCTGGAACAGCTTCAGGATGTCGATGAAGTTGGAGCCCGGGATCGGGTCACCGCCGATGCCGACGCAGGTCGACTGGCCGAAACCGGCGTCGGTGGTCTGCTTCACAGCTTCGTAGGTCAGGGTGCCGGAACGGGAAACGATACCGACCTTGCCTGGCAAGTGGATGTGACCAGGCATGATGCCGATCTTGCACTCGCCCGGAGTGATCACGCCTGGGCAGTTAGGGCCGATCAGGGTAACACCCAGCTCGTCGCACTTAACTTTAGCGTCCAGCATGTCCAGGGTAGGAATGCCTTCGGTGATGCAGACGATCAGCTTGATGCCGCCGAAAGCCGCTTCCAGGATCGAGTCCTTGCAGAAAGGAGCCGGAACGTAGATCACGCTGGCGGTGGCGCCAGTGGCTTCTACAGCTTCTTTCACGGTGTTGAACACAGGCAGGTTCAGGTGAGTGGTGCCACCTTTGCCTGGAGTCACGCCGCCAACCATCTTGGTGCCGTAGGCAATGGCTTGTTCGGAGTGGAAAGTACCCTGCGCGCCGGTGAAGCCCTGGCAGATTACTTTGGTGTCTTTATTGATCAGGACGCTCATTACTTGCCCTCCGCAGCTTTAACGACTTGTTGAGCAGCGTCGGTCAGGCTGGTAGCAGCGATGATGTTCAAACCGCTTTCTGCCAGTACTTTAGCGCCCAGTTCAGCGTTGTTGCCTTCAAGACGAACAACAACCGGGATTTTCACGCCGACTTCTTTCACGGCGCCGATGATGCCTTCGGCGATCATGTCGCAGCGAACGATGCCGCCGAAGATGTTGACCAGCACTGCAGCGACGTTGCTGTCGGACAGGATGATCTTGAACGCTTCGGTCACGCGCTCTTTGGTCGCGCCGCCACCTACGTCGAGGAAGTTGGCTGGCTTGCCGCCGTGCAGGTTGACGATGTCCATGGTACCCATGGCCAGGCCGGCACCGTTGACCATGCAGCCGATGTTGCCTTCCAGGGCCACGTAGTTCAGTTCGAACTTGGCGGCGTGCGCTTCGCGCGGATCGTCTTGCGACGGATCGTGGAAGGTCTTCAGCTTAGGCTGACGGTACATTGCGTTGGCGTCGATGTTGATCTTGGCGTCCAGGCAGTGCAGGTCGCCGTCGGCCTTGATCACCAGCGGGTTCACTTCCAGCAGGGCCAGGTCGTGATCCTTGAACAGCTTGGCCAGACCGGTGAAGATCTTGGCGAACTGGGCAACTTGCTTGCCTTCCAGACCCAGCTGGAACGCCAGCTCGCGGCCTTGGAACGGCTGAGCGCCGACCAGCGGATCGATGGTGGCCTTCAGGATTTTTTCTGGAGTGTCGTGAGCGATCTTCTCGATGTCCACGCCACCTTCGGTGGAAGCCATGAACACGATGCGGCGGCTCGAACGGTCAACGACAGCGCCCAGGTACAGCTCTTTAGCGATATCAGTGCACGATTCAACCAGGATCTTGGTGACCGGCTGACCGTTGGCGTCAGTCTGGTAGGTCACCAGACGCTTGCCCAGCCACTGCTGTGCGAAGGCCTTGGCGTCTTCTTTGCTGCGAACCAGCTTGACGCCGCCCGCTTTACCGCGACCACCGGCGTGAACCTGGGCTTTGACGACCCACTCGTTGCCGCCGATCTTGTCGCAAGCTTCTGCCGCTTCTTCCGGGGTGTCTACCGCGTAGCCTTTGGATACTGGCAGGCCGTACTCAGCGAACAGCTGCTTACCCTGATACTCGTGAAGATTCATGCTTTTTACCGTCTTCGTTAGGTACTGCGCATTCGGCGCTGCGCTCTTTATGAGTGCCGCGCCACCTGTGACTGCTGCTTGCGCAGCCTTTCCGGATACCCGGTGCAGCTACGCAAGACTGCGTCCAGCGGACATTCCGCGGTGAGTCTTGCACGCAAGGCTCACGACGGGCCGATACCGCCGTGGTTTCTTATTGTGTCTTAACGCTTCTTGCGGTTGGCCACGTGGATGGCGCCGCCATTCACGGCCAAAGCAGCTTCGTGCAAGGCTTCGGACAGGGTCGGATGGGAGAATACCATCATGCCCAGGTCTTCAGCGCTGGTGCCGAATTCCATGCCGATCGCGCCCTGCTGAACCAGTTCGGCAGCGCTCGGGCCGATCACGTGCACGCCCAGGACGCGGTCGGTCTTGGCGTCGGCGATGACCTTGACGAAACCGCCGGTGTCGTTGGCCGCCATGGCACGGCCGGAGGCCGCGAACGGGAAGGTGCCGACGTTAACTTCAACGCCTTCGGCTTTCAAGGCCTGTTCGGTCTTGCCGACCCACGCGATTTCCGGGTGAGTATAAATAACCGAAGGGATCAGGTCATAGTTCATCTGAGCCTTGTGGCCCTTGATGCGCTCGACGACCATGATGCCCTCTTCCGACGCCTTGTGCGCCAGCATCATGCCACGAACCACGTCGCCGATGGCGTAAACGCCCGGCACGCTGGTCGCGCAGTGGTCGTCAACGAAGATGAAGCCACGCTCGTCGATGGTCACGCCGCTGTCGGCGGCCAGCAGATCGGTGGTCACCGGACGGCGACCGACGGCTACGATCAGCTTGTCGAAGGTGATGGACTGTTCGCCGTTGGCGTCGGTGTAGTTCACGACGACTTCGTCGCCGGTCACTTTGGAGCCGGTCACGCGGGCGCCCAGCTTGATGTCCAGGCCCTGTTTGGTCAGGGTCTTCAGCGCTTCCTTGGAAACGGCGGTGTCCGCGGCCATCAGGAAGGTGTCCAGGGCTTCCAGGACGGTGACTTCAGCACCCAGACGCGACCAGACCGAACCCAGTTCCAGGCCGATCACGCCGGCGCCGATCACGCCCAGACGCTTAGGCACGGTCTGGAATTCCAGGGCGCCGGTGGAGTCGACGATGACTTTCTGGTCGACCGGAGCCGGCGGAATGTCGATCGGACGGGAGCCGGAAGCCAGGATCACGTTCTCGGCTTCGATGACTTCCACCGAACCGTCAGGCTTGGTGACTTCGACTTTCTTGCCGGCCAGCAGTTTGCCGTGGCCCTGGATCGAAGTGACGCCGTTGGCCTTGAACAGGGTGGCAACACCGCCGGTCAGGTTCTTGACGATGCCGGCCTTGCGGCCGACCATCGCGGCGACGTCCATCTTGACTTCGCCGGTGGAGATGCCGTGGACGTTGAAGCTCTCTTTCGCTTCCTTGTATTTCCAGGAGCTGTCCAGCAGCGCCTTGGAAGGAATGCAGCCTACGTTCAGGCAGGTGCCGCCCAGGGCCAGCTTGCCTTCGCCATCGGTGTACTTCTCGATGCAGGCAGTGGTGAGGCCCAGCTGTGCGGCCTTGATGGCAGCCACGTAGCCGCCAGGGCCCGCGCCGATCACTACTACGTCAAATTTCTGCGACATTCAAAAAATCCTCTTGAGCGAAAAGCTTCAAGCCGCGCGCCGCAAGCCAAGCTGCGTTTTCTCGCAGCCTGAAGCCTGCAGCGCGTGACTGCTTCTATCAGATATCCAGCAACAGACGAGCCGGATCTTCCAGCAGGTTCTTGATGGTCACCAGGAAGGTCACAGCTTCTTTGCCATCGATCAGACGGTGATCGTAGGACAGCGCCAGGTACATCATCGGACGGATCACGACCTGACCGTTGACGGCCATAGGACGCTGGATGATGTTGTGCATGCCCAGGATCGCGGCCTGCGGCGGGTTGACGATCGGGGTCGACATCATCGAACCGAAGGTACCACCGTTGGTGATGGTGAAGGTACCGCCGGTCATCTCTTCCATCGACAGTTTGCCGTCACGGGCTTTCTTGCCGAAGGTGGCGATGCCGCCTTCGATTTCAGCCAGGCTCATCAGTTCGGCGTTGCGCAGAACCGGCACCACCAGGCCACGGTCGCTGGAAACGGCGACACCGATGTCGGCATAACCGTGGTAGACGATGTCCGAACCGTCGATCGACGCGTTCACGGCCGGGAAGCGCTTCAGGGCTTCGGTGGCGGCTTTCACGAAGAACGACATGAAGCCCAGGCGCACGCCGTTGTGGGACTTCTCGAACAGATCCTTGTACTTCGAACGCAGGGCCATGACTTCGGTCATGTCGACTTCGTTGAAGGTGGTCAGCATCGCCATGTTCGACTGGGCTTCGACCAGACGCTCGGCGACCTTGGCACGCAGGCGGGTCATCGGAACGCGCTTCTCGACGCGGTCGCCGGCAGCGAACACCGGAGCGGCGGCGGCAGGTGCGGCAGCCTTGGCAGGTGCGGCGGCCGGAGCGGCCTTCTTGGCGGCAACGGCAGCCACCACGTCTTCCTTGGTCACGCGACCGCCCTTGCCGGTGCCGGCAACGGAAGCGATGTTGATGCCGTTCTCTTCAGCCAGCTTGCGTGCGGCCGGTGCAGCGATCGGGTCGTCTTCGCCGTCGGCGGCAGCCGGGGCAGCGGCAGCGGCGGCCGGAGCAGCAGCGGCAGCAGGAGCGGCGGCGGCAGCGCCGCCTTCAACGATGGAGCCCAGCACTTCGTCGGACAGAACGGTGTCGCCTTCGTTCTTGACGATTGCGCCCAGCACGCCGTCGGCGGTGGCCAGCACTTCCAGCACGACCTTGTCGGTCTCGATGTCGACGATCAGTTCGTCACGCTTGACGGCGTCGCCCGGTTGCTTGTGCCAGGTGGCAACGGTGCCGTCGGCGACCGATTCCGGGAAAGTGGGGGCTTTGATCTCGATAGCCATTGTCTGTGGTTCCTTAAATTCGGTTTCAGGTGCGCGAAGGCGTTAAACGGTAAACGCGTCTTGCAGCAGTTGTTCCTGCTGCTCGGCGTGCATCGATGCGTAACCGCATGCAGGTGCGGCAGATGCCTCACGGCCCGCGTACTCGAGTACGAGAGACTTGTTGAGGTTGCCGACGCTGCGACGCAGGTGGTGCTGGCTGCAGTACCAGGCGCCCTGGTTCATAGGCTCTTCCTGACACCAAACGGCGTGTTTCACGTTGGTGTAAGGCGCCAGGACTTCCTTCAGGTCGTCCTCAGGGAACGGGTACAGCTGCTCGATACGCACGATGGCGATATCTTCACGACCTTCGGCACGGCGTTTTTCCAGCAGGTCGTAATAGACCTTGCCGCTGCACAGGACAACGCGCTCGACCTTTTTCGGATCCAGTGCATCGATTTCCGGGATAACGGTCTGGAACGAGCCTTCGGCCAGATCTTCCAGAGTCGAGATGGCCAGCTTGTGGCGCAGCAGCGACTTCGGCGTCAGGACCACCAGCGGCTTGCGCAGCGGACGGATCACCTGGCGACGCAGGAGGTGGTAGATCTGGGCCGGGGTGGTCGGCATGCACACCTGGATGTTGTGCTCGGCGCACAGCTGCAGGTAACGCTCAAGGCGTGCCGAGGAGTGCTCGGGGCCCTGGCCTTCGTAGCCGTGCGGCAGCAGCATGGTCAGACCGCACAGGCGGCCCCACTTGTGCTCGCCGCTGGTGATGAACTGGTCGATCACGACCTGCGCACCGTTGGCGAAGTCGCCGAACTGGGCTTCCCAGATCACCAGCGCGTTCGGCGTGGTGGTCGAGTAGCCGTATTCGAACGCCAGCACGGCCTCTTCCGACAGGAACGAGTCGTACAGTTCGAAACGCGGCTGACCTTCGAACAGATGCTTGAGCGGAACGTAGGTGCCGGCATCCTTCTGGTTGTGCAGGACGGCGTGGCGGTGCGAGAACGTGCCGCGGCCGATGTCCTGACCGGTCATGCGGATCGGGTGACCTTCGAACGCCAGGGTCGCGTACGCCATGGTTTCGGCGTAGCCCCAGTTGATCGGCAGGCCGCCGGCTTGCATCTTCTGACGGTCTTCGTAGATCTTGGCGACCTGACGCTGAACCACGAAGCCTTCCGGGATCTCCAGCAGCTTGGCGGACAGTTCCTGCAGGGTCTTCAGATCGAAGCGGGTGTCGTGACGCGCGGTCCAGGCGTGGCCCAGGTACGGACGCCAGTCGACGAACAGCTCTTTGTTCGGCTCCTTGACCAGCGACTTCACCACGTGCAGGCCGTTGTCCAGCGCGTTGCGGTACTCGTCGACCTTGGCCTGGACGCGCTCGGCGTCGAGCACACCGCTCTGGGTCAGGCGATCGGCGTACAGCTCACGGGTGGTGCGCTGCTTGGTGATCTGCTGATACATCAGAGGCTGGGTGCCGCTCGGCTCGTCGGCTTCGTTGTGGCCGCGGCGACGGTAGCAGACCAGGTCGATCACCACGTCGCGCTTGAACTGCATGCGGTAGTCGATGGCCAGCTGGGTCACGAACAGCACGGCTTCCGGATCGTCGCCGTTCACGTGAAGAATCGGCGCCTGGATCATCTTCGCAACGTCGGTGGCGTACTCGGTGGAACGCGAGTCCAGCGGGTTGCTGATGGTGAAGCCGACCTGGTTGTTGATCACGATGTGCACGGTGCCGCCGGTCTTGAAACCGCGGGTCTGCGACATCTGGAAGGTTTCCATGACCACGCCCTGACCTGCGAACGCAGCGTCACCGTGGATGGAGATCGGCAGTACCTTCTCGCCGGTCGGGTCGTTGCGGCGGTCCTGACGGGCGCGTACGGAACCCTCGACCACCGGGGAAACGATTTCCAGGTGGGACGGGTTGAACGCCATCGCCAGGTGGACTTCGCCACCGGAGGTCATCACGTTGGACGAGAAGCCCTGGTGGTACTTCACGTCGCCGGAGCCCAGCTCGACCTTCTTCTTGCCTTCGAACTCGTCGAACAGCTCGCGCGGGTTCTTGCCGAAGGTGTTGACCAGCACGTTCAGACGGCCGCGGTGGGCCATGCCGATCACGACTTCCTTGGTGCCGTAGGAACCGGAGCGCTGGATCAGCTCGTCGAGCATCGGGATCAGGCTTTCGCCGCCTTCCAGACCGAAACGCTTGGTGCCCGGGTACTTGGTGCCCAGGTACTTCTCCAGGCCTTCGCCGGCGGTGACGCGCTCGAGCAGGTGGCTCTTGATGTCGGCGGAATAGGTCGGACGGCCGCGTACGCTTTCCAGACGCTGCTGGAACCACTGGCGCTGCTCGGAATCGGTGATGTGCGTAAATTCAGCGCCGATGGTGCGGCAATATGTCTGCTGCAACGCTTCGTGAATTTCGCGTAGGCTCGCCTCCTCCTTGCCGATGAACAGGTCGCCGGCACGGAAGGTCGTATCAAGATCGGCATTGGTCAAGCCGTAGTGATTGATCGACAGGTCTGCCGGTGCAGGACGCTGCCACAGCCCCAGCGGGTCAAGCTGGGCTGCCTGGTGGCCTCGCATACGGTAGGCCTGGATCAATCGCAGCACTTCAACTTGCTTCTTCTCGTGCTCACTGCTCACGCTGCCGGCGGAAACCGGCTGGGCGCGGCGCTGGTTCTTTGCCAGCAGCACGAAATGATCGCGAATCGTGGAGTGCGAAACATCGGTGGCAGAGCTGCCGTCGGCTGGCAGCTTCTGAAAGTAGGTGCGCCACTCTTCTGGCACAGCGTTAGGGTCGTGCAGGTAGAGCTCATAAAGCTCTTCCACATAGGCAGCGTTTCCACCTGAAAGGTAGGCGCTGTTCCACATGCGCTGCATCACGCTTTCTTGCATGCTTGGTCACCCTCGGTTAGGGGAACACCATCGGCGTCGACACCGAGCAAGCTTGCAGAAGTCCGAATGCAGCGACCAAAACAAGCCACTTAGGATCACACTGATAGTCCGGGTACCAGCCCGGATGCCCCTGCTTGTCTCATTTCTTCAAAAATAAGAGCCGCAGCTTTTGGCTGTTGCTCTGGTTATAGCCAGGGCGCGGGTTGAAGCCCGCGCCGAGACCTTCTACGGGTACAGCGGTGCCGCTTTTTACAGCGGCGGGTACAGCAGCTGAATCACACGCCGCTCGAGAGCAGCATGTTACGGATGTGACCGATGGCCTTAGTCGGGTTCAGGCCTTTCGGACATACGTTGACGCAGTTCATGATGCCCCGGCAGCGGAAGACGCTGAACGGGTCATCGAGCGAAGCCAGACGCTCGGAGGTCTTGGTGTCGCGGCTGTCTGCCAGGAAGCGGTACGCTTGCAGCAGGGCGGCCGGGCCCAGGAACTTGTCCGGGTTCCACCAGAAGGACGGGCAGGAGGTCGAGCAGCAGGCGCACAGGATGCACTCGTACAGACCGTCCAGCTTTTCACGCTCTTCAGGCGACTGCAGACGCTCGATGGCCGGAGCCGGCGTGTCGTTCTGCAGGAATGGCTTCACCTTCTCGTATTGCTTGTAGAAGATGCTCATATCGACGACCAGGTCACGGATGACCGGCAAACCCGGCAGCGGACGAATGACCAGCTTGTTGCCTTTCACCACGGCGGACAGCGGCGTGATGCACGCCAGGCCGTTCTTGCCGTTGATGTTCATGCCGTCGGAGCCGCAGACGCCTTCACGGCAGGAGCGACGGTAGGAGAAACCCTCGTCCTGCTCTTTGATCAGGGCCAGCACGTCCAGCACCATCAGGTCCTTGCCACCGGTATCGACCTGGAATTCCTGCATGAACGGCGCAGCGTCCTGATCAGGGTTGTAACGATAAACACTGACTTTCAACATGGCGGTCACCCTTAATAAGTCCGGACTTTAGGTTCGAAAGTCGGAACAGTCTTCGGCGAGAAGTTCACGGCACGCTTGGCGACACGTTTCTCACCCGGGAAGTACAGGGTGTGGCACAGCCAGTTTTCGTCGTCACGGTCTTCGTAGTCTTCACGGGCGTGGGCGCCGCGGGACTCTTTGCGCACTTCTGCAGCGATGGCGGTGGCTTCGGCCACTTCCAGCAGGTTCTGCAGTTCCAGCGCTTCGATACGCGCAGTGTTGAACGCCTGCGACTTATCGTTGATCTTCACGTTGGCGATGCGCTTGCGCAGCTCGGCGAGCTGGGCGATGCCCTTCTGCATGTATTCGCCGGTGCGGAACACGCCGAAGTAGTTCTGCATGCAGCTTTGCAGCTCGCGACGCAGGGTGGCGACGTCTTCGCCGTCGGTGCGGTTGTTCAGCGCGTTCAGACGGGCCAGCGCGGCTTCGATGTCGGCCTCGGTGGCGTCGTCGTATTCGATGCCGTCGGTCAGCGCCTTCTCCAGGTGCAGGCCGGCAGCGCGGCCGAACACCACCAGGTCGAGCAGCGAGTTGCCGCCCAGACGGTTGGCGCCGTGAACCGATACGCAAGCCACTTCACCCACAGCGAACAGACCAGGAATGATCTTGTCCGTGCCGTCGGCGTCCTGGGTGATCGCCTGGCCATGGATGTTGGTGGCAACGCCGCCCATCATGTAGTGGCAGGTCGGAACGACCGGAACCGGAGCGACGACCGGGTCAACGTGGGCGAAGGTCTTCGACAGTTCGCAGATGCCTGGCAGACGGCTGTGCAGCACTTCCTCGCCCAGGTGGTCGAGCTTGAGCATCACGTGGTCGCCGTTCGGACCGCAACCGTTGCCGGCGATGATCTCTTTGACCATCGAACGGGCAACCACGTCGCGACCGGCCAGGTCTTTGGCGTTCGGAGCGTAGCGCTCCATGAAACGCTCGCCGTGCTTGTTGATGAGGTAACCACCCTCACCGCGGCAGCCTTCGGTGACCAGTACGCCGGCGCCGGCGATGCCGGTCGGGTGGAACTGCCACATTTCGATGTCCTGCACCGGCACGCCGGCACGCAGGGCCATGCCCACGCCGTCACCGGTGTTGATCAGGGCGTTGGTGGTCGAAGCGTAGATGCGGCCTGCACCGCCGGTCGCCAGCACGGTGGCTTTCGAACGGATGTAGGTGGTTTCGCCGGTCTCGATGCAGATGGCGATCACGCCGACGAACTCGCCTTCCTGGTTCTTCACCAGATCGACAGCGTAGTACTCGTTCAGGAACGTGGTGCCGGCTTTCAGGTTGCCCTGATAGAGGGTGTGCAGCAGCGCGTGGCCGGTACGGTCGGACGCGGCGCAGGTACGGGCAGCCTGCCCGCCCTTGCCGTAGTCCTTGGACTGACCGCCGAACGGACGCTGGTAGATGCGGCCGGTCTCGGTGCGGGAGAACGGCAGACCCATGTGGTCCAGCTCGAACACGGCGGCAGGGCCTTCCTGACACATGTATTCGATCGCGTCCTGGTCACCGATGTAGTCGGAGCCCTTGACGGTGTCGTACATGTGCCAGCGCCAGTCGTCGTTCGGGTCGGCCGAAGCGATGGCGCAGGTGATGCCGCCCTGGGCGGACACGGTGTGCGAACGGGTCGGGAAGACCTTGGTGATCACGGCAGTCTTGTGACCGCCTTGCGCCAGTTGCAGCGCAGCGCGCATGCCGGCGCCGCCGCCGCCAATGATGATGGCGTCGAAAGAAATCGTTGGAATGTTAGCCATGAATCAGATACCCCAGAGAATCTGCACACCCCAGACGAAGTAAGCGAACATCGCGACGCCGCATACCGCCTGGAAAAGGAAACGCACTGCAGTCGCGGACTTGCCCAGCGCCATCGGCGTCAGGTAGTCGGTCGCGATGGTCCACATGCCGACCCAGGCGTGGGCGCCGAGGGCAACGAGGGCCAGGAGACTGAAGATACGCATCGCATTGTGGGCGAACAGACCGTGCCATTGCTCATAGCCGATGCCGGGGTTCGCGGCGAGGTAGCCGATCAGAAAAATGAAATAAGCCGCGAGAACGACCGCAGACACACGCTGTGCCATCCAGTCATAGAGGCCCGAACGCGAAAGATTCGTAACGCTGGTTACCATATCCAAACTCCTGCCAGAACGATCAGCACCACGGAAACGGCGATGATGAGTTTCGAGCCCAGGCGGCCGCCTTCCAGCGTCTCACCGATGCCCATGTCCATGATCAAGTGGCGCACACCGGCAACCAGGTGATACAGCAGAGCGGACAGGAGGCCCCATGCTACGAACTTGGCCAGCGGGCTGGTCAAGCATGCCTTCACTTCGACATATCCTTCCTCGGAACCCAAGGACTTGCCCAATGCGTAAAGCATGATGCCGAGGCCCAGGAAGAGGATGATGCCGGAAACACGGTGAAGGAACGACGTAACGCCGGTGATGGGGAGTTTGATGGTCCTTAGGTCTAGGTTTACAGGTCGTTGGCTTTTCACGGCTTTTTTTTCACACTGAAGAGCCCCTAACAATCAGGGCAAAGTTGTTGGGGAGTGCACTGGTCAGGTAACCACCACCCAGGGATGCGACCCCCAATGAAAGCAAGCCCAAAAGCCCTTGGCGGTCGGTCGCCGAGTATAGACAGTTAGGCTACTAATGACAACGCAATCACCTACCCCCAATAGCGGATTGCACAACGCCCATAAAAGGCGTAAATGGCAGGCAATTTCGAGGAAAAAGTCTGCTTAAAGCCTTCTGGAGCAAGACTTTAGGCAAATTGACATTCGAATTTATCTCACTATAGTGGTGCGGGCCCTGCGTGGGGGGTCTGTCTGATGATTTCAAGCATAAATAGGAGGCCACATGGCTGACAAAAAAGCGCAGTTGATCATCGAGGGCGCAGCCCCCGTCGAGCTGCCCATTTTAACCGGCACCGTTGGTCCCGATGTTATCGATGTTCGGGGCCTGACGGCCACGGGCCGCTTCACGTTCGACCCAGGCTTCATGTCGACCGCCTCGTGCGAATCGAAGATCACCTATATCGACGGCGACAACGGCATCCTGCTGCACCGCGGCTACCCGATCGAACAGCTGGCCGAAAAGTCGGACTACCTGGAAACCTGCTACCTGCTGCTCAACGGCGAACTGCCGACCGCAGAACAGAAGGCCCAGTTCGTCGGCACCGTCAAGAACCACACCATGGTTCACGAGCAGCTGAAGACCTTCTTCAACGGCTTCCGCCGCGACGCCCACCCGATGGCCGTCATGTGCGGCGTGGTCGGCGCCCTCTCCGCCTTCTACCACGACTCCCTGGACATCAATAACCCGCAGCATCGCGAAATCTCCGCGATCCGCCTGGTCGCCAAGATGCCGACCCTGGCCGCGATGGTCTACAAGTACTCCATGGGCCAGCCGATGATGTACCCGCGCAACGACCTGTCGTACGCGGAGAACTTCCTGCACATGATGTTCAACACCCCGTGCGAGATCAAACCGATCAGCCCGGTGCTTGCCAAGGCCATGGACCGGATCTTCATCCTCCACGCCGACCACGAGCAGAACGCCTCGACCTCCACCGTGCGTCTGGCCGGCTCCTCGGGCGCCAACCCGTTCGCCTGCATCGCCGCCGGCATCGCCGCGCTGTGGGGCCCTGCCCACGGCGGTGCGAACGAAGCCGTGCTGACCATGCTCGATGAGATCGGCGACGTGTCGAACATCGACAAGTTCATCGCCAAGGCCAAGGACAAGAACGATCCGTTCAAGCTGATGGGCTTCGGTCACCGCGTCTACAAGAACCGCGACCCGCGCGCCACCGTGATGAAGCAGACCTGCGACGAAGTGCTGAAAGAACTGGGCATCCAGAACGATCCGCAACTCGAGCTGGCCATGCGCCTGGAAGAGATCGCCCTGACCGATCCGTACTTCATCGAGCGCTCGCTGTACCCGAACGTCGACTTCTACTCGGGGATCATCCTCAAGGCGATCGGCATTCCGACCAGCATGTTCACCGTGATCTTCGCCCTGGCCCGCACCGTCGGCTGGATCTCCCACTGGAAGGAAATGCTCTCCAGCCCGTACAAGATCGGCCGTCCGCGCCAGCTGTACACCGGCTACGAGTCGCGTGACATCACCAAGCTGGAAGACCGCAAATAAGACCTGTCTTGCGATAACGTCTTAGGCAGCACCCGAAACGGCCCCCATGAGAATGGGGGCCGTTTTGTTTTCCGGGCCTGGCCTTACCAGCGCTATCGCCAGCAGGCTGGCTCCCACAAAGGCCCAAGGCGCACACGAACGCTGCACAACACCACAAAACCCTGTGGGAGCCAGCCTGCTGGCGATGAGGCCGGCACATCCCCCACAGCCATCACGCCCTCCGCCCTTTCCCAGCAGCAAAAAAATGCCCCGATCTCTCGACCGGGGCATTTCACTTGCAGCTCAAGGCTTGTAGCTTGCGGCAGCCGTCAGTGCGACACCGCCCCGCTCGCCCCCAGACCGGTCTGCGAACGCACGAACTGCGGGAAGAACAGCGCACGCTCGTTCTCTGCGGCGGCCGACTTGTCGGTGACCGAGAAGAACCAGATGCCGATGAACGCGATGATCATCGAGAACAGCGCCGGGTACTCGTACGGGAAGATCGCCTTCTCGTTGTGCAGGATCTGCACCCAGATGGTCGGGCCGAGGATCATCAGGCCCACCGCGCTGACCAGGCCCAGCCAGCCGCCGATCATGGCGCCGCGGGTGGTGAGGCGCTTCCAGTACATCGAAAGCAGCAGCACCGGGAAGTTGCAGCTGGCCGCGATGGAGAACGCCAGGCCGACCATGAACGCGATGTTCTGGCTTTCGAACAGGATGCCCAGGCCGATGGCCAGGATGCCCAGCGTCACGGTGGTGATCTTCGAGACGCGGATCTCGTCCTTCTCGTTGGCCTTGCCCTTCTTGATCACGCTGGCGTACAGGTCATGGGACACCGCCGAGGCGCCGGCCAGGGTCAGGCCCGCCACCACCGCCAGGATGGTCGCGAACGCCACCGCCGAGATGAAGCCCAGGAACACGCTGCCGCCCACGGCATTGGCCAGGTGCACCGCCGCCATGTTGTTGCCGCCGAGCAGCGCGCCCGCCGCGTCCTTGAACGCCGGGTTGGTGCTGACCAGAAGGATCGCGCCGAAACCGATGATGAAGGTCAGGATGTAGAAGTAGCCGATGAAACCGGTGGCGTACAGCACGCTCTTGCGCGCTTCCTTGGCGTCGCTCACGGTGAAGAAGCGCATCAGGATGTGCGGCAGGCCGGCGGTGCCGAACATCAGCGCCAGGCCGAGGGAGAACGCCGAGATCGGATCCTTCACCAGGCCGCCCGGGCTCATGATCGCCTCACCCTTGGCGTGGACCTTCACCGCCTCGGAGAACAGGGTGTTGAAGTCGAAGTTGACGTACTTCATCACCATCAGCGCCATGAACGAGGCGCCGGACAGCAGCAGCACCGCCTTGATGATCTGCACCCAGGTGGTCGCCAGCATGCCGCCGAACAGCACGTACAGGCACATCAGGATACCGACCAGGATCACCGCGACGTGGTAGTCGAGGCCGAACAGCAGTTGGATCAGCTTGCCGGCGCCGACCATCTGCGCGATCAGGTAGAACGCCACCACCACCAGCGAACCGCAGGCCGACAACGTGCGGATCTGGGTCTGACCCAGGCGGTAGGACGCCACGTCGGCAAAGGTGTACTTGCCCAGGTTGCGCAGGCGCTCGGCGATCAGGAACAGGATGATCGGCCAGCCCACCAGAAAGCCGATCGAGTAGATCAGGCCGTCGTAGCCGGAGGTGAACACCAGCGCGGAAATCCCCAGGAAGGACGCCGCCGACATGTAGTCCCCGGCAATCGCCAGGCCGTTCTGGAAACCGGTGATCTTGCCGCCGGCGGCATAGTAGTCGGCCGCCGACTTGTTGCGCTTCGATGCCCAGTAGGTGATGCACAGGGTCGCGCCGACGAACACCACGAACATGACGATCGCGGAGACGTTCAGCGGTTGCTTGTGGACTTCGCCGGTCAGGGCGTCGGCGGCCCAGACGGCCGGCGCGAATGCAGAGATGCTCAGAAGAGCCAGTAGACGCCGGATCATTGCTGAGCCTCCTTGAGGATCGCGTTGTTCAGGTCGTCGAACTCGCCGTTGGCGCGACGCACGTAGATGCCGGTCAGGATGAAGGCCGAGACGATCAGCCCCACGCCGATGGGGATGCCCCAGGTGATGGACGAGCCGGCGCTGACCTTGGCGCCGAGCACCTGCGGACCGTAGGCGATGAGCAGGATGAAGCCGGAGTAGAGCCCTAGCATGATCGCCGAGAGTATCCAGGCGAACCGTTCCCTTTTCTTCACCAGCTCCTTGAAGCGCGGGCTGTTCTGAATCGAGAGGTAAATGCTGTCGTTCATTGTTGTTATCCTCGCAGCACAGATTTTTATTTTTGGAACATATCCACTGTATGCGGCTGCGGGAGAGCTTCCAGACGACCTTAGTAGTAGATGCCCATGACACTTTTGCCATTTTTGAGCACACACAAAAAACTGTGGGAGCGGGCTTGCCCGCGATGGCGTCGTGTCAGCCGACTGATCAGTCAACCGACAGAACGCTATCGCGGGCAAGCCCGCTCCCACAGGGTGTGCGGTATTGAGGTTACTTAGTCCAGTCGGCCACACGCTCCGGATGCTTGGCCACCCAGTCCTTGGCCGCCGCCTCAGGCTTGGCGCCGTCCTGGATCGCCAGCATGACCTGGCCGATCTCGTCCTTCGACGCCCACTGGAAATTCTTCAGGAACTTGGCGACTTCCGGCGCCTTGGCGTCCAGTTCTTTGCTGCCGATGCTGTTCACGGTCTCCGCCGCGCCGTACACGCCTTTCGGATCTTCGAGGAAGCGCAGCTTCCACTTGGCGAACATCCAGTGCGGCACCCAGCCGGTCACGGCGATGGATTCGTTCTTCTTCTCGGCACGGGTCAGCTCGGCGATCATGCCGGCGCCGGAACTGGCCTTGAGCTGATAGCCGGTCAGGCCGTAGTCCTTGATGGCCTGGTCGGTCTTGAGCATCACGCCTGAGCCGGCGTCGATGCCGACGATGCGCTTCTTGAAGCTGTCGTCGGTCTTCAGGTCTTCGATGGACTGGGCCTTCACGTACTCCGGCACGATCAGGCCGATCTTCGCGTCCTTGAAGTTGGGGCCGTAGTCGACGACCAGATCCTTGTTCTTGGCCCAGTATTCGCCGTGGGTCACCGGCAGCCAGGCCGAGAGCATGGCGTCGAGTTTACCGGTGGCGACACCCTGCCACATGATCCCGGTGGCGACGGCTTGCAGCTTCACGTCGTAGCCGAGTTTCTGCTTGATCACTTCGGCGGCCACGTGGGTGGTCGCGACGCTGTCGGACCAGCCGTCAACGTAACCGATGTTCAGTGTCTGTTTTTCAGCGCTGGCGAAAGTGGAGCCCATCGCAAGCGCCAGGGCGGCACCTGCGGCTAAAAGTCGTCGCATTTTCATCGTTACTTCCCCGAAATGCTGCGTCCGACGGATGCCGGACGGCGTCAACGTATTGTTATGGTGCACGGCGCCCCCATCACGCCTGACCGCAAACTCGTTCGAACATCAGCGGAGCACTGACGGCTTCGATCATCAACCCGGCGCCCCGCACGACCTGCTCTGCCAGCGACCTCGACGCAACGAGAAACGACATCAGAAGGCCATTAACCCGGCGCCGCAAAAACGTCTCGTGCAAACCGCCCGAACCTTGCATGCCAGAGCCCCGCAACCTGCAACCCGGGCCCGAATGCAGGTAAGATGCGTCGCTTTGCAGCCACCCGGCCCGACCATGTCCGCGACGTCCCGTTTCCCGATCCTTCCTTATCTGTGCGCCTGCCTGCTCGGCCTGCTCGCCCTGTGCGGCTTCTGGTACGGCCTGGGCAAACCGGCCGTCCTGCCGGACGCCGCCAGCGCGACCCACAAGCTGCAATGCGCGTCCTACACGCCGTTCGACAAGGATCAGTCGCCGTTCGACGTGCCGTTCAAGCTGCGCCCGGAGCGCATGGACGCCGACCTCGCCCTGCTCGCCACCCGCTTCCAGTGCATCCGCACCTATTCCATGACCGGCCTCGAAGCCCTGCCGGCACTGGCGCGCAAGCACGGCCTGAAGCTGATGATCGGCGCCTGGGTCAACAGCAACCCGGTGGACACCGAAAAGGAAGTCGACCTGCTGATCGCCTCGGCCAACGCCAACCCCGACGTGGTCAGCGCGGTGATCGTCGGCAACGAAGCGCTGCTGCGCAAGGAAGTCACCGGGGCCCAGCTCGCGCGGCTGATCAACAAGGTGAAAGGCCAGGTCAAGCAACCGGTGACCTACGCCGATGTCTGGGAGTTCTGGCTCAAGCACCCGGAAATCGCGCCGGCGGTGGATTTCCTCACCATCCATTTGCTGCCGTACTGGGAGGACGAGCCGTCGAACATCGACGCCGCCTTGCAGCACGTGGCAGACGTACGCCAGGTGTTCGGCAACCAGTTCGCGCCCAAGGACGTGCTCATCGGCGAGACCGGTTGGCCGAGCGAGGGTCGCCAGCGCGAGACCGCCGTGCCGAGCCGGGTCAACGAGGCCAAGTTCATCCGCGGCTTTGTCGCGATGGCCGAAAAGGAAGGCTGGCGCTACAACCTGATCGAAGCCTTCGACCAGCCGTGGAAGCGCGCGAGCGAAGGCGCGGTGGGCGGTTACTGGGGGCTGTTCGATGCCGATCGCCAGGACAAGGGCGTGCTGGAGGGGCCGGTGACCAACGTGCCGTACTGGAAGCACTGGCTGGCGGCGGGCGGGCTGATGTTCCTGGGTACGCTGTTCCTGGGCGGGCGCGTGCGCAGCACCCGGGCGGCGCTGGTGCTGCCGTTGCTGGGGGCGCTGGCGGCCTGCGCCATCGGCGCTTGGGGCGACCTGGCGCAGGTGACGGCACGGTTTGCCGGCGAATGGCTGTGGGCCGGCTTGCTGGCCGGGCTGAACCTGCTGGTCCTCGCCCACGCCGCGCTGAGCCTGAGCGCCCGTGATGGCTGGCGCGGGCGTTGGTTCGACGCATTGGAGCGCCGCGCCGGATGGCTGGTGGCGGCCGCCGGTTTCGCGGCGGCGGTGATGATGCTGGAGCTGGTGTTCGACCCGCGCTACCGCAGCTTCCCCAGCGCCGCGTTCGTGGTACCGGCGCTGGTGTACCTGTGCCGCCCGGTGCGTGTGCCGCGTCGCGAAACCGCCCTGCTCACCTTCATCGTCGGTGCCGGTATCGCGCCGCAGCTGTTCCATGAAGGGCTGCAGAACCAGCAGGCCTGGGGCTGGGCGCTGGTCAGCGGGTTGATGGTCGTTGCCTTGTGGCGGTGCCTGCGGGTTCGCCAGGGCTGAGCTTCGCCGCCTTCAACGACCTCATCGCGAGCAGGCTCGCTCCTACACTGGATCGAGATTCCCACGACAATCCTTGTGGGAGCCAGCCTGCTGGCGATGGCGCCAGCAGGGCGCCGCCTGGCCGGGCACGTCAGGCGCTGCGGGGCTCCCGGACCAGCCGCAGCCCGGCGATCACCACCGCGAACACCGCCAGCGTCGTGTTGTACAGCGCCAGCGCCGGCAGCCCGAACGCCAGCGCCAGCACCGCCAGCCACCACCCTGCCCGTCCCGGCAGGAGGAACCCGGCCACCGCCGTCGCGACAGCCGCCCAGCCCAGCGCCTTGAAGTGAATCAGCAGGCCCAGGTTCGAGCGCACCTGGCACTCCCAACGGCTCGCCTCATCGGCACAGATGCCGACCCACTGCCCGTCCTCCATGAAGCCGTAACGCGCGGCGTAACTGGCGGCGAACCACAACGGCAGCAGAACGAGCAGCGACAGCACCGGCAGGCGGCGGGACATGGAACACTCCAATCAACAAAAAACCGGCGGCCAGCTTAATCCGCCGGCCATCTTATGCAAGGACTAACAACACTTAACTGGCCTTCCCGTCCGCCCCGCGTGTATCGTCCGGCTACCATTACCCCGAATTCCGTCCGCTGGGTCGCGCAGCGTGGCACTTTGACGCAAATCCAGTGGTCATAGCCTGCGAACCTCTTTCGGCACCTTCCTTTTAAGGGATCCAGTCATGCTCCGTTCCTTGCGCTTCGCCGCCCTGTTAGGCGGCCTTATCCTGAGTGCGTCCGCGCCGGCGGCGGAAATCGACGCCGCCAGCTATGGCTACCCCTTGACCAACCCGTTCGAAGCGACCATCGCCACCACCCCGCCGGACCTGCGCCCGGACCTGCCGTCGGACGACGACATCCGCCAGTCCGACCGCAGCGTCACCCTGCGCCCCGAACGCGAATTCATCCTGCCGGACAACTTCTGGCCGGTGAAGAAACTCACCTACCGCATCGCCACCCAGGACAAGGCCGCCCCGCTGATCTTCCTGATCGCCGGCACCGGCGCGCGCTACGACAGCACCCTCAACGAGTACCTCAAGAAGCTCTACTACAAGGCCGGCTACCACGTGGTGCAGCTGTCGTCGCCGACCAGCTTCGACTTCATGAGCGCCGCCTCGCGCTTCGCCACGCCCGGCGTGACCAAGGAAGACGCCGAGGACATGTACCGGGTGATGCAGGCCGTGCGGGCGCAGAACCCGAAAGTGCCGGTCACCGACTACTTCCTGAGCGGCTACAGCCTCGGTGCGCTGGACGCGGCCTTCGTCGCCCACCTGGACGAGACCCGGCGCAGCTTCAATTTCAAGAAGGTCCTGCTGCTCAACCCGCCGGTCAACCTCTACACCTCGGTGACCAACCTCGACAAACTGGTGCAGACCGAGGTCAAGGGCATCAACAACAGCACCACCTTCTATGAGCTGGTGCTGGGCAAGCTGACCCGCTACTTCCAGCAGAAGGGCTACATCGACCTCAACGATGCCCTGCTCTACGACTTCCAGCAGTCCAAGCAGCACCTGAGCAACGAGCAGATGGCGATGCTGATCGGCACCTCGTTCCGCTTCTCGGCGGCGGACATCGCGTTCACCTCCGACCTGATCAACCGTCGCGGCCTGATCACCCCGCCGAAGTTCCCCATCACCGAGGGCACCAGCCTGACGCCGTTCCTCAAGCGTGCGCTGCAATGCGACTTCGACTGCTACATCACCGAACAGGTGATCCCGATGTGGCGCGCCCGCACCGACGGCGGCAGCGTGCTGCAGCTGATCGACCAGGTCAGCCTCTACGCGCTCAAGGACTACCTGCACGACAGCCCGAAAATCGCCGTGATGCACAACGCCGACGACGTGATCCTCGGCCCCGGCGACCTCGGGTTCCTGCGCAGGACCTTCGGCGACCGCCTGACCGTTTACCCGCTGGGCGGCCATTGCGGCAACCTTAACTACCGCGTCAACAGCGACGCCATGCTGGAGTTCTTCCGTGGCTAAATATCTTCTGCTGACCGCAGCGCTCCTCTGCGCAGGCATGGCCCAGGCCGACAACAGCAAGGCCAACGCACCGGTGGTGGTCGACAGCGACGGCTTCAAGGAGCCGCTGTCGAAACTCAAGTTCAACCCGGGCCTGGATCAGCGCGAGTTCGAGCGCTCGACGCTCAGCGCGCTGAACGTCTACGACCCGCTGGAGGAATGGAACCGCCGGGTCTACCACTTCAACTACCGTTTCGACCAATGGGTGTTCCTGCCGGTGGTCGACGGTTACCGCTACATCACGCCGGGTTTCGTGCGCACCGGCGTCAGCAACTTCTTCAACAACCTGGGCGATGTGCCGAACCTGATGAACAGCCTGCTGCAGTTCAAGGGCAAGCGCTCGATGGAGATCACCGCCCGCCTGCTGCTCAACACCACCATCGGCATCGCCGGCCTGTGGGATCCGGCCACCGCCATGGGCCTGCAGCGCCAGAGCGAAGACTTCGGCCAGACCCTGGGCTTCTACGGCGTACCGGGCGGCGCCTATTTCGTGCTGCCGATCCTCGGCCCGTCGAACCTGCGCGACACCGCCGGCCTGGCGGTGGACTTCAGCGCGGAGTCGGCGATCAACTTCCTCAACGTCTCCCAGGTCAGCGAAAACCACCCGGAAATCTGGGCGTTGCGCGCCGTCGACAAGCGCTACCAGACCCGCTTCCGCTACGGCCAGATGAACTCGCCGTTCGAGTACGAGAAGGTGCGCTACGTGTACACCGAATCGCGCAAGCTGCAGATCGCCGAGTAACCTCGGCGGCAACGAAAAAGGGCCATCCGACGCGCATCGGATGGCCCTTTTTCATGTCACTCAACCCTGTAGGAGCCAGCCTGCTGGCGATGAGGCCATGTCATTCACCCAGGCCCGGACTGACACACCGCCATCGCCGGCAGACCGGCCCCACAGAGGTCATGCGATCACCCTTTGATCGCCCGCCAGAGCTTGCCCACCACCGAAACCACCGCCAGCACCACCGCGCCCGCGACGATCCCCGCTGCGCCGTTCAACAGCAGCGGCACCGCGAACCCGGCGCCGCCAGCCGCCGCGCCCACGCTTTCGATCCAGTGATGCACCGCCGGCACGCCGTGGGTCAGGATGCCGCCGCCGACCAGGAACATCGCCGCCGTACCGACCACCGACAAGCCCTTCATCATGTACGGCGCCGCGCGCAGGATGCCGTTGCCGACGGTCTTGGCCATCTGCGCAGGCTTCTGGGTCAGCCACAGGCCCAGGTCGTCGAGCTTGACGATGCCGGCCACCAGGCCGTAAACGCCCACGGTCATGACCACGGCGATGCCCGACATCACGATCACCTGCTGGGTCAGCGAGGCGTCGGCGACGGTGCCGAGGGTGATGGCGATGATTTCCGCCGAAAGGATGAAGTCGGTGCGGATCGCGCCCTTGATCTTGTCCTTCTCGTAGGCCACCAGGTCAGTCGCTGGGTTGGCCACGGCCTCCGTCAACTGCGCGTGCCCGGCTTCGTCCTCGGCCTCGCTGTGCAGGAACTTGTGCGCCAGTTTCTCGAAACCCTCGAAACACAGGTACGCGCCGCCGACCATCAGCAGCGGCGTCACCAGCCACGGCACGAACGCACTGATCGCCAGGGCCGACGGCACCAGGATCAGCTTGTTGACGAACGACCCCTTGGCCACCGCCCACACCACGGGGATTTCCCGCTCGGCCCGCACGCCGGAGACTTGCTGGGCATTGAGAGCCAGATCATCGCCGAGCACCCCGGCGGTCTTCTTGGCGGCCATCTTGCTCATCAGCGCCACATCGTCCAGCACGGTGGCGATGTCATCGATGAGCACCAGCAGACTGCTTCCTGCCATGAATCATGTTTCCTTTTGTGAATAATGCTGCGCAGCATACGCGACCGCAGGCCACACGGGGCATTGTTGAGCGCCGCGCGAGGCCGGTGCTACCATGCGCAACCGCCAGAACAGGCAAGGAACCACCGGGTTTATGAGCACAATCCGCGAGCGCAACAAAGAACTGATCCTGCGTGCCGCCAGTGAGGAATTCGCCGACAAGGGCTTCGCGGCGACCAAAACCAGCGACATCGCCGCCAAGGCGGGACTGCCCAAGCCCAACGTCTACTACTACTTCAAGTCCAAGGAAAACCTCTACCGCGAGGTGCTCGAAAGCATCATCGTGCCGATCCTCCAGGCCTCGACCCCGTTCAACCCGGACGGCGTGCCCAGCGAAGTGCTCAGCGGCTACATCCGCTCCAAGATCCGCATCTCCCGCGACCTGCCCTTCGCCTCCAAGGTGTTCGCCAGCGAAATCATGCACGGCGCCCCACACCTGAGCGCCGACCTGGTCGAGCAGCTCAACGGCCAGGCCAAGCACAACATCGACTGCATCCAGACCTGGATCGACCGCGGCCAGATCGCCCCGGTCGACCCCAACCACCTGATGTTCAGCATCTGGGCCGCGACCCAGACCTACGCCGACTTCGACTGGCAGATCTCCGCCGTGACCGGCAAGGACAAGCTGGACGAAGCCGACTATGAAGCGGCGGCGCAGACGATCATCCGGCTGGTGCTCAAGGGGTGCGAGCCGGACTGACAGGTCGCGGCGACCGATTTGCTGGCAAGCCAGCTCCCACAGTTTTCTGTGTTGAACGCAAGGTTTGTGAACGACACAAAACCTGTGGGAGCTGGCTTGCCAGCGATAGAGGCAACCCGGTCTCAGCTCAAACCCAAACGGCATCCCACAGCGGATAGTCGCCAAGCTTCTCCACCAACCTTGCCCGCAATGGGTTGGCGACGACATACCGCGCCACCTTCACCAAATCTTCCTCCCGCCTCAGCGCCCGGTCGTGAAAGCCCTGCTGCCAAAGTGATCCGTTTCTACCGCTGGAAAGATTCACCTCCCGGGTTGCCAATGACTTGGTTTCCCGCATCAGCCTTCTGAGCGAACAGTTTTCCAGCGCCACCAGCCAATGAAAGTGATCTGGCATGACGACCCAAGCCAGAGAGCTCGCAATCCCGATCGTTTGTGCCCGGCGAAACTGCTGAACCACCAATCTGCCCAAGGCGAAATCGGCAAAAACCGGCTCGCGGTCAAGTGTGTTGGCGGTCAGCAGGTAGATGCGGTTGGGCTCGGCATAGCGGCCCGTTCGCAGACGATGTGAAGCTGGAAGATCCGGCAATCCGTTGCCCCTTTATGATGGCTTCCTCGGAAGGCTAGATCTTGGCGACCCGACTTGCAGGCCCGTCTTTTGTCTGGATGTGTCAGTCAGGCCGCCATCGCTGGCAAGCCAGCTCCCACAGTTTTCTGTGTTGGACGCAAGGTTTGTGAACGACACAAAACCTGTGGGAGTTGGCTTGCCGACGATGACTTTCGATCAGACGCCGCCGATCAAGCCACCACCCCCGCATCCGCCCGCAGGTCCAGCGCCTCGACCGCCTTGATCGCCACCTGCTCGTCCACATCCGACAGATCGCCGCTGATGCCGATCGCACCCAGCACGTTCCCCGCCTGATCGCGGATCAGCACGCCGCCCGGCGCGGGTACCACGCTGCCCTGGCCCATGCTGTTGAGCGCGGCGATGAACGCCGGGCGCTGCTGGGCGTCGAGCGCCAGCAGGCGCGACCCCTTGCCCAGGGCGATGGCGCCCCAGGCCTTGCCGATGGCGATGTCCGGGCGCAGCAGGCTTGCGCCGTCCTCACGCTGCAGGGTGACCAGATGGCCGCCGGCGTCGAGCACCGCGACCGTCAGCGGCGCGGCGGAGATCGCCCGCCCTGCGCCGATGGCTTCATTGACCAGGTTGACTGCGGTTTTCAAGGTTAAAGCGCTCATGGTGCCGTCCTCATTTTGTTATTGGGAAAGCCGTTGGGCTGCGCGCTTGTGCCGCAGTCCGATGCCACAAATAGAACACAATGAATAATTTATTTGTATACAATAATTCTCGAAAATCGCCACATGCGACGAAAAGCCACAGCAGAATCGGCTTCCGACGAATGAAACGGGTGCTTGAGAAAATGGATTGACCTGTATCGCTCGCCGTGAATACACTCTGCGCAAAGCCACTTGTATACAATTACAAAACGTAAAGAGGCACAAAACCATGAGCAAAATGAGAGCAATCGAAGCCGCCGTTCTGGTGATGCGCCGCGAAGGGGTCGATACCGCTTTTGGCATTCCGGGCGCGGCGATCAACCCGCTGTATTCCGCCCTGCAAAAAGTCGGCGGCATCGATCACGTCCTCGCCCGCCACGTCGAGGGCGCCTCGCACATGGCCGAGGGCTACACCCGCACCAAGGCCGGCAACATCGGCGTGTGCATCGGCACCTCCGGCCCCGCCGGCACCGACATGGTCACCGGCCTCTACAGCGCCTCCGCCGACTCGATCCCGATCCTCTGCATCACCGGGCAAGCGCCCCGCGCCCGCCTGCACAAGGAAGATTTCCAGGCCGTCGACATCACCAGCATCGTCAAGCCGGTGACCAAGTGGGCGACCACGGTCCTGGAGCCGGGCCAGGTGCCTTACGCGTTCCAGAAGGCCTTCTACGAAATGCGCTCCGGCCGTCCGGGCCCGGTGCTGATCGACCTGCCGTTCGACGTGCAGATGGCCGAAATCGAATTCGACATCGACGCCTACCAGCCGCTGCCGCTGCTCAAGCCGAGCGCCACCCGCGTGCAGGCCGAGAAGGCCCTGGCCCTGCTCGACCAGGCCGAGCGTCCGTTGCTGGTGGCCGGCGGCGGCATCATCAACGCCGACGCCAGCGAACTGCTGGTGGAATTCGCCGAGCTGACCGGCATTCCGGTGATCCCGACCCTGATGGGCTGGGGCACCATCCCGGACGACCACCCGCTGATGGTGGGCATGGTCGGCCTGCAGACCTCGCACCGCTACGGCAACGCCACGATGCTCAAGTCCGACGCCGTGCTGGGCATCGGCAACCGCTGGGCCAACCGCCACACCGGTTCGGTGGACGTCTACACCGAAGGCCGCAAGTTCATCCACGTCGACATCGAACCGACCCAGATCGGCCGCGTGTTCACCCCGGACCTGGGCATCGTCTCCGACGCCGCCAGCGCGCTGACCGTGTTCATCGAAGTCGCCCGCGAGTGGCAAGCCGCCGGCAAGCTGAAGAACCGCAGCGCCTGGCTGCAAGATTGCCAGCAGCGCAAGGCCAGCCTGCAGCGCAAGACCCACTTCGACAACGTGCCGGTCAAGCCGCAGCGCGTGTACGAAGAAATGAACCAGGTGTTCGGCAAGGACACCTGCTACGTCAGCACCATCGGCCTGTCGCAGATCGCCGGCGCGCAGTTCCTGCACGTCTACAAGCCGCGTCACTGGATCAACTGCGGCCAGGCCGGCCCGTTGGGCTGGACCATCCCGGCGGCGCTGGGCGTGGTGAAGGCCGATCCGAACCGCAAAGTCGTGGCCCTGTCGGGGGACTATGACTTCCAGTTCATGATCGAGGAGTTGGCGGTCGGCGCTCAGTTCAAACTGCCTTACATCCACGTCGTGGTGAACAACTCGTACCTGGGGCTGATCCGTCAGGCCCAGCGCGGGTTCGATATGGACTATTGCGTGCAGCTGTCCTTCGATAACCTGAACGCGCCGGAGCTCAACGGTTACGGCGTCGACCACGTCGCGGTCGCCGAAGGCCTCGGCTGCAAGGCCCTGCGCGTGTTCGAACCGGCCGGCATCGCCCCGGCCCTGCGCCAGGCCGAACAGTTGATCGAAGAGTTCAAGGTGCCGGTGATCGTCGAGATCATCCTGGAGCGTGTGACCAACATCTCCATGGGCACCGAGATCAACGCCGTCAACGAATTCGAAGACCTGGCGCTGGTCGGCAACGATGCACCGACGGCGATCTCGCTGCTCGATTAACGGCTGACCGCTTTCCCGGTAGGAGCGAGCCTGCTCGCGATGAGGCCGGCACATCCGACATGGATGTTGTCCGGGCCATCGCTGTCGCCAGCAGGCTGGCTCCCACAGGGGACCTGCACATACTTAAGGGAGACCACCATGCCGCGTTTCGCAGCCAACCTGTCCATGCTGTTCACCGAACAGGATTTCCTCGCCCGTTTCGACGCCGCCGCCAAGGCCGGCTTCAGCGGCGTCGAATACCTGTTCCCCTATGATTTCAGCTCGGCCGAGATCAAGGCCAAGCTCGACGCCAACGGTCTGACCCAAGTGCTGTTCAACCTGCCGGCCGGCGACTGGGCCAAGGGCGAGCGCGGCATCGCGTGCCTGCCGGACCGGGTCGAAGAGTTCCGCGCCGGGGTCGACCTGGCCATCGCCTACGCCCAGGTGCTGGGCAACACCCAGGTCAACTGCCTGGCCGGCATCCGCCCGCAGAGCGTGGACGACGCCACCGTGGAAAAGACCTTCGTCGCCAACCTCAAGTACGCGGCCGACAAGCTGCAGGCGGCGGGCATCAAGCTGGTGATGGAGGCGATCAACACCCGCGACATCCCCGGCTTCTACCTGAACAACACCGCGCAGGCCCTGTCGGTCCGCGAGCAGGTCGGCAGCGCGAACCTGTTCCTGCAGTACGACATCTACCACATGCAGATCATGGAAGGTGACCTGGCCCGCACCCTGCAATCGCACCTGGACGAGATCAACCATGTTCAGCTGGCGGACAACCCCGGCCGTCACGAGCCAGGCACCGGCGAGATCAACTACCGCTTCCTGTTCGAACACCTGGACCGCATCGGCTACCAGGGCTGGGTCGGTTGCGAGTACAAGCCGCTGACCACCACGGAAGCGGGCCTGGGCTGGCTCAAGACCCACAACGCTATTTGAGCGAACCCCACAAAACCCTGTGGGAGCGGGCTTGCCCGCGATGGCGGCAGCACACACGACAAACAGGTTGCCTGATCCACCGCCATCGCTGGCAAGCCAGCTCCCACACTGAATCGGCTGCGTCCCTAAGGCTGCCTTGCAGCATCAGAACAACAAGAGGATTTTCTCATGGCTAAAATCGGATTCATCGGCACCGGCATCATGGGCCACCCAATGGCGGCGAACCTGCAGAAAGCCGGTCACAGCCTGTTCCTGTCGGCGCACCACGACGCCGCCCCCGCCGACCTGGTGGCCGCCGGCGCCGTCGCCCTGGCCAACCCGAAGGAAGTGGCCCAGGAAGCCGAATTCATCATCGTCATGGTGCCGGACACCCCGCAGGTCGAAGACGTTCTCTTCCGCGCCGACGGCGTCGCGGCCGGCATCGGCAAAGGCAAGGTGGTCATCGACATGAGCTCGATCTCGCCGACCGCCACCAAGGCCTTCGCCGCCAAGGTCAACGAGAAAGGCGCGCAGTACCTCGACGCACCGGTGTCCGGCGGTGAGGTCGGCGCCAAGGCCGCGACCCTGAGCATCATGGTCGGCGGCGAGACCGATGCGTTCGAGCGCGCGCTGCCGCTGTTCCAGGCCATGGGCAAGAACATCACCTTGGTCGGCGGCAACGGCGACGGCCAGACCGCCAAGGTCGCCAACCAGATCATCGTGGCCCTGAACATCCAGGCCGTGGCCGAAGCCTTGCTGTTCGCCTCCAAGAACGGCGCCGACCCGGCCAAGGTGCGCGAAGCGCTGATGGGCGGCTTCGCCTCCTCCAAGATCCTCGAAGTCCACGGCGAGCGCATGATCAAGGGCACCTTCGACCCGGGCTTCCGCATCAGCCTGCACCAGAAGGACCTGAACCTGGCCCTGCAAGGCGCCAAGGAGCTGTCGATCAACCTGCCGAACACCGCCAACGCCCAGCAAGTGTTCAGCACCTGCGCGGCCATCGGCGGCAGCAACTGGGACCACTCGGCGCTGATCAAGGGTCTGGAACACATGGCCAACTTCTCGATCCGCGACAAGCAGTGATCCCTGCCTGAACCGGTGGGAGCCAGCCTGCTGACGATGGAGTCGGCGCGGTGTGTCTGACCGACCGCTGCGCCTGAATCGCCGGCAAGCCCGCTCCCACAGGGATGCGCGTCGCTCTGTCCAATAACAAGAATTCCGGGAGCCCGTCATGTCGGTCGATCCGCAACAACTGCTGCGCGAGCTGTTTGCCACAGCCATCGACGCGGCCCATCCGCAACACGTACTCGAAGCGCACCTGCCCGCCGACCGCACCGGCCGCGTGATCGTCATCGGCGCCGGCAAGGCTGCGGCCGCCATGGCCCAGGTGGTCGAGCGCTGCTGGCAGGGCGAGGTCTCGGGCCTGGTGGTGACCCGCTACGGCCACGGCGCCCCGTGCGAAAAAATCGAGGTGGTCGAAGCCGCGCACCCGGTGCCGGACGCCGCCGGCCTGGCCGTGGCCCAGCGCGTGCTGGCCCTGGTCAGCGACCTGACCGAAGCCGACCGGGTGATCTTCCTGCTGTCCGGCGGCGGCTCCGCGCTGCTCGCCCTGCCCGCCGAAGGCATTACCCTGGCCGACAAGCAGTCGATCAACAAGGCCTTGCTCAAGTCCGGCGCCACCATCGGCGAGATGAACTGCGTGCGCAAGCACCTCTCGGCGATCAAGGGCGGCCGCCTCGGCAAGGCTTGCTGGCCGGCCACCGTCTACACCTATGCGATTTCCGACGTGCCCGGCGACCTCGCCACCGTGATCGCCTCCGGCCCCACCGTGGCCGACCCGAGCACGTCCGCCGAAGCCCTGGCCATCCTCAAGCGCTACGGCATCGAAGTGCCGGCCTCGGTGCGCACCTGGCTGCAGAGCCCCGAGTCGGAAACGGTCAAACCCGGCGACCCGAGCCTGGCCCGCAGCCATTTCCGACTGATCGCCCGCCCGCAGCAGTCGCTGGAAGCGGCGGCGGTGAAATGCCGGCAGGCCGGCTTCAGCCCGCTGATCCTCGGCGACCTGGAAGGCGAATCCCGCGAGGTGGCGAAAGTCCACGCCGGCATCGCCCGCCAGATCATCCAGCACGGCCAGCCGCTGGCGGCGCCTTGCGTGATCCTCTCCGGCGGCGAGACCACCGTCACCGTGCGCGGCAACGGCCGCGGCGGGCGCAACGCCGAGTTCCTGCTGAGCCTGACCGACAGCCTCAAGGGCCAGCCCGGCGTCTACGCGCTGGCCGGCGACACCGACGGCATCGACGGTTCGGAAGACAACGCCGGCGCCCTCATGACCCCGGACAGCTACGCCCGCGCCGCGGCCCTGGGCCTGAGCGCCAGCGACGAGCTGGACGACAACAACGGCTACGGCTACTTCGAGGCGCTCGATGCGCTGATCGTCACCGAACCGACCCGCACCAACGTCAACGACTTCCGCGCCATCCTGATCCTCGAGAGCCCTAAACATGACGCCTGACAAAAAAGTCAAAATCCTCGCCACCCTGGGCCCTGCCGTCGACGGCATCGACGACATCCGCGAATTGGTGGAGGCCGGCGTCAACATCTTCCGCCTCAACTTCAGCCACGGCGACCACGCCGACCACGCCAAGCGCTACCAGTGGATCCGCGAGGTCGAGCGCCAGCTCAACTACCCGCTGGGCATCCTGATGGATCTGCAAGGCCCGAAGCTGCGGGTCGGCAAGTTCGCCGAGGGCAAGGTGCAGCTGCACCGCGGCCAGGCGTTCCGGTTGGACCTGGACGCCACCCCGGGCGACCAGCGCCGGGTCAACCTGCCCCATCCGGAGATCATCGCCGCGTTGGAAGCGGGCATGGATCTGCTGCTCGATGACGGCAAGCTGCGCCTGCGCGTGGTGACCAAGTACTCCGACGCCATCGACACCACCGTGCTCAACGGCGGCGAGCTGTCGGACCGCAAAGGGGTGAACGTGCCGCAGGCAGTGCTCGACCTCAGCCCGCTGACGGCCAAGGACCGCCGCGACCTGAGCTTCGGCCTGGAACTGGGCGTGGACTGGGTGGCGCTGTCGTTCGTGCAGCGCCCCGAAGACATCCGCGAAGCCCGGGCGCTGATCGGCGACAAGGCGTTCCTGATGGCGAAGATCGAAAAACCCTCGGCGGTGCAGCAACTGCGGGAAATCGCCGAGCTGAGCGACGCGATCATGGTGGCCCGCGGCGACCTGGGCGTGGAAGTGCCGGCCGAGAGCGTGCCGCAGATCCAGAAGAACATCATCGGCACCTGCCGCCAGCTCGGCAAACCGGTGGTGGTGGCCACGCAGATGCTCGAATCGATGCGTTTCTCGCCGGCGCCGACCCGCGCCGAAGTCACCGACGTGGCCAACGCCGTGGCCGAAGGCGCCGATGCGGTGATGCTGTCGGCGGAGACCGCCTCCGGCGAATACCCGCTCGAAGCCGTGCAGATGATGAGCAAGATCATCCGCCAGGTGGAGAACGGTCCGGACTACCAGACCCAGCTCGACGTCAGCCGGCCGAAGGCCGAGGCCACCGTGTCCGACGCGATCAGTTGCGCCATCCGCCGCATCAGCAACGTGCTGCCGGTGGCGGTGCTGGTCAACTACAGCGAATCCGGCGCTTCCAGCCTGCGTGCGGCACGGGAACGGCCGAAGGCGCCGATCCTCAACCTGACGCCGAACCTGCAGACCGCCCGGCGCCTGAGCGTCGCGTGGGGCATCCATTCGGTGGTCAACGACCGGCTGCGCCAGGTCGACGAGGTCTGCTCCACCGCCCTGGAGATCGCCCAGGCTCAAGGCATGGCCGAACGGGGCGATACGCTGCTGATCACCGCCGGTGTGCCGTTTGGCCAACCGGGATCGACTAACTCGTTGCGGATCGAGACGTTGATCTAGCGACTGCACCGGCCTCTTCGCGGGCAGGCCCGCTCCCACATCGGTTTTGTGTCGCCCACAGAACCGACAATGAACAGAGATTCAGTGTGGGAGCCAGCCTGCCGGCGACAAGGACGACCCGGTTTCACTGACTTTCAGAACTGCCATGCCTGCCAACCATTTCAACACCCACTGCCCCGACTGGGCCGAGGCCTTGCTCAACGGCTTCAGCCAGATCTTCCTCCAGCGCCATCCGCTCTGCGGGTTGCTGTGCCTCCTGGCGATCCTGCTGACCGCGCCGGTGCTGTTCGCCGGCGCCCTACTCGGCGCCGTCGCCGGCCTGCTCACCGCCCAGCGCCGCAACTACGCCAAGGCGGATCGCCAGGCCGGCCTGTTCAGCTACAACGGCGTGCTCATCGGCCTGCTGCTGAGCCTGTACTTTCCCTGGTCGCCGATGTTGCCGCCGCTGATCCTGGCGGCCGGCGGACTGAGCGCGATGATCACCCAGCAGTGGCTCAAGCGCGTGAGCCTCAAGCAATGCCTGCCCGCCTACACCGCACCGTTCGTGATGCTGGGCTGGATCGCCTTGACCTTCGCCGAACCTGCGACGCCTGCGCCCGCCCCCGAAACGAACGCCGTCAACCTGATCGGCGCGGCGCTCAACGGCTTCGGCCAGGTGATGTTCCTCGACCATCCGCTGGCCGGCGCCTTGATCGCCGCCGGCCTGTTGCTCGCCGACCGCCGTGCGTTCGGTTGGGCCCTGCTGGCGTCGGCCATCGGCCTGGGCGCCAGCCTGCTGCAGCACGACAGCCAGACCGCCCTGCTCGGCCTGGGCGGCTACAACGCCGTGCTGGCCGCCCTCGCCTTCAGCGCCCAGCGCCGGCAACCGTGGCTGCCGCTGGCGGGCATCGGCCTGGCCTTGCTGACGCCGCCGCTGTTCGGCGCGCTGGGGCTGGCGCCGCTCACGGCGCCGTTCATCCTCGCCTGCTGGCTGCTGCGCACCGGCACCCGCCTGACCGGTGCGACCGAAGCGAACGCCGCGCCTTGCGCTCACGGGGAGAATCAACCTAGGCTGCGCTGATCTTTTCCCCGAGCGCATTGAATGAACAGCAACGCCACGTGGCGCGACCGCCTCTACGTGATCATTTTCCAGACCGACACGGTGGCCGGCCGCCGTTTCGACAAGACCCTGCTCCTGATCATCCTCGCCAGCCTGGTGGTGGTGATCCTGGACAGCATCGACGACGTCCACCAGAACTACGCCAGCTTGCTTGCGTACATCGAGTGGGGCTTCACGGTCATCTTCCTGGGCGAGTACCTGCTGCGCCTGTACTGCTCGCCCAGGCCCTTGCGCTACGCCTTCAGCTTCTACGGGCTGGTGGACCTGCTGGCGATCGTGCCCGGCATCCTCGCGCTGTACTACGCCGATGCGCAGTACCTGCTGATCATCCGGGTGATCCGGATGCTGCGCATCTTCCGCGTGCTCAAGCTGGGCAACTACCTGAGTCAGGCGCATTACCTGCTCGACGCCCTGCGCGGCAGCAAGCAGAAGATTCTGGTGTTCCTGCTCACGGTCTGCACCCTGGTCACCGTGTTCGGCACCCTGATGTATGTGGTCGAAGGCCCCGAACGCGGCTTCACCAGCATCCCCAAAAGCATCTATTGGGCTATCGTGACCCTGACCACCGTGGGTTACGGCGACATCGTGCCCAAGACCCCGTTGGGCCAGGTGATCTCGTCGATGGTGATGATCACCGGTTACTCGATCATCGCCGTGCCCACCGGGATCTTCACGGCGGAACTGGCCACCGCCATGCGCGGCGGGCAAAAGCGTCACGCCTGCCCGGTCTGCGCCAAGGACAACCATGAACAGGAAGCGTCGTTCTGCTCCCGCTGCGGCAATGCGCTGTACAAAAAAAATGGAATAAGCAAAGAGCTTTTTAATCTTTAAGCGACTATGCGCAGGCCGCTATAGTCGCTGGCAAATGGCCCGCCCCCGGCCGGAACACACCCCAGAACAAGGAATGCGCAGTGAAAAAACTCTTTGGCGCCTCACTTCTCGCCGCCGCCCTCGCCTTCACTGGCGCCGCCCAGGCCGCACCGACCCTGCTGAACGTTTCCTACGACGTGATGCGCGATTTCTACAAGGACTACAACACCGCGTTCCAGAAGCACTGGCAGGCCGAGCACAACGAAAACATCACCGTGCAGATGTCGTTCGGCGGTTCGAGCAAACAGGCGCGCTCGGTCATCGACGGCCTGCCGGCCGACGTCATCACCATGAACATGGCCACCGACATCAACGCCCTGGCGGACAACGGCAAACTGGTGCCGAACGACTGGGTCGCGCGCCTGCCGAACAACAGCGCGCCGTTCACCTCCGCCACGGTGTTCATCGTGCGCAAGGGCAACCCGAAGGCCTTGAAAGACTGGCCGGACCTGCTCAAGGACGGCGTGCAGGTGATCGTGCCCAACCCGAAGACCTCGGGCAACGGTCGCTACACCTACCTCTCGGCCTGGGGTTATGTGCTCAAGAACGGCGGCGACGAGAACAAGGCCAAGGACTTCGTCGGCAAGCTGTTCAAGCAGGCCCCCGTGCTGGACACCGGCGGCCGCGCCGCCACCACCACGTTCATGACCAACCAGATCGGCGACGTGCTGGTGACCTTCGAGAACGAGGCGGAAATGATCGCCCGCGAGTTCGGCCGCGACCAGTTCGAGGTCATCTACCCGAGCGTCTCCGCCGAAGCCGAGCCGCCGGTGTCGGTGGTCGACAAGGTGGTCGAGAAGAAAGGCTCCCGCGCCGCCGCCGAGGCTTACCTCAAGTACCTGTGGTCGCCGGAAGGCCAAGAGATCGCCGCCGCCAACTACCTGCGTCCGCGTGATCCGGCGGTGCTGGCCAAGTACACCGACCGCTTCCCGAAAGTCGACTTCCTGTCGGTGGAGAAGACCTTCGGCGACTGGCGCACCGTGCAGAAAACCCACTTCAACGACGGCGGGATCTTCGATCAGATCTACACCAACAAATAAGCCCCCGACGGCAATGAAAAAGGCGACCAAACGGTCGCCTTTTTCATTGGAGATCACATCGGCGGGGTCACGCCGTCCTTGCCCGCCGAGATCGACTGCGCCGTCAGCGTGCCGTCGGCGCTCTGGGTCACGAAGGTGACGATCTTCACCCCGACCTTGAGCAGGCTGCGGTCGCCCGGCAGCAGGTTGACGATGGGCACGTCCTCCGGCACCAGGATCTTCTGCTGGCCGCCCTTGTAGTTGACGGTCAGCACCCGGCCGTTGCTCACCACCAGGTCGCCGACGCTGCCGTTGGTCATGCTGCTGCCCTTGGCCAGGTCGAACGGCCGGTGGCCGTCGCCGCTGCCGGCCAACTCCGGCGGAAACACATGCACCTCCAGCGCCTTGAGCGTGCCGTCTTCCTGGGGAATGGCCGCCGAGCCGATGTAGCTGCCGGGCTTGATGTCCTCGATGTTGGCCAGGGTCACGGCGCGGATCCGGGTGTCCTTGGTCAACTGGATCACCACGTTCTCGCCGCTGTTGACGTGCACCCTCAGCGTGTCGGGGCTGACGGCGGCGATCTCGCCGCGCACACCCATGCGCATGCCCGGCGCCTCGCCGGCCTGCGCGCCGCCGGCACCGAACAGGCCGATCAAGGCCAGGGCTGCGCCGCAGCGAATCCACTGTCGAAACATCGCGATCCTCCCTTCATGAACTCGAAAACCCACCGACAACATAAGCATGCTATCGAACAAGATGTAAGTGAATGTATCATCAGCCCTCAACGGTCGGACGCAAGGTTCGCCGATGGACGACATCCCCAGGGACGCCACCTATTCCGCAACGGAATAACTGATATCGATCCAGGCCCGCTACCGCCGGCCCGCCGCGTCCCTTAGCCTCACCGCATTCCCATTTGCCGGACCTGAGAACCCCATGACCGCCACAACTCACGCAATGACCCGAGGCATGGTGCTGCTGTTCGCTTTCTGCTGCGGCGCCATCGTTGCCAACATCTACTACGCCCAGCCGATCATCGGCCTGATCGCACCGGACATCGGCCTGACCGACACCCTGGCCAGCTTCATCGTCTCGCTGACCCAGATCGGTTACGCGCTGGGCCTGTTCTTCCTGGTGCCGCTGGGCGACCTGTTGGAGAACCGCCGCTTGATGATCGCCACCACCGTGGTGGCCATCGCCAGTCTGCTCGGCGCGGCGTTCACCGAGCAGCCCAACGTGTTTTTGCTGGTTTCGCTGCTGGTGGGCTTCAGCTCGGTGTCGGTGCAGATCCTCATCCCGCTGGCCGCGCACCTGACGCCGGAGGAATCCCGTGGCCGGGTCGTCGGCGGAATCATGGGCGGCCTGCTGCTGGGCATCCTGCTGGCGCGTCCCGTGTCGAGCGTGGTGGCCGACCACTTCGGCTGGCGCGCGATGTTCATGATCGCCGCGGCGCTGATGGCGGCGATCAGCGTCGTCCTCGCCCTCACCGTGCCCAAGCGCCAGCCGGATCACAGCGCCTCCTACGGCCAGTTGATCGGCTCGCTGTGGACGCTGCTGCGCCAGCAACCGGTGCTGCGCCAGCGTGCGTTCTACCAAGGCTGCATGTTCGCCGCCTTCAGCCTGTTCTGGACCGCCGTGCCGCTGGAGCTTGCGCGCAATCATGGCCTGTCCCAGAGCCAGATCGCGATCTTCGCCCTGGTCGGGGCCATCGGCGCCGTCGCCGCCCCCATCAGCGGCCGCCTGGCCGACGCCGGCCACACCCGCATCGCCTCGCTGCTGGCCATGCTGTTCGCCGCCTTGAGCTTCCTGCCGGCCTTCATCCACCCGGCCTACAGCGTGATCGGCCTGGCGGTCACCGGCGTGGTGCTCGACTTCTGCGTGCAGATGAACATGGTGCTCGGCCAGCGCGCGGTGTACACCCTGGACGCCAAAAGCCGCGGCCGCCTCAACGCGCTGTACATGACCAGCATCTTCATCGGCGGCGCCTTCGGCTCGTCGGTGGCCAGCACGGTGTACGAGCATGGCGGCTGGCTGTGGATCGTGATCGTGGGCAGCGCGTTTCCGCTGCTGGCGCTGGTGCGGTTCCTGAGTGTGGCGAAGAGGCCGGCGTTGGCGACGGCGTAAGCGCCAGGCGCTTCGCGAGGAAGCCGTATCGCGGCTCCCACCCAGAATTTGCGCAACGAACGAATCCTGGGCGAGAGCCAGCCTGCTGACGATGGCTAGAGTCAGGGCACAGCCGGGCAGTCAATAGCGAACCAGCTTCTCCATGGCCGCATCCGCCAGAAACGAAGAACGGCTCTTGATGTTGTGCTCGCGCACATACCGGTCGATTCGCTGGATCACATAACCGGGCAGCGTCACGTTGACCTTTTCGGTCTTGCCCATGTAAGGCGAAACATCCAGTTCCAGCATGCCCCAGCCCATTCCCGCGAACTCCGGGTTGCTGCGGTGGGCGGCCGCCGAGGTCGGCATGGGAACAGACTCTCCGCCCGTCGCCATTTCCTGCAGCATGAGATGCGCAACCTCAACAGCCGCCTTGTAGGCATCCTCGAACGTGTCCCCGGCCGTGACCGCACCCGGGATATCCGGGATCTGAATGCCGATGGCCGTGTTTTCGTCGCCCCATTCGATGCAGATCGGGTATTGCATTACGGATCTCCTGTTTGACCGGCTGACGGGTTCAACAGCCCCGCACGCCGCCTGATGCTCTTGACCGTCCCAAGCGGCAAATCCTTCTTCGGATGCGGGACGGGAATCGAGTACGGACTGTAGCGATGAGTAAAAATGTGATGACTGCCGGTGACACGATCCAGTACCCACCCTGCGTCCTCCAGCTCCTTGATCAATAGCCTGCTCTGCACCCACCGCCTCCTTGGCTCGGCCCATAAAAAATAACTCCAGAGTTATGTTTACTCAAGCACAGGATTGGCCGCCACGACGCTCGGTTGTTTTGCAACATGTGATCAAGCGGCCACGCCGGATTACACTCGGCACCTTCTGCCGACCTATCAATACCGATCCTGCAGGGAAAATCGGATGGACCGTCTCGCCGCCATGGAAACCTTCGTCTGCGTCGTGGAAACCGGCTCGTTTTCCGCGGCGGCCAGGCGCCTGGACATCGGCCAGCCCGCCGTGTCGAAAACCATCGCCCAGCTTGAGGCGCGGCTTGCCGTGCGCCTGCTGCTGCGCTCGACCCGGGGCCTGACGCCCACCGAGGCCGGATTGGCGTATTTCGAGCGGGCCAAGCGCACCCTGGAAGAGGCCGACGAAGCCGACAACGCCGCCCGGGGCAGCGCCAGCGGCCTGAGCGGCAACCTGCGGGTAAGCGCCGCCGTGACGTTCGGCCGGATGAACGTGGTGCCGCGCCTGGGGATGTTTCTCGACCAGCACCCGCAGTTGAGCGTCGACCTGATGCTGGACGACCGCAACATCAACCTCATGGAAGAAGGCATCGACGTCGCCCTGCGCATGGGCAACCTCGTCGACTCCGGCCTGACGGCACGCAGGATCGCCTCCTGCCGCCGGGTCGTGCTGGGAACCCCGACCTACTTTGCCCGACACGGCATCCCCACTTGCCCCGCCGATCTGTCGCAGCACCAGGCCACCGTGTACAACCGCAGCGGCGGCGCGACCTGGACGTTTTCAAAGGGCAGCGAAGAGCAGACCGCCACCCTGAGCGGACGCCTGCGGGTCAGCGCCGCCGAAGGCTTGCGCGCGGCCGTCCTCGCCGATCAGGGCTTGAGCGTCGCCTCCTGGTGGATGTTCGAGCCGGAACTGGCCAGCGGCGCGGTGGTGGAGGTCCTGCAGGACTGGACGCTGCCGCCCCAGGATCTCTGGGCGGTCTTCCCGACAGGCCGAATGGCCAGCGCCAAGGCGCGGGCATTCGTTGACCATGTGCAGAAAACGCTGACGACGGAGGGCTGAAACCTTCACGTTTCGTTTATTGCGATTTTCGATTAATTCGAATAACGTTCCGGCATCCATCTCCCAGAATGCTGGAACAGTACTATGTCCATGATCGTTCATCCCTCCATCAATCTCCCCGCCGAACGCGAAGTCCGGGCTGCCATGGAGGGCCAGCGTGCCCTGTCGGCTTACCTGGCCACCCGGCACGAAACCCAGCACATCCAGATCTTCGATGAGCGCAACGAAGCGCACCGGGTCGAACTGCCCACCTCGGCATTGCGCTTGCTGGCCGACATTCTCGCGGCACTGGCCGAAGGCAACGCCGTGAAGGTCGTGCCCGTGCACGCCGAACTGACCACGCAGGAAGCCGCCGATCTGCTCAACGTCTCACGCCCGCACCTCATAAAGCTGCTGGAAAGCGGTGAGTTGTCCTACCACAAAACCGGCAAGCACCGACGTGTGCGCTTTGCCGATCTGATGGACTATAAGGCCCGGCGCGAAACCGCCAGCGAGCAGGCAATGGCGCTTCTCGCGGAGCAGGCACAGGCGTTAAGGACAGGATACGAGTGAGGCACTCCTCTTTCACCGCTGTATACGATGCATGTGTTTTGTACCCGGCCCACTTGAGGGACTTCCTGATGTGGCTCGCCCTCTCCGGGCTTTTTCGGGCGAAATGGACCAAGGAGATTCACCGCGAATGGAAACGCAACCTGCTGAAGAACCGCACCGACCTGAGCATGGAACAACTGGATCGCACATCGGAACTGATGGATCGTGCGGTTCCCGATGCCTGTGTCGACGGCTACGAGGATCTCGTCACCGGACTGTCGCTGCCCGACCGGGATGACTGTCATGTGCTGGCGGCCGCCATACGCTGCGGCGCCGGCGTGATCGTGACGTTCAACCTCAAGGACTTTCCTGAAACGCACCTCGCCGGCTTCGGCATCGAGGCGCAACACCCGGATGAATTCGTCGAGAACCTGTTCCATCTGGATTCGTCAGCCGTCGTCAGAGCCGCCCAACGTCAGCGCCAGCAACTGAAGACACCGCCGATGGAGGTCGAACCGTTTCTGAGTCTGCTGCAACGGCAAGGCCCGGCCCGATCGGTAGGGGCACTCAACGGGTTTCGGGCGTTGCTCTGAAAGCGCGCGCACAACCGCCAGACAGCAAAACGGCGATCCAAGGATCGCCGTTTTTCGTTCATTGCCCGTACTGTTTGCCCAGCCCCGCCGGCACGCCGTGGATGTTGGTCTCTTCCCACGGGCCGTTGGGGCTGATCGAGCGGCTCCAGCCGTTGTTCCAGCGGTAGTAGGTACGCTGGCGGTAGAAGGTGTCGGGCTGGTCGTCGAGGACATACACGCCCAGCTTCTGATCCCAGTGGCTGTTGCCGCCCGGCGGCGGGGCGAAGCTGGCGGAGGTGCGCGGCACCGGTTTCGAAGGCTTCGCGGGAAGGCCCGGCTTGGCCGGTGTCGCCGGCGTCGACGGTTTCGAGCCCGGTTGCGACGGCGGGATCGGCGGCAGCCGGGTCGGTTCAGGTTGCTGCACCGCACAGGCGCTGAGCCCTATGGCCAACGTGATGATGGTGATTCGGGCGAGGGCGTTCATGGCGGTGCGTTCCTGAGGTTGTCCGGCCTATTTGTCCGGGCTGTCGATGGTCAGTGTCTGCGGCGCGGTGGTGCTGCTCGCCAATGGCTGGCTGCGGCCGACCCACTCTCCCGCCGTCGGTTGACCGGCACGGGAAACGCGCGCAACCAGTTGGACTTCAGGGAAGTTCGACAGTTTCAACTGCGGCATCATCGCGTCGGCATCGCCCAGCTCGACGGTCACCGGCAGGTCCGCGACGGTCAGGCGCTTGGCCGCCAACGGCGCCGGAGGGCCCGAAGTGGCGCGGGCGAAGATGAACACGCTGTCGCCCGGCTGCACCTTGCCCTTGAGCTCGCTGGCCAGGGCCACGCTGACCTTGAGCCGCGCAGCCGCCTTCGGCGCCGGTGCCTGGGCGACCTTGCCGCCGCTGGCCACCAGTTTCTCGGTGGCGCGGTCGATGCCGCCCTGCAGGGCTTCGCGGGACTTGTCTTGGGGCGGCAGTTGCGCCAGCAGACGGTTCCAGTAATCGATGGCTTCCTGGTAGCGCTCGCCTTCGAAGGCAGCGATGCCCAGCAGGCCGAGGCTGGTGACTTCCTTCGGATCGGCCTTCAGCGCCTCGTCGGTCAGGGCCTTGACCTTGTCCGACCATTTCTTGCCGTCGGCGAAATACTGCGCCTGGGCCCATTGGCCCAGTAGCTCCGGCTGACGCCCGGCCAGGTTGACGGTGCGCTCGAACATCTTCGCCGCGTCCGCCGGCCGGTCCTGGGCCATGTAGGTGCGGCCGAGGAAGTACAGGCCTTCGGCCGAGTCCGGTTGCGCCTCCACCGTGCGCTCAAGGCGCCGGGTCATCTCTTCCATCGACTGCGGCGCTTGGGCGAACTCCCGGGTCAGCTCGACCTTGTCGCTGGCGCCGAAATGCAGGTACAGCCCCAGGCCCAGCACCGGCACCAGTACGGCCGCCAGCAGCGGCAACGGCTTGCCCAGACGGGAAACCCGCGCCGGCGCCACGCCTTCGGTGTCGGCCAGCAGCTCACGGGCCGCCTCGGCGCGGCCGCTGTCCATCTGCGCGGCGTCGAGCACGCCTTCGGCCTGCTGCGCCTGCAGCTCGGCCACGCGTTCCTGGTACAGCGCGACGTTCAGGGCGGTGCGGTCTTCCTCGCGCTGGGCACGGCGGCCGCGCAGCACGGGAATCAGCAGAAAACTCAGGGCGACCAGAAGCAACAGCCCTGCGGCGAGCCAGAAATCAATCATTCTTGGTTTTTATCCAACAGTTGGTCGAGGCGCTGGCGCTCTTCGGCGGACAGCGAGGACGGCGTCTCGGCGCGTTGCCCGCGACGGCGGCGCACGATCACGGCGATCACCGCCAGGCCGCCGAGCAGCAGCCCGGCAGGGCCGAACCACAGCAACGCGGTCTTGGCGTTGAGCGCCGGCTTGTAGCGGACGAAATCACCGTAGCGGTCGACCATGAAGTCGATGATCTGCTGATTGTCCTTGCCCTCGCCGAGCATGCGGAAGATCTCCTTGCGCAGGTCGGCGGCGATCGGCGCGTTGGAGTCGGCGATGTCCTGGTTCTGGCACTTGGGGCAACGCAGTTCCTTGGTCAGTTCGCGAAAGCGCTCGCGATCCGCGTCCTTGGCGAACTGGTAGGTGTCGATGGCCGCATGGGCCACGCCGGCCAGGCTCAGGCCCAGGACAGCGGCGGCGATCCAGCGCTTCATGGCGTGGCCTCGTCGACCAGCGCCTGGTACTTGGCCGCCAGTTTTTCCCGCCAGACCTGCTCGTCGATCACCCCCACGAACTTGTCGCGGATGATGCCCTTGGCGTCGATGAAGAAGGTTTCGGGGGCGCCGTACACACCGAGGTTCAGGCCCAGGGAGCCTTCGTCGTCGCGGATGTCGAGGCGGTACGGATTGTGGAACTCGGCCAGCCATTTCAGGGCGTCGGCGTTGGTGTCCTTGTAGTTGATGCCGTAGATCACCACGCCGCGCTCAGCCAGTTTGTTCAGCACCGGGTGCTCGACCCGGCAGGAAATGCACCACGTGCCCCAGACGTTCACCAGGGCCGGCTTGCCGAGGATGTCGGCGCGGGTCAGGGTCTTGTCGCCCTGCACCGCCGGCAGGGAGAACTCCGGAAACGGCTTGCCGATCATCGCCGACGGCAGTTCCGCAGGATCCAGGTACAGGCCGCGGTAAAGGAAAACGGCCACCAGCAGGAACACCGCCAGGGGCACCAGCATCAACCAACGTCTCATGCAGCGGCTCCTTCCATGCCCAGCGCTTCACGCACCCGGCTTTTGACTTTGACCCGGTAGCGCCGGTCCAGCGCCGCGAGCACGCCGCCCAGACCGGTCAGCAACCCGCCGAACCAGATCCAGCGCACGAACGGCTTGACGTGCACCCGCACCGCCCAGGCGCCGTCGCCCAGCGGCTCGCCCAGGGCGACATAGAGGTCACGGGTGAAACCGGCGTCGATCCCCGCTTCGGTCATCATCGAACTCTGCACGGTGTACAGACGTTTCTCAGGATGCAGCACGCTGACTTCCTTGCCGTCGCGCAGGACGCGGACAGTACCCTTGTCGGACGTGAAGTTCGGCCCCTCGAAGTGCTTGGCGCCTTCGAAGACGAACCGGTAACCGGCCAGCTCCATCGACTCGCCCGGTTCCAGGCGCAGGTCGCGCTCGGCGCTGTTCTGGCTCGACAGCACCACGCCCAGGGCGCAGACGGCGATGCCCACGTGCGCCAGGTGCATGCCCCAATAGCTGCGGGTCAGGCTCGGCAAGCCCTTGATCAGGCCCTTGTGGCGGGTCTTGTCGACAATGTCGCGCACGCTGGCCAGCAACACCCAGGCGGCCAGCAGGAACGTGGCCAGCACCGCCCAATTGAAATCGCCGTAGGCCACGCCGGCCACCACCGCCAGGCCGACGCTGCCCAGCAGCACCGGGGCCAGCATGCCCGCCAGCCATTTCACCGGCGTGTCCTTCCAGCGCACGATCACCCCGACCGCCATCACCACCATCAGCAACGCCATCAGCGGGATGAACAGCGCGTTGAAGTACGGCGGCCCGACCGACAGCTTGGCGCCGCTCAACGCATCGAGCACCAACGGATACAGGGTGCCGAGCAGAATCATCGAGGCCGCCACGACCAGGATCAGGTTGTTGCCCAGCAGCAGGGTTTCGCGCGACCACAGGTTGAAGCCGACCTGGCTCTTGACCACTGGCGCGCGCAGCGCGAACAGCGTCAGCGAGCCGCCGACCACGAACAGCAGGAACATCAGGATGAACACGCCGCGCTCCGGATCCGAAGCGAACGCGTGCACCGAGGTCAGCACGCCGGAACGCACGAGGAAGGTGCCGAGCAGGCTCAAGGAGAATGCGGCGATGGCCAGCAGCACCGTCCAGCTCTTGAACACGCCGCGCTTTTCGGTGACGGCCAGCGAGTGGATCAGGGCCGTGCCCACCAGCCACGGCATGAACGAGGCGTTTTCCACCGGATCCCAGAACCACCAGCCGCCCCAGCCGAGCTCGTAGTAGGCCCACCACGAGCCGAGGGTGATGCCGATGCCCAGGAACGCCCAGGCGACGATGGTCCACGGCCGCGACCAGCGCGCCCACGCCGCATCGAGCCGGCCGCCGAGCAGCGCGGCGATGGCGAAGGCGAAGGCCACCGAGAAGCCGACATAGCCCATGTAGAGCATCGGCGGGTGAACGATCAGGCCGATGTCCTGCAGCAGCGGGTTGAGGTCGCGGCCGTCGGCCGGCACCTGCGGCAGGATCCGCGAGAACGGGTTGGAGGTGATGATCAGGAACAGCAGGAAGCCTGTGCTGATCATGCCCATCACCGCCAGCACGCGGGCCAGCATGACCTGCGGCAACTGCCGGGAGAACACCGACACCGCGAAGGTCCAGCCGCCGAGGATCAGCGCCCACAACAGCAGCGAGCCCTCGTGGGCGCCCCACACGGCGCTGAACTTGTAGTACCACGGCAAGGCGCTGTTGGAGTTCATCGCGACGTAGGCCACGGAGAAGTCGTCGGTCATGAACGCGTAGGTCAGGCAGCCGAAGGCGAACACCAGGAAGGCGAACTGCCCCCACGCCGCCGGCTGGGCCAGGCCCATCCACAGGCGGTCGCCGCGCCAGGCGCCGAGCAGCGGCACCACCGCCTGCACCAGCGCCAGGCACAGCGCGAGGATCATGGCCAGGTGGCCGAGTTCGGGTATGAAGATCGCGGACGTCATGGTTCAGCCCTCCTTCGCCGGTGCCGGCACCGACTGGCCGCTGTCTTTCAGGGCCTTGGTCACTTCCGGCGGCATGTACTTCTCGTCGTGCTTGGCCAGCACCTCATCGGCCACCACCACGCCGTCGGCGTTGAGCTTGCCGAGGGCGACGATGCCCTGCCCTTCGCGGAACAGATCCGGCAGGATGCCGCGGTAGGTGATGGTCACGGACTTGTTGAAGTCGGTGACGACGAAGCGGACGTCCAGGGAATCCGGGGAACGTTGCAGCGAGCCCTGCTCGACCATGCCGCCGGCGCGGATGCGCGTGTCGTGCGGCGCTTCGCCGTTGGCGATCTGGGTCGGGGTGTAGAACAGGTTGATGTTCTGCTGCAGGGCGCTCAGGGCCAGGCCGACGGCGGCGCCGACCCCGACCAGGATCGCCAGGATGATGATCAGACGTTTCTTGCGCAGCGGATTCACTTGCCGTTCTCCCGGCGCAGACGACGCGCCTCCTGTTGCAGATACCGCTTGCGGGCCAGGATCGGCGCCGCGACGTTGAGGGCCAGCACCGCCAGGCAGATGCCGTAGGCCGACCAGACATACAGGCCGTGATGGCCCATGGCGAGGAAATCGCCGAATGACGCGAAACTCATCGGGCGGCCTCCAGGCTGTGCTGCACTTCTTCTTTGACCCAACTGGCGCGGGCCTCGCGCTTGAGCACCTCAAGGCGCATGCGCATGAGCAGCACCGCGCCGAAGAAGCAATAGAAGCCCAGTGCCGTCAGCAGCAGCGGCAGCCACATCTCGACCGGCATCGCCGGCTTTTCGGTGAGGGTGAAGGTCGCGCCCTGGTGCAGGGTGTTCCACCACTCCACCGAGTACTTGATGATCGGGATGTTGATCACGCCGACGATGGCCAGCACCGCGCAGGCCTTGGCGGCGCTGTCGCGGTTGCTGATGGCGTTGCCCAGGGCGATGACGCCGAAATAGAGGAACAACAGGATCAGCATGGAGGTCAGGCGCGCGTCCCAGACCCACCACGAACCCCAGGTCGGCTTGCCCCAGATCGCTCCGGTGACCAGCGCCACGGCGGTCATCCAGGCGCCGACGGGCGCGGCGCATTGCAGCGCGACATCGGCCAGCTTCATCTTCCAGACCAGCCCCACCACCCCGCACACCGCCAGCATCACGTAGATCGACTGAGCGAGCATCGCGGTGGGCACGTGGATGTAGATGATGCGAAAGCTGTTGCCTTGCTGATAGTCCGGCGGCGCGAAGGCCAGCCCCCAGACGACGCCGACGGCGATCAGCAGCACCGCCGAAATGCCGAGCCACGGCAGCATTCTGCTGCTGATGCCGTAAAACCACTTGGGCGAGCCGAGCTTGTGAAACCAGGTCCAGTTCATACTGTTTCCATCACGGGTGCCCTTCGCTGTGAAGGGCCTGGGTCTTTGCTGATCAAATATTGATCAGACCTCATCATTATTCGCCGACGCTGATCTTCAGGCCAGCCGCTATTGCAAAGGGTGTCAGGGTGATCGCCAGGGCGGCCAGGCTGCCGAGCCACAGGAGATAACCGGTCGCCGGCATGCCCTGCAGCGCCGCCTGCAAGGCGCCGCTGCCCAGGATCAGCACCGGGATGTACAACGGCAGGATCAGCAGCGCCAGCAGCAGCCCGCCCCGCTTCAACCCCACCGTCAGCGCCGCGCCCACCGCACCGAGCAGGCTCAGCACCGGCGTTCCCAGCAGCAGCGAAAACAGCAGCACCGGCAGACAGGCGGTCGGCAGGCCGAGCATCAATGCCAGCAAGGGAGAGAGCAAAACCAGTGCCAGCCCCGAGAACAGCCAGTGTGCCAGCACCTTGGCCAGTACCAGAAGAGGCAGGGGGTGCGGCGAAAGGACCCACTGTTCCAGGGAGCCGTCCTCGAAATCGCTGCGGAAAAGCCCGTCCAGCGAGAGCAGAACCGACAACAGCGCCGCCACCCAGACTAACCCCGGGGACAGGTTTTGCAACACTTGTGTTTCCGGGCCGACGGCCAGCGGGAACAGCGCGATGACGATGGCGAAGAAAATCAGCGGATTGGCCAGCTCCGCCGGGCGGCGGAACAGCAGGCGGGATTCGCGGGCGACCAGCAGTCCGAACACACTCATGCCGCCCAATTCCCCAGATCGATGTCGCGGTAGCCGGCCGGCGTCCGGCCCAGCGTGTGGTGGGTGGTCAGCACCACCAGGCCGCCGCGCCCGCAGTGCGCGGCCAGGTGCGCTTCGAGCTGCGCCACGCCCGACTTGTCGAGGGCGGTGAAGGGTTCGTCGAGGATCCACAGCGGCGGGCTGTCCAGGTACAGGCGCGCCAGCGCCACGCGACGCTGCTGGCCGGCGGACAGGTTATGGCAGGGAACGTCTTCGAAACCGCGCAATCCGACCGCCGCCAGGGCCTGCCAGATCGCCTCCTTGGGGGCGGGCCGATGCAGGGCGCAGAGCCAGGCCAGGTTCTCTTCCGGCGTGAGCAGATCCTTGATGCCGGCGGCATGGCCGATCCACAGCAGGTTGCGCGCCAGTTCGCTGCGTTGCTCGGCCAGCGGACGGCCATTGAGCAGCACCTGACCGCCGGTCGGCTGCATCAGGCCGGCGAGCAGGCGCAACAGGCTGGTCTTGCCGCTGCCGTTGGGACCGCTGATCTGCACCATATCGCCACTGGCCAGTCTCAAATCGAGATTTTCGAACAGAAGCCGCAGGTCTCGCTCGCACGCGAGGGCAACGGTTTGCAGGACAGGACTGGTCAAGGGTTCACGGGCCTTATACGGTTCAAGTCGGCTCTGGCGCGGCCGTTAAAGAGTTGCAGCATAGATGCAATGACGGCCTGATCTAGAGAGCTGCGTCAAACAATTGCAATGTTTTTTGAACGAAGCGAAAGACGGGCGGCATTATACATGCCATGCCTTACTCCAAAGAGCGCATTTTCCTCAGGTTGTGTCCGCGTATGACAGGCGAAATGAACATTCTCCCGATGCCGCAAACGCCTCCGGCGACGGCCCGGCCCCCGGTGATCAGCGGCGAGCTGCTCAAGCTGCTGACGCCGGTGGACGGGCTGATCGCCGCCGGGCAGAGCGCCCGGGCCGAGGTGCTGTCGCTCAAGCAGGCGGACCAGACCTTTGAGCTGCTGCTCAAGGTGACGCTCGACAGCGGCCGCCAGACCACGGTACAGGCCACCAGCGCCCAGCCGTTTCCCCAAGGCACCAGCCTGGCGGTCATGCAGCCCTCGGCGGGCAACCTGGCCATCACGGTGCAGCAGGCCATCGCCAGCAGCGTCGCCGCCCTCACCCGCATCGACACCGCGCAACTGCCGGTCGGCACACTGCTGCAAGGCAAGGTGCTGACTGCCCAGGCCCTGCCGCAGGCGCCGGGGCAACCGACGGTGTACCGCTCGCTGGTGACGCTGCTGAACACCGCGCTGCGCGGCAGCACCCTGACCCTCGACAGCCCCCAGCCGTTGCGCATCGGCACGCTGCTGTCGGCGCTGGTGCAAGACACGCAAACCCTTAAGTTCCTGCCCCTGAGCAGCCGCCAGGAACAACTGGCGGTGAGCCAACAGCTGGCCAGCCAGCAAAGCCGCCAAGGCTCCCTCGACGGACTGCTCAAGCTGCTGCAGAACCTGCCGCCGGCCACGGACCAGACCTCGGCCGACCTGCGGGCCGCCGTCGGCAAACTGCTCGCCGGCCTGCCCGACGCCCAGCAACTGAGCACCCCTAGGGGCCTGGCCCAGGCATTGGCCAACAGCGGCGCATTCCTTGAAGCCAAATTGCTCACCGGGCAGAACCCGACGCTGGCGCCGGACCTCAAGGGCGATCTGCTCAAGTTGATCGCACAGCTCACGCCGGGCCTGCCGAGCAGCACCAGCTTCAACGCGATCATCGCCGCCAACACCCTGGCGCAGGCGTTGCCGAGCTTCGTGCGCAACGCGCTGGGCACCCTCGGCCAGGTCAGCGCCAAACCCGTGTCGGGCGGCTTCCCGCTGCCCGAACGGTTGCTGCAAAGCCTGGAGGGCGAAGGCGATCTGGAGCAGCTGTTGCGCTTGGCGGCGGCCGCCGTCTCCCGCCTGCAGAGCCATCAGCTGTCGAGCCTGGAACAGACCGGCCTCACCGACGATGGCCGGCTGCTGAGCACCTGGCAACTGGAGATCCCGATGCGCAACCTGCAGGACATCGTGCCGCTGCAGGTCAAGTTCCAGCGCGAAGAAGCGCCCGAGAAGGAACAACCGGAGGAACGCCGGGAGAACGACCGCGAACGCAAGCAACCGCTGTGGCGCGTCGACCTGGCCTTCGACCTGGAACCGCTGGGCCCGCTGCAGGTCCAGGCGCAACTGACCGGCGGCAGCCTGTCGAGCCAACTGTGGGCCGAACAGCCCTACACCGCCGAACTGATCGAAAGCCAACTGCACGCGCTGCGTCAGCGTCTGCTGGATGCCGGGCTCAACGTCGGCGACCTCGACTGCCACCTCGGCACGCCGCCGCAAGGCAGCCAAACCCGCCTCGAACACCGCTGGGTCGACGAAACCGCATGAACGATTCCACCGCTCCACGCCAGGCCATCGCCCTCCAGTACGACGGCAGCCACGCCCCCACCCTCACCGCCAAGGGCGATGACGAACTGGCCGAAGAAATCCTGCGCATCGCCCGCGACTATGAGGTGCCGATCTACGAGAACCCGGAGCTGGTGCGCCTGTTGGCGCGGCTGGAGCTGGGCGACAGCATTCCCCAGGAGCTGTACCTGACGATCGCGGAGATCATTGCGTTTGCCTGGAACCTGAAGGGCAAGTTCCCGCAGGGGTTCGACCCGCAGGCGCCGAGGGTCGAGAAGGACGTCACCGAGCGCGGCGACGATTACTGAGTTTTCAAGGGTGCCTTCACGAACAAGCCCGCTCCTGCGTTGATCGCGGGAGCGGGCTTGTTCGTGAATGACGATGCCTGCCCGAGTGCAGGCATCAGCTTCTGTGCAGCTTGCTCATCAGCTCCGCCTCGGCCTGGGTCAGGCCGCAGGACTGGGTGAGTTCATCGACGCTGGCACCCATGCCGACCAGTTTCGCCGCCTGGGCGAACGACAGGCTGGACGGGTCGCGCTGCTCCAGCTGAGAGATCTTGTCCGGCAAGGGACTGACCACCGCGCGCAGCTCGTGCAGGTCTTCGCCCATGCGCACGTTGCCGTTCTGGTAGTCGTCGACACGCTTGGCCAGCTCCTTGATGCGCTGGTCACGCAGCGCATCGCCCTGGGCCTGCTGCGCAGCGATCAGCCGCTGCGCCTTGATGTACGCCAGAAACATCGCCAGCGTGCCCGCCCAGAACAGGAACAGGACAATGACCGCCACCTCGAGAATCAATCAGATGTTCTCCAGTTCCGACCATTCTTCTTCGGTCATCATCTTGTCCAGCTCGACCAGGATGAGCAACTCGTTGTTCTTGTTGCACACGCCCTGGATGAACTTGGCCGACTCTTCGTTGCCGACGTTCGGCGCGGTCTCGATCTCCGACTGGCGCAGGTAAACCACTTCAGCCACGCTGTCGACCAGGATGCCGACGACTTGCTTGTCGGCTTCGATGATGACGATACGAGTGTTGTCGCTGACTTCGCCGCTCATCAGGCCGAAGCGCTGACGGGTGTCGATCACGGTCACCACGTTGCCGCGCAGGTTGATGATGCCCAGCACGTAGCTCGGCGCGCCCGGCACCGGAGCGATTTCGGTGTAGCGCAGGACTTCCTGGACGCGCATCACGTTGATGCCGTAGGTCTCGTTGTCGAGCTTGAAGGTCACCCATTGCAGGATCGGATCTTCGGAACCCTTTGCATTCGTCGCCTGATTACTCATACCTGACCCCTCAAATTACCGCCTCTGGCGGTGTGTGTTCGGTTGGCGGCATTTCAATAACGCCGTCGCATGCTTGTTATGTCGGCAGCTACGCCGGTTTGTGTAGTGGCTTGCTGCCGCTCATGTGTTTCGCCCCGCCACTGGCGATCAACTCAGCCAGCGCGGAAACGTCCAGCAGTGCACACATGTGCTCAATCACCGTGCCGGCGAGCCATGGCCGCTGACCTCGATGACTTCTCCATTTGATTTCATTCGGGTCCAGACGCAGCGAACGGCTGACCTGATGCACCGCCAGGCCCCATTCGTAGCCCTGAACCGAAATCACGTATTGCAGCCCCTGGCGGAAATCGTCGCGGTAGCGGTCAGGCATGACCCAGCGCGCGGTGTCCAGCACCTTCAGGTTCCCGGACTGGCTCGGCAGGATGCCGAGGAACCATTCCGGCTGACCGAACAGCGGCGTCAGGTCGTGGCCGGCCAGCGAATAGATCGAGCCCAGGCATACCAGCGGCACCGCCAGGGTCAGGCCCGCGACGTCGAACAACAGGCACTCGAAGGCTTCGGACGCCCAGGCCGGACGGCCGTCGGTGTCGGTCGGCGGCGGTGTGTTGCTCGGCGGCAGATGCACTTCGACCAATGGCGCGACAAGCGTCGGCTCGGCAGGCGTCGCCACCGCTGCCGGCGCAGGTGCCGGCTCGGGCTCGGGCTCTGCGGGCAGGGTCGCCGGCTGCAAGAGGCGTGTCTGCAACAGCGGCGCGAGGGTCGAGAGCGGCGCGCGCGGCTGCGGCTCCTCCAGCAGCGCGACCGGCGGCTTGCTCACCGCGGCGGCTTTCGGGGCGGCCGCGGGCGCCGAAACGCTGGCGGCCTTCTCGGCGTCACGCGCCTGCTCTTCGAGCACGGCGGCCTGGAACTCATCGAGGGCGGCGTTTTCCGGCGCCGGCGGCACCGCTTCGGCCGGCGCCTCAAGCGCCTCGGGAACGTCCTGCAGCAGGCCGTCCAGATAGGACTGCAGCGCCTGCTGCGGGCGTGTGGTGAGCTTGATCGGGCGGTTCATCGACGGACATCGCCCGACTGGAGCACCGCGTCGCCTGCTGTGCGGGCGAGCCCGGCTCCACAGGTGAGGTGCGAATCGAAAAGAGACGGACGGGTCAGGGTCATGTCACGCCACCTGCGCAACGGACTGCTGCGCCAGCAAGTGCTTGAGCAGCGCGCGGTAGGCCAGCACGCCGCGGCTCTTGCCGTCGAACTGCGAAGGCGTGACGCCGGCGCGGCTGGCGTCGCGCAGGCGGGTGTCGACCGGGATGTAGCCCTGCCAGATCTCTTCGGGGAATTTGTCGCGCAGGATGCGCAAGGTGCCCATCGACGCCTGGGTGCGGCGGTCGAACAGGGTCGGCACGATGCTGAACGGCAGCGCCTGCTTGCGCGAGCGGTTGACCATCGCCAGGGTATTGACCATGCGCTCCAGGCCCTTGACCGCCAGGTGTTCGGTCTGCACCGGGATCACCAGTTGCTGACTGGCGGCCAGGGCGTTGACCATCAGCACGCCGAGCAGCGGCGGGCTGTCGATGATGGCGTAGTCGAAGTCCTGCCACAGCTGCGCCAGACTCTTGGCGATCACCAGGCCCAGGCCGCTCTGCCCCGGCGACTGGCGCTCCAGGGTGGCCAGCGCGGTGCTGGACGGCAATAGGGAAATGCGCTCGTCGCTGGTGGACAGCAGCAGTTGGCCCGGCAGGCCTTCCGGCACGCCGCCCTTGTGCAGGAACAGGTCGTAGTTGCTGTGCTCCAGGCTGTCGGGATCGTAACCGAAATAGCTGGTCATCGAGCCGTGGGGGTCGAGATCGACCACGACCACGCGCTTGCCCGCCTCGGCCAGCAACCCGGCTAAAGCGATGGAGGAAGTGGTTTTACCGACACCACCCTTTTGATTGGCGACTGCCCAGACTCTCATTCGGATCGTTCCACCCGGCCGGGATGCCCGGCCGAGACATAGCTCAGCGTATTAATGCGGGTGACGGAGAATTGACGGCACTCTCGCGTCCCGACGTCTTGGCCGGGTTCGGTGCAGTTTGTGTGCCAGCCCGCTTCAGTGCCGCGTCCGGCGTCGCATGGGCGGTGCCGGTGCCGGTCAGGCTGCGGCGCACATCCAGGTTGCGCGACACCACCAGCACCACGCGGCGGTTCTTCGCCCGGCCTTCGGCGGTGGCGTTGTTGGCCACCGGCTGGAATTCGCCGTAGCCCACCGACGCCATCCGGCCGGGGTTCACGCCCTGCATCGCGAGCATGCGCACGATGCTGGCCGAACGCGCCGAGGACAGCTCCCAGTTGGTCGGGTACTGGGCGGTGCGGATCGGCTGGTCGTCGGTGAAGCCTTCGACGTGGATCGGGTTGTCGAACGGTTTGAGGATCGCCGCGACCTTGTCGATGATGTTGAACGCCACATCGCTCGGCATCGCGTCGCCGCTGCCGAACAGCAGGCTGGAGTTGAGCTCGATCTCGACCCACAGCTCGTTGCCGCGCACGGTCATCTGGTTGGAGGCGATCAGGTCGCCGAACGCGGCGCTGATGTCATCGGCGATGCTTTTCAGAGGGTCGCTGGCACCGGCGATGCCGGCGTCGACCTGCTCCGAATCCTTGACCAGCGGCTTGGCCGGGGTCACGGTCTTGGGGCGTTCCTCACCGATGGGGATGGGCTTGAGCGCGCGGTCGGCGTCGGTGAAGACCCCGATCAGCGCCTCGGAAATGATCTTGTACTTGCCTTCGTTGATCGAAGAGATCGAGTACATGACCACGAAGAACGCGAACAGCAAGGTGATGAAGTCCGCGTAGGACACCAGCCAGCGTTCGTGGTTGACGTGTTCTTCATGCTGCCGGCGACGAGCCATAGTCCATTACCCCCATCAATCCATGAAGCCCTGAAGCTTCAGCTCGATAGAGCGAGGGTTTTCACCTTCGGCGATCGACAGGATCCCTTCCAACAACATTTCGCGATAACGCGACTGCCGCAACGCGATTGACTTCAGCTTGGCGGCGATCGGCAGCAGCACCAGGTTGGCGCTCGCCACACCATAGATGGTGGCGACGAACGCCACGGCGATGCCGTTGCCCAGCTGCGACGGATCGGCCAGGTTGCCCATCACGTGGATCAGGCCCATCACCGCACCGATGATGCCGATGGTCGGCGCGTAGCCGCCCATGCTTTCGAACACCTTGGCCGCCTCGACGTCGCGGGCTTCCTGGGTGAAGAAGTCCACCTCCAGGATGCTGCGGATCGCTTCCGGCTCGGCGCCGTCGACCAGCAGTTGCAGGCCCTTGCGCGAATAGGCGTCGGGTTCGGCGTCGGCCACGCCTTCCAGCCCCAGCAGGCCTTCCTTGCGTGCGGTGAGGCTCCAGTTGACGACGCGGTCGATGCCGCCGGCCAGGTCGACCCGCGGCGGGAAGAAGATCCACGCCAGGATCTGCATGGCGCGCTTGAAGGCGCTCATCGGCGACTGCAGCAGCGCGGCGCCGATGGTGCCGCCCAGCACGATCAGCGCCGCCGGCCCGTTGGCCAGCGCGCCGAGGTGGCCGCCCTCAAGGAAGTTGCCGCCGATGATGGCGACAAACGCCATGATGATCCCGATAAGGCTTAGAACATCCATCAGATACACGCCTCGACGATGTGCTTGCCGATGTCGTCCAGACCGTACACCGCGTCGGCCAGGTCAGCCTTGACGATGGCCATCGGCATGCCGTAGATCACGCAGCTGGCTTCGTCCTGGGCCCAGACGGTGCTGCCGCCCTGCTTGAGCAGGCGCGCACCTTCACGGCCGTCGGCGCCCATGCCGGTCAGCACGACCGCCAGAACTTTGTCGCTGTAGGACTTGGCGGCGGAACCGAACGTGATGTCCACGCACGGCTTGTAGTTCAGGCGCTCGTCGCCCGGCAGGATCTTCACCGCGCCGCGGCCGTCGATCATCATCTGCTTGCCGCCCGGGGCCAGCAGCGCCAGGCCGGGACGCAGGATGTCGCCGTCCTCGGCTTCCTTGACGCTGATGCGGCACAGTTTGTCCAGACGCTCGGCGAAGGCCTTGGTGAACGCCGCCGGCATGTGCTGGATCAGCACGATCGGTGCCGGGAAGTTGGCCGGCAGCTGGGTGAGCACCCGCTGCAGGGCCACCGGTCCGCCGGTGGAGGTGCCGATGGCGACCAGTTTGTAGGCCTTGCGTTTCGGTGCCGGCGACGAAGCGCTGGCCGCCGGTGCGCGTGCAGGCGCAGGAGCAGGCGCCGGACGGGCCGGTGCGCTGGTGCTGTGGCCGCTGAAGCTTGACGCCGCCGGAGCAGGCGCAGGCGTCGGCGCTGCGGCCGGCGCCGGCGCGCTGTAGGCGCTGAAACGACGGTTGCTGCGCGAGATGCTGTGCACCTTCTCGCACAGCAGTTGCTTGACCTTCTCCGGGTTGCGGGAGATGTCTTCGAAATTCTTCGGCAGGAAATCCACCGCGCCGGCATCCAGCGCGTCCAGGGTCACCCGGGCGCCTTCATGGGTCAGCGAGGAGAACATCAGCACCGGGGTCGGGCAGCGCTGCATGATGTGCCGCACGGCCGTGATGCCGTCCATCATCGGCATCTCGTAGTCCATGGTGATCACATCGGGCTTGAGGGCCTGAGCTTGCTCGATCGCCTCTTTACCGTTGGTCGCCGTACCGACGACCTGGATGGTCGGATCCGCCGAAAGAATTTCCGAGACGCGGCGGCGGAAAAAACCCGAATCGTCCACCACCAGGACTTTGACTGCCATAAACACTCCATTAGGTGCAGCGAGGCGCTGGCGCCCCGCTGCCCCGGATTCAAATACGCCGTGCGGCGTAACGCTTGAGCATGCTCGGAACATCGAGAATCAGCGCGATGCGGCCGTCACCGGTGATGGTGGCGCCGGACATGCCCGGAGTCCCTTGAAGCATCTTGCCCAACGGCTTGATGACCACTTCTTCCTGGCCGACCAGTTGATCGACGACGAAGCCGATCCGCTGGGTGCCCACCGAAAGGATCACCACATGGCCTTCGCGCGGCTCTTCGTGAGCCGCGGAGCTGACCAGCCAGCGCTTGAGGTAGAACAGCGGCAGCGCCTTGTCCCGCACGATCACCACTTCCTGGCCGTCCACCACGTTGGTGGTCGAGAGGTCGAGGTGGAAGATTTCGTTGACGTTCACCAGCGGGAACGCGAACGCCTGGTTGCCGAGCATCACCATCAGGGTCGGCATGATCGCCAGGGTCAGCGGCACCTTGATGACGATCTTCGAGCCCTGGCCCTTGGTCGAGTAGATGTTGATCGAACCGTTGAGCTGGGAAATCTTGGTCTTCACCACGTCCATGCCCACGCCGCGGCCGGACACGTCGGAGATCTCGGTCTTGGTCGAGAAGCCCGGGGCGAAGATCAGGTTGTAGCACTCGGTGTCGCTCAGGCGGTCCGCCGCATCCTTGTCCATCACGCCGCGTTTCACGGCAATGGAACGCAGGACGTTCGGGTCCATGCCCTTACCGTCGTCGGAGATCGACAGCAGGATGTGGTCGCCTTCCTGCTCGGCCGCCAGGATCACCTTGCCGCCGCGGGGCTTGCCCGACTCTTCGCGCTCTTCCGGCGACTCGATGCCGTGGTCGACTGCGTTGCGCACCAAGTGCACCAACGGGTCGGCCAACGCCTCGACGAGGTTCTTGTCCAGGTCGGTCTCTTCGCCGACCAGCTCCAGGTTGATCTCTTTCTTGAGCTGGCGCGCCAGGTCGCGGACCAGGCGCGGGAAGCGGCCGAACACTTTCTTGATCGGCTGCATCCGGGTCTTCATCACGGCGGTCTGCAGATCCGCGGTGACCACGTCGAGGTTCGACACGGCCTTGGACATGGCTTCGTCGCCGCTGTTGAGGCCCAGGCGCACCAGACGGTTACGCACCAGCACCAGCTCGCCGACCATGTTCATGATCTCGTCGAGGCGCGCGGTGTCGACCCGCACGGTGGTCTCGGCTTCGCTCGTCGGTTTTTCCGGCGGCGGAGCGGCCGGGGCACGGGCCGGCGCAGGCGCGGCGGCAGCAGCCGGCTTCGGCGTTTCGGCCTTGGCCTCAGGCGCCTTGGCGGCCGGCTTCGGCGCCGCAGCCGGGGCCTTGGCAGCCGGCGCGGCAACCGCAGCCGCGCTGCCCGCCGTCACCGGCGCACCGGTGTTGACGTCGGTGAACTTGCCTTTGCCGTGCAGCTCGTCGAGCAGCGACTCGAACTCGTGGTCGCTGATCAGGTCGCTGCCGGCGGCAGCGGCGGCCGGGGCCGCAGCAGCCGGGGCCGGAGCCGACGCGATCGCCGATTCCAGCGCTTCGACGGCGAAGTTGCCCTTGCCGTGCAACTGGTCGAGCAAGGCTTCGAATTCGTCGTCGGTGATGTCCGAGCTGTCGCCCGCCGCCGGGGCCGCCGCAGCGGGGGCCGCCGGGGTGACCGCGTCCGGCGCGAATTGGCCTTTGCCGTGCAACTGGTCGAGCAGCGACTCGAACTCGGCGTCGGTGATTTCGTCGCTGGCCGCCTCGTCGCCCGCAGGCGCAGGCGCAACGGCAGCCGCCGGGGCCTCGGCTTCGGCCTTGACGGCGCTCAGCGAGTCCAGCAGTTGTTCGAATTCGTTGTCGGTGATGTCGCCCGAACTGTCTTCGACGACCAGTTCTTCGATCATCTCGGCCACCGGCGATGCCGGCGCCTCATCGGCCGACTGCGGCTCGGCCAGGCGGGCCAGGGCCGCCAGCAGTTCCGGGGTGGCGGCGGTGATCGGGCTGCGGTCGCGGACTTCGCCGAACATGCTGTTCACCGAATCCAGCGCCTCAAGCACCACGTCCATCAGTTCCGCATCAACGCGACGCTCACCCTTGCGCAGGATGTCGAACACGTTTTCGGCGATGTGGCAGCACTCCACCAGCTCGTTGAGCTGAAGGAAGCCGGCGCCCCCTTTTACAGTGTGGAAACCGCGAAAAATTGCGTTGAGCAGATCTGCGTCGTCCGGCCGGCTTTCCAGCTCGACCAGTTGTTCGGACAGTTGCTCAAGAATCTCGCCGGCCTCAACCAGGAAATCCTGAAGGATCTCTTCATCGGCGCCGAAGCTCATTAAGGGGTGCTCCTAGGTCTAAAAACCCAAAAAAACTCAAAATCCAAGGCTGGATAACAAATCGTCCACATCGTCCTGACCGGACACAACGTCTTCTCGTTTATCGGCATGAATCTGCGGACCTTCACCCTGCGAGAGATGTTTTTGTGGATCTTTTTCGGCAAGCATCGCCGCACGGTCATGTTCGATGCCCGCAAAGCGGTCCACCTGACTGGCCATGAGCACGAGCTTGAGCAGATTGCTTTCGACTTCGGTGACCAGTTGGGTCACGCGCTTGATCACCTGACCGGTCAGATCCTGGTAGTCCTGGGCCAGCAGGATGTCGTTCAGGTTGCCCGACACCGCCCGGCTGTCCGCGCTGCTGCGCGCCAGAAAACCGTCGACCCGGCGGGCCAGTTCGCGGAACTCTTCGGCCCCGACCTCGCGACGCATGAACCGGCCCCAGTCGGCGCTCAGCGCCTGGGCTTCGTCGGCCAACGCGTTGACCACCGGCGTTGCGCTCTCCACCAGATCCATGGTGCGGTTGGCGGCGCTCTCGGTCAGCTTGACCACATAACCGAGACGCTCGGTCGCATCGGTGATCTGCGACACCTCTTCGGCCTGGGGCATGTGCGGATCGATATGGAAATTGACGATCGCACTGTGCAGCTCGCGTGTGAGCTTGCCCACTTCCTGGTACAGGCCGCGGTCACGGGTCTGATTGAGCTCATGGATCAGTTGCACGGCCTCGCCGAACTTGCCCTTTTCAAGGCTGTCGACCAACTCGACCGCGTGTTTTTTCAGCGTCGACTCGAAGTCGCCCTGTGAAGACTCTTTATGCTCCATAGCTCCCCCGCGCGTTCATCAGCCGATGCGTTCGAAAATCTTCTCGATCTTTTCTTTCAGCGCCTGGGCCGTGAATGGTTTGACCACGTAGCCGTTGACGCCGGCCTGGGCCGCTTCGATGATCTGCTCACGCTTGGCTTCCGCCGTCACCATCAGGACCGGCAGGTGCTTGAGGCGCTCGTCGGCGCGCACCTTGCGCAGCAAGTCGATGCCGGTCATGCCGGGCATGTTCCAGTCGGTGACCAGAAAATCGAAGTGCCCGCTTTCCAGCATCGGCAACGCGGTGTTGCCGTCGTCGGCCTCGGCGGTGTTGGTGAACCCCAGGTCACGCAGCAGGTTCTTGATGATCCGCCGCATCGTTGAGAAATCGTCAACGATGAGGATTTTCATGTCTTTGTTCAATTCGACCTCCAAGCAGTCTTAAACGCGCCCGGCAACGGGACGCGCCATTTCATTCAATCCGGCAAGGCACTCTCGATGACTGTCTGGAGCACAACGGATCGAGACCGGTGCCGCTCACCACCGCACCAGCCTCGTTCGCAGTGTCCCCACACTGCCTTCAGCGCGCTCGCCACTCCCCCAAACGCCCCCGCAAACGGGCCGCGCACTGGCTGTGCAACTGGCTGACCCGCGATTCGCTGACGCCAAGGACCTCACCGATTTCCTTGAGGTTCAGTTCCTCGTCGTAGTACAGCGCCAACACCAGTCGCTCGCGCTCCGGCAAATTGGCAATCGCGTCCGCCAGCGCTGCCTGGAAGCGTTCGTCTTCCAGATCGCGCGACGGCTCAAGATGAGCACTGGCGCCATCCTCATGCAGCCCTTCGTGTTCGCCGTCCTGCAGCAGGTCGTCGAAACTGAACAGCCGGCTGCCCAGGGTGTCGTTCAAAATCCCGTAGTAATCGTCGAGACTCAATTGGAGTTCGGCCGCAACCTCGTGATCTTTAGCGTCACGGCCGGTTTTAGCTTCAATCGCGCGAATCGCGTCGCTGACCATGCGGGTATTGCGGTGAACCGAGCGCGGTGCCCAGTCCCCTTTGCGCACTTCATCAAGCATCGCGCCGCGGATCCGGATGCCCGCGTAGGTCTCGAAACTGGCGCCCTTGCTGGCGTCGTATTTGTTCGAGACTTCGAGCAGGCCGATCATCCCGGCCTGGATCAGGTCTTCGACCTGCACGCTGGCCGGCAGCCGCGCCAGCAAGTGGTAGGCGATGCGCTTGACCAGCGGCGCATAACGCTCGATCAGTTCGTACTGCGCATCACGCGCCGACTTCTTGTACAGGTTCATACCGCTGGCGGTCATAGCACAGGCCCTGCCGTTTGCTGCACGAGGCGCTCGACGAAAAACTCGAGGTGACCGCGCGGGTTGGCGGGCAGCGGCCAGGTGTCGACCTTTTGAGCGATCGCCTTGAAGGCCAGGGCGCACTTGGAACGCGGAAAGGCTTCATAGACCGCACGCTGCTTCTGCACCGCCTTGCGCACGCTTTCGTCGTAAGGCACCGCGCCGACGTATTGTAGGGCGACGTCCAGGAAGCGATCCGTGACCTTGGTCAACTTGGCGAACAGGTTGCGCCCTTCCTGCGGGCTCTGGGCCATGTTCGCCAGCACGCGGAAGCGGTTCATGCCGTAATCGCGGTTGAGCAGCTTGATCAGCGCGTAGGCGTCGGTGATGGAGGTCGGCTCGTCGCAGACCACCAGCAGCACTTCCTGGGCGGCGCGCACGAAACTGACCACCGAGTCACCGATACCCGCAGCGGTGTCGATCACCAGCACATCGAGATTGTCGCCGATGTCGCTGAACGCCTGGATCAGGCCGGCATGCTGGGCCGGGCTCAGGTGCACCATGCTCTGGGTGCCCGAGGCGGCCGGCACGATGCGGATCCCGCCCGGGCCCTGCAGCAGCACGTCGCGCAGCTCGCAGCGGCCTTCGATCACGTCGGCCAGGGTGCGTTTGGGTGTGAGGCCCAGCAGAACGTCGACGTTCGCCAGACCCAGGTCGGCGTCCAGCAGCATGACCCGACGGCCAAGCTCTGCCAGCGCCAGGGACAAGTTCACTGACACGTTAGTCTTGCCGACGCCACCTTTGCCGCCGGTCACCGCGATCACCTGTACGGGATGCATGCTGCCCATGTTATTTCTTTACCTTGTCTTGCATAGACGGAGGCCACATTACTGGCTGCGCGTTCACAACCGGAACAATGCGTGGCAGGCCATCGATGTAGGTACAAAAACTGTTCATTACCTCAGCCGACCTGCTTGGTCGGGCTGTGGTAGATATCAGCGAACATGTCAGCCATGGCTTCTTCGCTGGGTTCTTCCTGCATTTGCACGCTGACGGCGCGGCTGACCAGTTGGTGACGGCGCGGCAGATGCAGGTCATCCGGGATCCGTGGGCCGTCGGTCAGGTAGGCGACCGGCAGTTCGTGGCTGATCGCCAGGCTCAGCACTTCGCCAAGACTGGCCGTCTCATCCAGTTTAGTCAGGATGCAACCGGCGAGCCCGCAACGCTTGTAACTGTGATAAGCGGCGGTCAGCACCTGTTTCTGGCTGGTGGTGGCCAGAACCAGATAGTTCTTGGAGCGGATGCCGCGGCCGGCCAGGCTTTCCAGCTGCATGCGCAGCGCCGGATCGCTGGCCTGAAGGCCGGCGGTGTCGATCAGCACCACGCGCTTGCGCAGCAGCGGATCCAGCGCCTGCACCAGGGACTGGCCCGGATCGACGTGGGTCACCGACACATTGAGGATCCGGCCCAGGGTCTTGAGCTGTTCCTGGGCGCCGATGCGGAAACTGTCCATGCTCACCAGCGCGATGTTCTGCGCGCCGTACTTGAGCACGTAACGCGCCGCGAGCTTGGCCAGGGTGGTGGTCTTGCCCATGCCGGCCGGGCCGACCATGGCGATCACCCCGCCCTCTTCCAGCGGCTCGACCTCCGGCACGCCGATCATCCGGGCCAGGTGCGCCAGCAGCATGCGCCATGCCTGACGCGGCTCCTCGACGTCGCTGATCATCGCCAGCAGGTCGCGCGACAGCGGGCCCGACAGGCCGATGCGCTGCAGTCGGCGGTACAGGTTGGCCTGGGCTGGACGGTTGCCCTGCAACTGGTTCCACGCCAGGGTGCCGAGCTGGACTTCCATCAGCTCGCGCAGGCTGTTGAGCTCCGAACGCATCGAGTCGAGGGCGCGCGGATCGACACCGGCCGGGGCCGGCGCAGGCGCCGGTGCGGGACGGGCCGGCGCGGCGTAGGTCGGTTCCGACAGCGGTTCGGCGGCGGTCAGCGGCAGGCCCGCGGTCAACGGCAGCCCGGCGAACAGCTGACGGTTGGTGTTGCCGTCGGCTTCGCCGCGCAGGCTCAGCTCGGCCTGGGCGGTGACGATGCGCGACTGGGTCTTGCGCAGCTCGTCTTCGAGCTCCATGTTCGGCACGCGCGGGGCCAGCGCCGACAGTTTGTAATCCAGCGCCGCAGTCAGCTCGACACCGCCGGCGATGCGGCGGTTGCCAATGATGGCGGCATCAGCGCCCAGCTCATCACGAACCAGCTTCATGGCCTGACGCATATCGGCGGCGAAAAAACGCTTAACTTGCATAAACCACTACCTCAGCCGTTGGGCCCTACTGTCGCAACGATGGTCACTTGCTTGTTGTCCGGAATTTCCTGGTAGGCCAGCACATGCAGTCCGGGAACTGCCAGGCGACCGAAGCGCGAGAGCATCGCGCGAACCGGGCCTGCCACCAGCAGGATCACCGGTTGGCCTTGCATTTCCTGACGCTGGGCCGCTTCGATCAGCGAGCGCTGCAGCTTCTCGGCCATGCTCGGCTCCAGCAGAACGCCCTCTTCCGAGCCTTGTCCTGCCTTTTGCAGACTATTGAGCAAAATTTGTTCCAACCTTGGTTCCAAGGTGATCACAGGCAGCTCGGACTCAGTGCCTACAATGCTTTGGACGATGGCGCGGGATACGCCGACCCGCACGGCCGCCACCAGCGCGGCGGTATCTTGACTCTTGGCGGCGTTGTTGGCGATCGCTTCGGCGATGCTGCGGATGTCGCGCACCGGCACGTGTTCGGCCAGCAGCGCCTGCAGCACCTTGAGCAGCTGCGACAGGGTGACGACCCCCGGCACCAGCTCTTCGGCCAGTTTCGGCGAGCTCTTGGCCAGCAGGGTCATCAGTTGCTGCACTTCCTCGTGGCCGATCAGCTCGCTGGAGTGCTTGTACAGAATCTGGTTCAGGTGGGTCGCCACCACGGTGCTGGCGTCGACCACGGTGTAGCCGAGCGATTGCGCCTGGGCGCGCTGGCTGACTTCGATCCACACCGCCTCAAGGCCGAAAGCCGGATCTTTGGCGGTGATGCCGTTGAGCGAGCCGTAGACCTGGCCCGGGTTGATCGCCAGTTCGCGCTCCGGGTAGATCTCCGCCTCGGCGAGGATCACGCCCATCAGGGTCAGGCGGTAGGCGCTCGGCGCCAGGTCGAGGTTGTCGCGGATGTGCACGGTGGGCATCAGGAAGCCCAGGTCCTGGGAAAGCTTCTTGCGCACGCCCTTGATCCGCGCCAGCAGTTGCCCGCCCTGGTTGCGGTCCACCAGCGGGATCAGGCGGTAGCCGACTTCCAGGCCGATCATGTCGATCGGCGTCACGTCGTCCCAGCCCAGTTCCTTGGTCTCCATGGCGCGGGCCGGCGACGGCAGCAGCTCCTGCTGACGCTTGACCTCTTCCAGCGCCTGCACCTTGGCCACGTTCTGCTTCTTCCAGAACAGGTAGGCGCCGCCGGCCGCCAGGGCCGCCATGGTCAGGAAGGAGAAGTGCGGCATGCCCGGCACCAGGCCCATGATGGCCATCAGGCCGGCCGCGACGGCCAGCGCCTTGGGCGAGGCGAACATCTGGCGGTTGATCTGCTTGCCCATGTCTTCGGAGCCCGAGGCACGGGTCACCATGATCGCAGCGGCGGTGGACAGCAGCAGTGATGGCAATTGCGCCACCAAACCGTCACCGATGGTCAGCAAGGCGTACACCTTGCCGGCGTCGGCGAAGGTCATGTTGTGCTGGAAGATGCCGACGGCCATGCCGCCGATCAGGTTGATGAACAGGATCAGCAGGCCGGCGATGGCGTCGCCGCGCACGAACTTGCTGGCACCGTCCATCGAACCGTAGAACTCCGCCTCCTGGGCCACTTCCGCCCGGCGGGCCTTGGCCTGGGCCTGGTCGATCAGGCCGGCGTTGAGGTCGGCGTCGATCGCCATCTGCTTGCCGGGCATCGCATCGAGGGTGAAACGCGCGCTCACCTCGGAGATCCGCCCGGCACCCTTGGTCACCACGACGAAGTTGATGATCATCAAGATGGCGAACACCACGATGCCGACCACGTAGTTGCCGCCGATCACCACCTCGCCGAAGGCCTGGATCACCTTGCCGGCGGCGGCATGGCCGTCCTGGCCGTGGAGCATCACCACCCGAGTCGACGCCACGTTCAGCGCCAGGCGCAGCAGCGTCGCCACCAGCAGGATCGTCGGGAACACGGCGAAATCCAGCGGCCGCAAGGCGTACACGCACACCAGCAGCACGACGATGGACAGGGCGATGTTGAAGGTGAAGAACACGTCCAGCAGGAACGGCGGCACCGGCAACATCATCATCGCCAACATGACCAGCAGCAACAGCGGCACACCCAGATTGCCCCGGCTGAGCTCCGACAGGTTGCTGCGGGCACTGTTGATTAACTGAGAGCGATCCACCGGTTTTCCCCGTTCCTTTCAAGCAAACTTTTGACGCCCGAAGCGGGCGCACGGCGGCTACTGCAAGAAGCCTTCCAACTTTTGCACGGGACTGAAACAGAAGGGTTTATCAGGTGATTTTCCGCATGCCCCGCGGCCTATGGCGATCCGCCTGACACCCGGAGGCCGAACACGCCACCGCCATCGCGAGCAGGCTCGCTCCCACAAGGTCCTGCGGGGAACACCCATCGCGGGCGCCAGCCCGCTGGCGATGGCGCCCGTCAAGGCGCCGCAGAGCCGGCTCAGGAATCGCGCCGCAGGTCCGGCGGAATCGGCAGGTCGTCCTTGAGCGGCTCCGGCGGCTTGCCCTTGCCGGCGCGGTACTGGCGAATCTGGTAGACGTAGGCCAGCACCTGGGCGACCGCCAGGTACAACCCACCCGGGATTTCTTCTTCCAGTTCGGTGGAGTGGTAGATCGAACGCGCCAGGGCCGGCGATTCGAGCAGCATGATCTCGTTGGCCGTGGCGATCTCGCGGATCTTCAACGCCAGGAAGTCAGTCCCCTTGGCCAGCAGCACCGGCGCGCCGCCCTTGTCGGCGTCGTACTTGAGCGCCACGGCGTAGTGGGTCGGGTTGGTGATGACCACGTCGGCCTGGGGAATGGCCGCCATCATCCGCCGCTGGGACATCTCGCGCTGCACCTGGCGGATGCGCTGCTTGACCTCCGGCCGACCCTCCTGGTCCTTGTGCTCGTCGCGCACTTCCTGCTTGGTCATCTTGAGCTTCTTGATGCTCTCCCAGATCTGCACCGGCACGTCGACCGCCGCAATGACGATCAGCCCGCAGGCCATCCACAAGGTGCTCCAGCCCACCAGCAGCACGCTATGGATGATCGCCTTCTCGAGCGGCTCGTGAGCGATGCGCAACAGGTCGTCGACATCGCCGGACAGCACCACCAACGCCACCGCCAGGGTGATCAGGAACTTGGCCAGCGCCTTGAGCAGCTCGACCACCGACTTGGCCGAGAACATGCGCTTGATCCCGGACAGCGGATTCATCCGGCTGAACTTGGGCGCCATGGAGCCGGCGGCGAACAGCCAGCCGCCGAGCGCGATCGGCCCCAGCAGCGCGGCGAGCAGCAAGGTGATCATGATCGGCTGGATCGCCAGCAGGGCCATCAGCCCCGAACTCATCAGGAACCGACCCATGGAACCCTGATCCATGATCACTTCCCGCGAGAGCGTGAAGTTCACCCGCATCAGTTCCATCAAGTCCTCGGCCAACATGCCGCCGAAGATCAGCAGCGCGGCGGAGCCGGCGAGCATGATCGCCAGGGTGTTGAGCTCCTTGGAGCGCGCGATCTCACCCTTCTCACGGGAATCCTTCTTGCGTTTCTCCGTGGGGTCTTCTGTCTTGTCCTGACCGCTCTCGCTCTCAGCCATGGCTCAGCGTGCCCGTGCCAGTTCGCGCAGCAACTGCAAGGACTCGACGGCCAGCGGTTGATACTGATTGAGAATGTCCGCAAGGCCCACCCAGACGATGAACAGGCCGAGCACCAGGATCAGCGGAAAGCCGATGGAGAAGATGTTCAGCTGCGGCGCCGCCCGGGTCATGATGCCGAACGCGATGTTGACCACCAACAGCGCCGTGACCGCCGGCAGCACCAGCAGCAGCGCCGCCCCGAGCACCCAGCCGAGCTTGCCGGCCAGCTCCCAGTAGTGGGCGGTCATCAGGCCGCCGCCGACCGGCAGCGTGGTGAAACTTTCCGTCAGGACCTCGAACACCACCAGGTGGCCGTTCATCGCCAGGAACAGCAATGTCACCAGCATGGTGAAGAACTGCCCGATCACCGCCACCGACACGCCGTTGGTGGGATCGATCATCGAGGCGAAGCCCATGCCCATCTGAATGGCGACGATCTGCCCCGCCACCACGAACGCCTGAAAGAACAATTGCAGGGAGAAGCCCAGCACCGCACCGACCAGGATCTGCTCGGCGATCATCAGCAGACCGCCAAGGTCCAGCGGGCTGACCGCCGGCATCGGCGGCAGGTTCGGCGAGATCACCACGGTGATCGCCAACGCCAGGTAGAGACGGATGCGCCTGGGCACGAGGGTGGTGCCGAACACCGGCATCACCATCAGCATCGAACCGATGCGAAACAGCGGCAGCATGAACGTCGCCACCCAGGTGCTGATCTGGGTGTCCGTCAACTGAAGCAGCGACGACATGGCTCAGCCGATGACCAGCGGAATGTTTTTGTACAGCTGAGTGATGTATTCCATGAACGTCTGCACCAGCCAAGGCCCGGCGACGATCAGGGTGACCAACATCACCAGCAGGCGCGGCAGGAAGCTGAGCGTCTGTTCGTTGATCTGCGTCGCCGCCTGGAACATCGACACCAGAAGCCCCACCAGCAGGCTCGGCACCACCAGGATCGCGACCATCATGGTGGTCAGCCACAGGGCCTCGCGAAAGATGTCGACCGCAACTTCAGGCGTCATGGCGATACACCTCCGAAACTGCTGGCCAGGGTGCCGATGATCAGCGCCCAGCCATCGACCAGCACGAACAGCATGATTTTGAACGGCAGGGAAATGATCAGCGGCGACAGCATCATCATGCCCATCGCCATCAGCACGCTCGCGACCACCAGGTCGATGATCAGGAACGGGATGAAGATCATGAAGCCGATCTGGAACGCGGTCTTGAGCTCGGACGTCACGAAGGCCGGCACCAGGATCGTCAGCGGCGCCTGCTCCGGCGTCGCGATGTCGGTGCGCTTGGACAGGCGCATGAACAGCTCAAGGTCCGTGGAGCGGGTCTGGGCCAGCATGAAGTCCTTGATCGGCACCTGGGCCTTTTCCACCGCCTGCTGGGCGGTCAACTTCTCCGCCAGGTAAGGCTGCAGCGCGTCGTTGTTCACCCGGTCGAACACCGGCGCCATGATGAACAGGGTCAGGAACAGCGCCATGCCGGTGAGGATCTGGTTCGACGGCGTCTGCTGCAGGCCCAGGGCCTGACGCAGGATCGAGAAGACGATGATGATCCGGGTGAAGCTGGTCATCAGGATGACGAACGCCGGAATGAAGCTCAGCGCCGTCATGATCAGCAGGATCTGCAGGCTGACCGAATACTCCTGCGCGCCCTCGGCGTTGGTGCCCAGCGTGATCGCCGGGATCGACAGCGGATCGGCGGCGAACGCCAGCGGCGCGGCCAGCATCAGGGCCAGGGTCAAGACGATGCGCAACGCACCCATTACTTCTTATCCTTCTGATCCTTGCCGAGCACCTTCAACAGATGCTGGGCAAACTCCGGAGTGGCCTTTTCGGCGGCGGCCGGCACGTCGACCGGCTCCTTGAGCACATGCAGCGCGGTGATGGTGCCGGGGCTCAGGCCAAGCAGGATCTGCTCGTTGCCGACCTGCACCAGCACCAGACGGTCGCGGGGGCCGAGCGCGCGGGAGCCGATCAGCTCGATCACCTGACCCTTGCCGGCGGGACCGGCCTGCTGCACCCGGCGCAGCAGCCAGGCGAGAAAGAAGATCAGGCCGAGCACCAGCAGCAGGCCGAGCACCAGTTGCGTCAGCTGGCCGGCGACGCCGCCGCTGACCGCAGGCGCGGCCGCCGTGGCGGCAGTCGCCGCCGGCTCGACCGCCAGCGCCGCGACCGGCAACGCCATTGCCAACAAGAAACCGAGCGCCTTGTTCACTCAGCGCAGCTTCTTGATGCGTTCGCTTGGGCTGATCACGTCGGTCAGGCGGATGCCGAACTTTTCGTTGACCACCACCACCTCGCCGTGGGCGATCAGGGTGCCGTTGACCAGCACGTCCAGCGGCTCGCCGGCCAGACGGTCCAGTTCGATCACCGAGCCTTGGTTGAGCTGCAGCAGGTTGCGGATGTTGATGTCGGTGCTGCCCACTTCCATCGAGATCGACACCGGGATGTCGAGGATCACGTCCAGGTTGGGGCCGTCCAGCGACACCGGCTCATTGTTCTTCGGGTGGCTGCCGAACTCTTCCATCGGCACACGGTTGGAGCTGGACACACCGGCGTCGGCCGCCAGCAGCGCGTCGATGTCGGCCTGGCCGCCCTCGCCGGTCTCTTCCAGGGCCGCAGCCCACTCGTCGGCCAGCGCCTGGTCGTCCTGGGTGTTCATATCGTCGTTCATCATTTGTCCTCGGCGGGCAAAAAAACCGGTAAAAACCAAAAGGGAGTGGAGGCGCGGCTCAACGCCGCTCGATCGGCTCGATCACTTGCAACGCGAGGTTGCCCTTGTGCGAGCCCATCTTGACCTTGAAGGCCGGCACGCCGTTGGCGCGCATGATCATGTCTTCCGGCATCTCGACCGGAATCACGTCGCCCGGCTGCATGTGCAGGATGTCGCGCAGCTTCAGCTGGCGGCGGGCGACGGTGGCGCCGATCGGCACCGCCACGTCGAGCACGTCCTGACGCAGGGCGTTGACCCAGCGCTCGTCCTGGTCGTCCAGGTCCGACTGGAAGCCGGCGTCGAGCATCTCGCGCACCGGTTCGATCATCGAGTACGGCATGGTCACGTGCAGGTCGCCGCCGCCGCCGTCCAGCTCGATGTGGAACGTGGACACCACGATGGCTTCGCTGGGACCTACGATGTTGGCCATGGCCGGGTTCACTTCCGAGTTGATGTACTCGAAGTTGACTTCCATGATCGCCTGCCAGGCCTCCTTCAGGTCGACGAAGGCCTGCTCCAGCACCATGCGCACCACGCGCAACTCGGTGGGGGTGAACTCACGCCCCTCGATCTTGGCGTGACGGCCGTCGCCGCCGAAGAAGTTGTCCACCAGCTTGAACACCAGCTTGGCATCCAAGATGAACAGCGCGGTGCCGCGCAACGGTTTGATCTTGACCAGATTGAGGCTGGTCGGCACGTACAGCGAGTGTACGTACTCGCCGAACTTCATCACCTGCACGCCGCCCACGGCAACGTCCGCCGAACGGCGCAGCATGTTGAACATGCTGATGCGGGTGTAGCGGGCAAAACGCTCGTTGATCATCTCCAGGGTCGGCATGCGTCCGCGGACGATGCGATCCTGGCTGGTCAGGTCGTAGCTTTTGACGCTGCCAGGCTCGGCGGCGTTATCGGTCTGTACCAGACCGTCGTCGACGCCATGCAACAGCGCGTCGATCTCATCCTGGGACAGCAGATCCTGCACGGCCATGTCGTGTTCCTACTGCAATACGAAATTAGTGAAAAGCAACTGTTCGATCACCACTTTGCCCAGTTCCTTCTGCGCCACTTCCTGCACGCTGGCGGTGGCCTTCTGACGCAGCATTTCCTGACCGACCGGCGTCGCCAGGGTGGCGAAGTCCTGACCGGAGAAGAGCATCACCAGGTTGTTGCGGATCACCGGCATGTGCACCTTGAGCGCGTCCAGGTCCGCCTGGTTGCGCGCCAGCATGGTGATGCTCACCTGCATGTAGCGCTGACGGCCGTTCTGGTTGTAGTTGGCCACGAAGGCCGGCGCCATCGGCTCGAAGATCGCCGGCTGCTTGCCCGCCGGAGCCGCTTCGGCCGCCGGGGCAGGCTTGCTCTGCGCGCTGTGCATGAAGTACCAGGTCGCGCCCACGGAGGCACCGATCGCCAGCAGCAGCGCCACCACGATCAGGATGATCAGCTTGAGTTTGCCTTTGGTTGCGGGGTCTTTTACAGCTGCTGCTTCGCTCTTCGCCATGCCAATAATCCGTCATTAATCGGGTTTTCACAGTCGCACGGCAAGGCAAGAGCAAGTGTTATGCCAGAAGTGTCGGAAGGGAGAACGAGAGGGAATCGCGAGCCGATGCAAAACCCTGTGGGAGCTGGCTTGCCAGCGATGGCGATTTATCTGACACATTGGTTTTGAATGTGCCGCCGCTATCCGCTGGCAAGCCAGCTCCCACAGGTCTCAGGGTGTTGCGTCAGGCGTAGTAGTCGACGGCGCTGGAGCCGATCACGTGAGTGGCCGTGGCCGCCGCTTCAGCGACGGTCGTCGGCGTCAACTCTTCTTCGGCCGAATCCAGACGCCCGCCGGCGGCGTTGGTGCGACCGCCCTGCCCCTGCTGCGCCTGTTCCTGACCCTGCCAGCCACGGTTCTGGTCGGACACATTGACGTCGACCTGGCCCATCCCCTGCTGGGTGAACATCTCGCGCAGGCGGTGCATCTGACCGTCCAGCGCTTCGCGCACGCTCGGGTGAGCGCTCATGAACGTCACCTGGGTCTGCTGGTCCGGCACCATGTTCACCCGGATGTCGAGGCGGCCGAGCTCGGCCGGCTGCAGCTGGATGTCGGCCGCCTTGAGGTTGGCGCTCGACAGGTACATGACGCGGTTCACCACTTCCTCGGTCCAGCCGCTCTGGTGCATGGCGATCGGCTGGTTCACCGGCAAGGCGTTGGCGGTCTTCGGCGTGGCGGCCTGCGTCAGCGCCGCCAGACGGTTGGCGAAATCATCGACGCGGGTGTCGCTGCTGGCGGATTTCAGATCCTTGAGACCCTCGTCGAGCAGGCCGCTGAAGGCCTTCTCGCCGCCCTGGCTGGTGCTGTCCTTGTCCGCCTGCACATCGAGCATGTTGGCCATGCCGGCGGCGAAGTTCTGCGCGGCAGTCAATTCGCCGTCGGCCTGAGCCTGTGCCGGGGTCGGCGCAGCCTTGGGCTGGCTGGACGCGGAAATGTGGCCGCTCTGCTCCATCGCCAGGCGCACGGCCGGCAGGTTGTCGAGCGGATCGGCTTCCGGGTCGAAACCGCTGTCGGCGATCGGCGCCGGGGCCGGCGTCGGCAGCGCTGCCACCGCCGGGGTTTCGGCCTTGGCGGGTGCGGGCGTCTCCACTACGGGCGCAGGCTCGACCGGTACGGTCACGGGCGGCTGCACCGCCTCGACCAGGGCCGGATCCAGCGTCGGATCCACCGGCGGCGCATCCGCCACAGGCGTTTGAGGGGTTTGCGTCGAATCGTCGTCGCTGGCGCTGCGCTCGTCCGTCGCGCCGGAAGCCGGCTTGTCGGCGGGCAAGGGTTTGCCGCTATCGGCAACCGCAGGTTCGGGAGCGGCAGACTGATCCTTGCCGACGTCCTTTTTGCCGCCGCTGTCCGCGCCGCTGTCGCGCGCAGGTTTCACCGGCGCGGCGCTGGCGGCCGAAGCCTTTGCCGGCCCCTGGTCGGCAAACACCTGGGCGAAGCTGGAGGCCTTGTCCCCGGGCTCTGCGGCCAGGGCCGGCGCTTTGGCGGAGGCGGCTTGCGCCTTGGCCTGGGCGGCAGCCTGAAGAAGGATGTTGGGGGTTGCAGGCATGGTACGGTCTCCGCTGCACTGGGATCGTAGGTACAGTTGAGCGAGATGACTGCAAGTGCCGGGCCAGCTTTAGCCGCAGGGGCGAAAAAGCGCCGGACGGCAGGCTCAATGGGTCAGGGAACGCTGTCGTTCGGCTTCGTAGACGGGGCGCACATCGGCGAACTCGCTGTTGATGTCCGCCACCAGCTTGCTGATTTCGGCAGGGCTCTTGTTCTTGGCCTGCTGTTCGAGCTCACTGCAGAGCTCGGCGAGGCGGGTCGCGCCCATGTTGCTGCTGCTGCCCTTGAAGCTGTGGGCCACAACCGACAGCACTTCGGCGTCGACGGTCTTTTGCAGCTCCCGCAGCCGGTTCTCGGAATCCGCCAGGAAGATGTCCAGCAATTCCGGATAGCTGGCCTCCATGACTTCGGCCATCGAGTTCAGTACGTCGCGATCTACATGTTTGTCAGCCACTTGTTCACTCCTTGATCAAGAATGCGCGGATTATGCCAGAGCCTCCCAGGAAAACTCCACGCGGACACTGCGGCCGTCGTCCGACCAATGGGCGCTGCGCGTCAGCTGACGGACCAGGCTGACCCCACGCCCGGACAGGCGGATCCCGTCCGGGGGCCGGTCCATCACCCGCGCCACGTCGAACCCGTTGCCGCTGTCCTCGACCCGGATCACCAGGGTTCCGCCCGAGCCCTGCGGCACCACGTCGAAATGCACCCGCACATGGCCGTCCCGCAGGGCGTCGAGCCGGGCGTTGCGCAGCTCATAGTAACGCGCAAACCCGCTGGCATCGCGCTTGAGGCTGGAGTCGAGCCCCAGGACGCCGTGCTCCAGGGCATTGGAGTACAGCTCGGCCAGCACACTGTACAGCGCCCCGCTCTGCGCCCGCAGCCCGTGCACCTCCAGCAGCAGTTGCAGCAGGTACGGCAACGGGTTGAAGCGTTTGAGCGTCGCGCCCCGGAACTCGAAGCTCGCCGACCAGTCGAGCGGACAGGACTGGCCGCTGTCGGAGTACACCGGCACCGGCGCATGCACCTGCGCCGCCTCCAGCAGGCTGATCTCGACCATGCTGACATCGTCCCGGGCCTCGCCACGGAATGCCTGGAGCGCTTGCTCGATGTCCTCGAAGAGCCGGTCCGGCTCACGGTTGGCCGCAAACACCTGCCGCAGCCGCTCGACGCCGAACAACTGGTCGTTGGCGTCGCAGGTGTCGATCACCCCGTCGGAGAGCAGGAACACCCGGTCCCCCACCGCCATCGGCAGCACCTCGGTGCAGTCGTCGAACGCTTGCGGGCTGAGCACGCCCAACGGCAGATGCCGTGCCGCCAGCGGCGTACGCTCCCCCGTGGCGATGCGGTGCAGGTAGCCGTCGGGCAGGCCGCCGTTCCAGTACTCCACCGAACGGCGCTGTGCGCTCAGGCACAGCAGGGTCGCGCAGCAGAACATGTCCACCGGCAGGATGCGCTTGAGCTTGGCGTTCATTTCCCGCAGGGTCTCGGCCAGCCCGTAGCCCTTGGCGGTCATACCGTAGAACACCTCAGCCAGCGGCATGGCGCCGACCGCCGCCGGCAAGCCGTGACCGGTGAAATCCCCGAGCAGCACATGCATGTCGCCGGCCGGCGTGTACGCCGCCAGCAGCAAGTCGCCGTTGAACAGGGCGTAGGGAGATTGCAGGTAGCGGATGTTCGGCGCATTCAGGCAGCCGGAATGGGCGACCTTGTCGAACACCGCCTTGGCGACCCGTTGCTCGTTGATCAGGTAATCGTGATGCCGGGCGATCAGGTCGCGCTGCTCCAGCACCGTGGCCTGCAGCCGTCGCAGGCGATCCATCGCCTTGATTTTGGCGGAGAGGATCACCGGGTTGTAGGGTTTCGCCAGAAAATCGTCGCCACCGGCATCCAGACAGCGTGCCAGCGCCTCGCTTTCGGTGAGCGACGTGAGGAAGATGATCGGCACCAGGGTTTCCCCCGCCAGCGCCTTGATCCGGCGCGCCGCCTCGAAGCCGTCCATCACCGGCATCATCGCGTCCATCAGCACCAGTTGCGGATGATCGCGGCGGAACACCTCCAGCGCTTCCTCGCCGTTGCCGGCGGTCAGCACCTCATGCCCCTGGCGGCGGACGATGGTCGAGAGCAGCAGGCGGTCGGCGGCGCTGTCCTCGGCGATCAGGATGGTCAACGGCTCCTGCGGCTGCATGGCCGTCAAGCGATGTCGAACAACTTGTCGAAATTGGAAATGGCGAGGATCTTGCGCACGTCCGAATTGCTGTTGATCACCCGCACGTCGGAATGATCGCCGCCGGCGTGGTCGCGCAGCAACAGCAGCATGCCCAGGGCCGAGCTGTCGAGGTACGTGGCTTCTTTGAGATCCACCACAATGGAATCGGGTTTCTTATCGAGTCGCTCATAGGACTCGCGAAACTCCTGATGGCGACCGAAATCGAACCGACCCTTGATCGAGATCGTCAGCTTTTGCCCATCCGGAGAGAGATCTGTAACGACTGACATGCGCTGGCTTCCTTGTCATTGACGAACCTGTACAAGGTTTAGCACTTGCCGGGGGCGGCGGCAAGGCATGATGCCGCCGGCCGCTGTCAGCGATCGCCCCGTCAAAAGGCCTCGTGCCGCGGCAAACGCTGGGACAGTTCGTCCAGGAGCTTCTGCTCGCGCTTGTCTTCGGCCCGCTGCGCCTCGTCGCGGTAGCGCTGTACAAGCTTGCGCAGGCCTTCGACCCGCGCAAAGGCCTCTTGCCAGGTCTCGCGGGCCTTGTTCAGGTTGTTCTGATGCCAGTTCAAGCTCTGGCGCTGCTGGTCGACCGCGGTGTCGAGCTGGGCCAGGAAGCCCTGGAAGCCCAGCAGCCACTGCCCGGTCACGCCAGTGCTGCCCCGCACGATCCATTGCTCGGAATAGTCCAGGCGAAACGCCTGAAGGTCGGCAAGCTTGCTTTCGGCGACCTTGACCTGCCCCTGAAAGTAGCCCAGGCGCTGCACGGCGGTCTTCTCGGCCTTTTCGGCCATGTCCACCACCGGCGCCAGGCGCGCGGCTCGACTCAGGGCCATGACCGGTTACCCGCCGGCCGCCGGGGCGAACAGGGTTTCGAGGTAGGCTTCGCTTTCGCCCAGGCTGATGCTGTCGTTCAGGCCCTGACGCAAGTACCTGACCATTTGCGGCTGCAGCGAAATCGCAAGGTCGGTCTCGCGGTCGCCGCCGGCCACGTAGGCGCCGACGCTGATCAGGTCGCGGCTCTGCTGATAGCGCGACCACAGTTGCTTGAAGTACTGCGCACGGGTCATGTGCTCCGGCGACACCACCGCAGGCATCACCCGGCTGATCGAGGCTTCGATGTCGATGGCCGGGTAATGGCCTTCCTCGGCCAGGCGCCGGGACAGCACAATATGCCCGTCCAGCACGCCCCGCGCCGAGTCGGCGATCGGATCCTGCTGGTCGTCACCCTCGGACAGCACGGTGTAGAACGCCGTGATCGAACCGCCGCCCTTCTCCGCGTTGCCGGCGCGCTCCACCAGCTTCGGCAGCTTGGCGAACACCGACGGCGGATAGCCCTTGGTCGCCGGCGGCTCGCCGATGGCCAGGGCGATTTCCCGCTGGGCCTGGGCGAAACGGGTCAGCGAGTCCATCAGCAGCAGGACGTTCTTGCCCTTGTCGCGGAAATACTCGGCGATGCGCGTGCAATACATGGCGGCGCGCATGCGCATCAGCGGCGCATCGTCCGCCGGGGACGCCACCACCACCGAACGCTTGAGGCCTTCTTCGCCGAGGATGTGCTCGATGAATTCCTTCACCTCGCGGCCCCGCTCGCCGATCAGGCCGACGACGATGATGTCCGCTTCGGTGAAGCGGGTCATCATGCCCAGCAGCACCGACTTACCGACGCCGGTACCGGCGAACAGGCCCAGACGCTGGCCGCGGCCCACCGTCAGCATTCCGTTGATGCAACGGATGCCCACGTCCAGCGGCACGCTGATCGGGTCGCGGTTGAGCGGGTTGATCGTCGGGCCGTCCATCGGCACCCAGTCTTCGGCCTTCATGCCGCCCTTGCCGTCCAGCGCGCGGCCGGCGCCGTCCAGCACCCGGCCGAGCATGCTCATGCCCATCGGCAAGCGGCCGGCATCGGCCAGCGGCACCACCCGGGCGCCCGGCGCAATGCCGGCCACGCTGCCGACCGGCATCAGAAAGACCTTGTTGCCGGAAAAGCCCATGACTTCGGCTTCGACCTGGGACGGATGGTAGGTGTCGTCGTTGATCACCATGCAGCGGGTGCCCATGGCGGCCCGCAGCCCCTCGGCTTCGAGGGTGAGGCCGACCATGCGCAGCAGGCGCCCTTCGAGGATCGGCGCACCGGCAAGCTCGGTGGCCTCGGCGTAGGTGCTCAGGCGCTTGGCGAAACTGGTGCGTTCAAGGCGCATCGGGGGCGTCCGCGGACGGCTCGGCGGCGGGCGCCGGCTTGGCGTCTTCCGGCAGGTCCAGGCTCAAGTCCGGCGCGGCCGGATGCAGGGCCTGCTCGTGCAGTTGGTCGAACAGTTTGTCCATGACCTGGGCGATGCGGGTCTCGATGCTGGCGTCGATGCGACTGTGATCGGTCTCGACCCGGCAGCCGCCCGGCAGCAAGGTCTCGTCCTCGACGATGCGCCAGGTCTCTTCGTGGCGCTCGCGCAACGCTTTGACCTGGGCGAAATCTTGCGGATTGACGTACAGCCGCACATTGCCGACGCCCAGCGGCAGCAGCTTGAGGGCGTCGCGCATGACGCGCTCGATCTGCGTCGAGTCGATGGCCAGTTCGCGCTGGATCACCTGTTTGGCGATGTGCCGCACGAGGTCGACCAGCGACTTCTCGATCTGGGTGTCCTGCTCGGCGATCGGCTCGAACAGATGGCCCATCAGTTGCTCGAGGCTGGCGACTTTCGCCGCCAACGCCACCTCGGCCTCCTGACGCACCTTGAGGGTCGTGCTGTGGAAGCCTTCCTTCTCGCCGATGGCGAAGCCCTCGTTGTAGGCTTCCTGACGGATGCTTTCGAGCTCTTCCAGGGTCAGCGGCTGGACTTCCTCCAGCGGCACTTCCTCGATTTCCGGCGGTTCAGGCTCCGGCTCCGGCTCCGGTTCCGGCGGCGGCGGATCGAAGCTGGGCAGCGCCCAGGTATCGAAACCGCGGACATCCCGGGCGCGGATCAGATCCGTCACGTCGTCGTCATGCTTGTCCATGGGCTTAGATCATTTCCTCGCCGCCCTTGCCGCCGAGCACGATCTCTCCGGCTTCGGCCATACGGCGGGCGATGGTGAGGATTTCCTTCTGCGCGGTCTCCACGTCGCTGACGCGCACCGGGCCCTTGGCCTCGAGGTCGTCGCGCAGCAGTTCGGCGGCACGCTTGGACATGTTCTTGAAGATCTTTTCCTTGACGCTTTCGTCCGAACCCTTGAGGGCCAGCACCAGCACGTCGGAAGACACTTCGCGCAGCAGCGCCTGGATACCGCGGTCGTCGACGTCGGCCAGGTTGTTGAACACGAACATGAGGTCTTCGATCTGCGTGGACAGGTCTTCGTCGACCTCGCGGATCGAGTCCATGAGCTGGCCTTCGATCGAGCTGTCGAGGAAGTTCATGATGTCCGCCGCACGCTTGATACCGCCCAGGGTGGTGCGCGAAGCGTTGGAGTTGCCGGAGAACTGCTTCTCCAGGATCTGGTTCAGTTCCTTCAGCGCCGCCGGCTGCACGGTGTTCAGCGACGAGACGCGCAGGATGATGTCCAGGCGCACCTTATGGTCGAAGTTGCCCAGCACCTCGCCGGCCTGGTCCGGATCCAGGTACGCCACCACGATCGCCTGGATCTGCGGGTGTTCGTAACGGATCACGTCGGCGACGGCGCGCGGCTCCATCCACTTGAGGCTGTCCAGGCCGCTGGTGTTGCCGCCCAGCAGGATGCGGTCGATCAGGCCGTTGGCCTTGTCCTCGCCCAGGGCCTGGGTGAGCATCTTGCGCACGTAGTCGTCGGAGCCCACGCCCAGGCTGGTCTGGTCGCCGACGATGTCGACGAACTCGCTCATCACCTGCTCGACCTGCTCACGGTGGACGTTGCCCATCTGGGCCATGGCCACACCGACCCGCTGAACCTCTTTGGGGCCCATGTGGCGCAGCACTTGTGCAGCATCGGTGGAGCCCAGGGACAGCAGCAGGATCGCGGCTTTATCGACCCGGGACAGTTTGGCGACGGCGGCTCGGTTATCACTCATCTGCGTTAATCCACTCTTTCACGACCTGGGCCACACGGCCCGGGTCTTCTGCCACCAGACTCTTGATTGCGTTCAACTGGGCGTCATAGCCTTCGCTCGGGCTCGGCAGCAGAATGCTCTGCGGACCGCCGAGGCTCACGCGGTCGTTGGCCAGCTCGCCGTCCAGACCGCCCATGCCGCCCAGCTCCACGTCGCCCAGGGCCGCCAGTTCTTTGCTCTTGCCGCCGCCGGTGATGTTGTTGAGCACCGGACGCAGCACGCCGAACACCAGCACCAGGATGAACAGCACGCCCAGCACTTGCTTGACGATGTCCCAGAACCACGGTTGCGAGTAGAACGGAATATCGGCGACCACTTCACCGCGATCGGCGGAGAACGGCATGTTGATCACGCTGACGCTGTCGCCGCGGCTGGCGTCGAAGCCGACGGCGTCCTGCACCAGGCGGGTGAAGCGCGCCAATTCGTCGGCGCTCCACGGCGCACGGGTGGTTTCGCCGTTGGCCGGATTGACCTTGACCTGATCGTCCACCACCACCGACACCGACAGGCGGTTCAAGCGACCCTGCTGCTGCTTGGTGTGGCTGATGGAACGGTCGAGCTCGAAGTTCTTGGTGGATTGCTGACGCTTGTCCGCCGGGTACGGTGCGAGCATCGGCTGGCCGGTGGCCGGATCCATGATCTGCTGGCCGTTGGCGTCGACCAATGGCTGGCCCGGCTGCACCATGCCGGCGGCCGCTTGGGCGCCGCCGGTGGTCTGCGGCGCCGAGGCCGGCGACGGCGGCTGGTTGCTCAGGGCACCCGGCACGCCTTGCGGGCCGTTGCTGGCGGTGCGCTGTTCGTTGACCGACTGCTCGCTGCGCAACGCCGGCTGATCCGGGTTGAACTGTTCGGCGGTGGACTCGACGGCGCTGAAGTCGATGTCGGCCGACACTTCGGCCTTGTAGCGGTCGTTGCCCAGCACCGGCTGCAGGATGTTGTGCACGCGCTGGGTGAGCATGCTTTCCATGCGGCGGCTGTAGTCGAACTGCTTGCCGGCCATGGTCATTTCGGAGTTTTCCGCCTGGTCCGACAGCAGGTTGCCCTTCTGGTCGACGACGGTGATCTGCGACTTGCTCAGCTCAGGAACGGAGGTCGCCACCAGATTGACGATGGCCACCACCTGGCCCGGTTCCAGGGAGCGGCCGGAATACAGTTCGACCAGCACCGAGGCGCTCGGCTTGCGGTCGTCGCGCACGAACACGGAGCTTTTCGGGATCGCCAGGTGAACACGTGCGCCCTTGACGTTGTTCAGGCTGGAGATGGTGCGTGCCAGCTCGCCTTCCAGGCCGCGACGGTAGCGGGTCGCTTCCATGAACTGGCTGGTGCCCAGACCCTGTTCCTTGTCCAGGATCTCGAAACCGATGTTGCCGTCGCTGGGAGTGACACCAGCGGCCGCGAGCTTGAGCCGCGCACGGGACAGGTCATCGGCCTTGACCAGCAAGGCGCCGGAGTTCGGCTCGACGGTGTAGGGAATGTCGGCGGAGGCCAGGGTGTCCATGACCTGCTTGGCGTCCATGCCGGCGAGGCTGCCGTACAGCGGCCGGTAGTCCGGCTGCTGCGACCACAACACCACGGCGAAGCCGATCGCCACGCTCGCGGCCAGGCCGACCAACAGGCCCACCTGACGCAGCATGGTCATCTCGGAGAGGTTTTCCAGGAAGGACAGGCCGAACAGCGGCGGTTTGCCGTCTATCGGGGTGGCCTTGGCCGGAACGTTATCGGCGACTGCTTCTGCCATGACTCAATCTCGTCCTTAAACCGGCATCTGCATGATGTCTTGATAGGCCTGAACCAGCTTGTTGCGCACCTGGGTCAGAGCCTGGAACGACACGCTGGCCTTCTGCGAGGCAATCATCACGTCCGTCAGGTCGACGCCGCTCTTGCCGATCTCGAACGCATTGGCCAACTGGGTCGAGGCCTGCTGGGTGTCGCTCACTTTATTGATGGCCTGACCGAGCATGTCGGAAAAGCTGCTGCCCGCCATTTCAGGGACGGCGGCAGTCGATTTCGGCGCAGACATGGCGTCCATTTGCATGGCGCGCATATCCAGCATCAACCGATTAAATTCAATACCTTGGCTCATGGTCTACTCTCTTGGGCGGCCCGCAATTTTTTGACGCTCACTCGGCGGGTACACAGGTATTAGCAACAAGGGTGCCAGCTCACGGGCACCCTCTTCAGAAACCTTGCTTCAGACAAACGCAGCGCCGCTCACGTGGCGAACAGATACCCTTCGACATCCATGCCCGCGTCACGCATCTGCGCCAGTTTGTAGCGCAGGGTGCGGGGGCTGATGCCGAGCTTTTCCGCCGCCTCCTTGCGCCGGCCGCGCTCGGCCCGCAGGGTGTCGATGATCATCTGGAATTCGTGGCGGCGCAGGTCGTCGCCCAGGGCGCCGGCCGAATCCGCCTCGATCTCGACGTCGCGCACCACAGGAGTCGCCACGGCAGCCGCCGGCGACGGGGCGAACGTCACGGGACCGGCCAGGCAGAAATCCTGCGGCTGGATCAGGCCGCCCTGCTGCAGGATCAACGCACGCTGGATCGCGTTGTCCAGTTCCCGCACATTGCCCGGCCACGGATAGGCGACCAGGCACGCCCGAGCCTCAGCCGAGAGCTTCGCCGTGGCGTGTTTCATTTTATTGACGTGCTTGGCCAGCAGACGCTCGGCCAGCGGCAGGATATCGGCGGTGCGCTCGCGCAGCGGACGCCAGGCCAGCGGAAAAACCGACAGGCGGTAATAGAGGTCTTCGCGGAAACGCCCGGCAGCCACCTCCCCCGCCAGGTCGCGGTTGGTGGTCGCCACCACCCGGATGTCGAGGCTGATCGGCTTGCGCGCCCCGACCCGCTCCACTTCCCGCTCCTGCAGGACCCGCAGCAGCTTGGCCTGCAAGCCCATGGGCATCTCGGAAATCTCATCCAGCAGAATGGTGCCACCGTCCGCCTGCTCGAACTTGCCGGCCTGGGCCGCGATGGCGCCGGTGAACGAGCCTTTCTCGTGGCCGAACAGCGTGGCCTCCAGCATGTTGTCGGGAATCGCCGCGCAGTTGATCGCAATGAACGGCTGGCTGGCGCGGTGCGACTGCTGGTGAATGTAACGCGCCAGCACTTCCTTGCCGGTGCCGGACTCGCCGGAGATCAACACCGTGGAATCGCTGCGCGCCACCCGCGCCGCCAGGTCGAGCAATTGCGCGCTGGCCGGCTCGACCGCCACCGGGCCTTCGTCGTCCGCAGCCTCCAGCGCACCCGACGCATGCCGCGCCACCAGCGCCAGCAAGGCACCGGGCTCGAACGGCTTGACCAGGTAGTCCGCCGCGCCTTGGCGCATGGCGTCCACGGCCCGCTCGACCGCGCCGTGCGCCGTCATCAGCAGCACCGGCAGTTGCGGCTGACGGACGCGCAACAGACTCAGCAACTGGTGGCCATCCATGCCCGGCATGTTGACGTCGCTGACCACCAGACTGAACGGCTCGCGCTCAACGGCTTTCAGCGCTTCTTCGGCCGAACCCACCGCATGATGGTCGTGACCGGCAAGCAGCAGCGTGTCGGCCAGCGCTTCGCGCAACGAGCGGTCATCCTCGACCAGCAAAACCTTGATGCCCATGTCCTTCACTCAGCTCCTTGTCCTGCGGAAAACAACGGCAGGATCACCTGCGCGCACGTGCCGCGCCCGATGCGCGAGCGCAGCCGCAATTCTCCCTGATGCGCCCGGGCGACCGCCTTGACCACCGTCAGCCCCAACCCCGTGCCGGTGACCTTGGTGGTGAAGAACGGCTCGCCCAAGCGCTCCAGCACCGCCGGCTCGATGCCGCTGCCGCTGTCGCTGACGCACAGGCGCAATGTGTTGTCGCGGGTGTAGCCATGCACTTTCAGGCGCACGTCGCCGCCGCTGGCCTGAACCGCGTTTTCGATCAGATTGAGGATGGCCCCGACCAAGGTGTCGCGGTTGCACAGCAATTCGCCGGCATGGCTGTCGCACTGCCAGCGGATCGGCAAGTCCTGCACATGGGTCAGCGCCGCCGCCTGCAACGACTGCATCAAGGCATGGGGCGTGACCCGGTCGGTCAGCGGCAGCTCGCCGCGGGCGAACACCAGCATGTCGCGCACCTGGTGCTCCAGCTCATGCAGGCGCTCCTTGAGGCGCCCGGCGAAGCGCTGCTGGGTGGCGACCGGCAGTTCCTGTTCGGTCAGATGACTGGCGTAAAGCAAGGCGGCGGACAGCGGCGTGCGGATCTGATGGGCCAGCGACGCCACCATGCGCCCCAGGGAGGACAAACGCTCGTGGCGCGCCAGCTGATCCTGCAGGTGACGGGTTTCAGTCAGGTCGTTGAGCAGCACCAACTGCCCCGGCTCGGCATCCAGCGAGCGGGTGGCGATCGACAGGCGCCGACCGTTCTTCAGGGAGATTTCGTGGCCGTCGTCTTCGCGCGGCGCAAAGCAACGGGCAATGACATGGCGCCACAGCTCGCCTTCCAGCGGCAGCCCCAGCAGCTCGGTGGCCGCCGGGTTGGCTTCGCAGACAATGCCGTGGCCGTCGATGACGATCACGCCGCCGGGCAACAGGTCGAGGAGGTTCTGCAGACGGTTGGCCAGACGCTCCTTCTCCGCCAGCTCCTGCATGCGCTGGGCGCTGACCACCGCCAGCTCGCCCTTGAGCTCGGTGACCCGGGCTTCGAGCATGCTGTAGGAATCGGTCAGCTGGCTCGACATCTGATTGAACAGCGCAAACGCCTGCTCAAGCCCCTGCCGGCTCGCCTGCTCTACGGACGACGGTTGCCCCGAAGCGTTGGGGGCAGAAGACATCTGGGCGGCTTGGGGCATTGTGCTCTCTCGCATGGCTGACCGTCAGTGAAACGGAACGTTGCGAGGGCTGTAGCAATACCCGTGCCTAAAAAAAACCGCCTATAAATGAAGCACTTGAAAAACAGGCGTCAATCATCCGCCTGTTCGTCTCCGTCACGCCGGCTCATGCCGTACTTGCGCATCTTCTCCACCAGGGTGGTGCGACGGATGCGCAGACGCTCGGCGGCACGGGCGACGATGCCGTTGGCGTCATCCAGCGCCTGCTGGATCAGGCCCTGCTCCAGGCCACCGAGGTAGTCCTTCAGGTCCAGGCCTTCCGGCGGCAGCATGGCGTTGGCGGTGAAGTCCGGCGTGTGGCCGTTGATCGCGACGCGCTCTTCCAGGTCGCTGCGCAGGCTGTCGACCATCTGCTCGTCTTCGTCGTCGACGTAGCGGAATTTCTTCGGCAGCTCGGCCACGCCGATCACCCCGTACGGGTGCATGATCGCCATGCGCTCGACCAGGTTGGCCAGTTCGCGGACGTTGCCCGGCCAGCCGTGACGGCACAGCGACATGATCGCCGCCGAGTTGAAGCGGATCGAACCGCGCTTCTCGTGCTCCATGCGCGAGATCAGCTCGTTCATCAGCAGCGGGATGTCCTCGACGCGCTCGCGCAGCGGCGCCATCTCGATCGGGAACACGTTCAGGCGATAGTAGAGGTCTTCGCGGAAGGTGCCGATCTCGATCATGCTTTCGAGGTTCTTGTGGGTCGCGGCGATGATGCGCACGTCGATGCTTTGGGTCTTGTTGCTGCCCACGCGCTCGAAGGTGCGCTCCTGCAGCACGCGCAGCAGCTTGACCTGCATCGGCAGCGGCATGTCGCCGATCTCGTCGAGGAACAGCGTACCGCCGTTGGCCAGCTCGAAGCGGCCGGCACGGCTGGTGATCGCGCCGGTGAAGGCGCCCTTCTCGTGGCCGAACAGTTCGCTTTCCAGCAGCTCGGCCGGAATCGCGCCGCAGTTGACCGGCACGAACGGCGCGTCGCGGCGCTTGGAATGGTAATGCAGGTTGCGCGCGACCACTTCCTTGCCGGTGCCGGACTCGCCGAGGATCAGCACGCTGGCGTCGGTGTCGGCCACCTGCTGCATCATCTGGCGCACATGCTGGATCGCCCGGCTGGTGCCGACGAGGCTGCGGAACAGGTTGGGTTCGCGGTGACGGCCGCGCTCGCGGGCCTGGTCGTACATCTCGCGGTAGACCTGGGCACGGTGCAGGGAGTCGAGCAGCTTGCTGTAGCTGGGCGGCATTTCAAGGGTGGACAGCACGCGGCGGCGCTGGTCTTCCGGAAGGTCCACGGAAGAATTTTCGCCCATCAGCAAAACCGGAAGGAACTCATCCCAGGTTGAGAGTGTCTTTAACAAGCCCATCAGCGCACCCGGAGCATTGACCGTCCCGATCAGCACGCAAATGACCTCACGGCTCGACGACAAAGAGCCGACAGCCTGCTGCCAGTCATGGCTGCCGCAGGGCAAATTTTCTTCGCCGAGAAAATTCAAGATCACCGCCAAATCGCGGCGGCGGACGCTATCGTCATCGATCAGCAGAATTTTGGTTTCACGCCACATGCAATAGCAACTTCCCTAGTCAACTCAATGCCCGAAACGAGGGGCAAGCGAGACGCTTGCAGGACACCTTGTGCCCGTAGACGTCCGAAATCTGAAAACAGCCACTAGTTAAGTCAAAAAACCGTGCACAGTCAAATTTATGGCGCACACATCTGGATTAACTGAGGGTTAATTAACCAAACAGATGGTAAACCTTTGCCGCGTTCTTGGCTTGGTTGATCTGCGTCATCTCGTCGACTATAGCCTGACGCTCCCCCATCGCCACTTCCAGCAGATCCTTGTACACGTGCAGCAGTTGCTCAAGGTTGCTGCGCAACTCTTCCTCGTCCAGCGACGCTTCGCTCAAGACATCTTCCATGCAGGATCGGCAATCGAGGTCCAATTGCCCGATGGCCTCCCAGTTGCGCTCGGCCAGCGCGCTGACGAGCGCCATGCGGGTATCTTCGATTCGCTGCAACACAGGGCTCATGATGGCCTCCTCAGGGCTGCGCACCGGGCGCAGGCGCAATGGCGTCCCAGCCTTCCTTGACGGTGGTCAGCAGGCCTGCCACTTCGTCCAGGATGCGCGGATCGCTGCTGATGTTCGCCTCGGCCAGACGCTTCATCATGTAGATGTAAAGACCGTCCAGGTCGGCCAGCGCCTCGGCGCTGTTCTCAAGGTCCAGGCCTTCGCGCAGGCCGCTGACGATGCCGATCGCCTTGCTGATCGCCGTGCACTTGGCCGGGATGTCCTTGCGCTCGATGGCGCCCTTGGCCTGGGCGATGCGCGACAGGCCGCCTTCCATCAGCATCTGCACCAGACGGTGCGGGCTGGCTTCGGACGTCTGGGCGTGGGAGCCGACCTTCTGGTACTGCCGAAGGGCTAACATCGGATTCATGTTCTACCTCATTTGCCACAATGACTCGTATGGCCAATATATCGCCAGCGAGCCGGGAAACTTTAGACCATAAGACAAAAACCCGGCGCACGCTCAAGTGCGTAGCCGGGTTTTTGTCATTCTTGCGCGTTACTTCGCAGATTGCTGAGCGGTCAGCGACGTGAAGAACGACGTGATGTTGCTCGCCGTGGCTTTCATTTGCCCTACGAGCAAGTCCATGGCGTTGTATTTTGCGGTCAGCGTCTTGGTCAGGGCGGCCACCCGGATATCCAACGCTTTCTGCTGGTCGGAGATGTCCCGGGTATTGTTGTTCAGGATCGCGAGCCGCTGATCCAGCAAGCCCTTGGTCTTACCGTCGGCCGAAGCCTTGAGGTACGGATCCACGGACTTGCTCACCCGCGCCAGCAGACCGTTGGTGTCGTCGGTGCCGGTGAACAATAGCTGCACCTGGCCGGACGCCCCCGGAACCGCCATCGCCTTGTTGAAGGCGGTGGTGTCGAGCTTCAGGTTACCGGTGAGGGGATCGGTATTCACGCCGATTTCCGACAGGAACGAAATCTTGCCGTTGGTCTTCGTGTTGGTGAACTCGGCACGGATGCCGGCGATCAGCGAGCGCGGCAAGGAGTCGCCCGTGAAGGCGGCCTGCACGGTCAGTTTGCCGTCTTCGTCCGGCGTCGCCTTGGACAGGCTGTCGACAGTGCTCTTGAGCGTGTTGTAGGCGTCGATGAAGGTCTGGAGCGACGTCTGCAGGCCCTTGGTGTTGTTGTCGACGGTGATCGTGGTCGGCGTCGCGTTGGCGGCCACCAGGTTCAGGGTCATGCCGCTGATCGCACCGGAAACCGTGTTGCTCTTGCTGGTCACCGGCAGACCGTCGATGGTCAGCGACGCATCCTTGGCGAGACCGCCGACAGAGCCCGAGTCACCGGCCGCCGGAGTGGCCGACATGACCTTGGTGCCGTCGATTTCCAGGCCGGCGATGCCGCTGACACTCAGGTCGGAGCCCGCACCGGTCTTGTTCGAGCTGATCACCAGGCGCGAGGCGCCGCTGGCGTCGGTCACGATGTTGGCGGAAATGCCATTGCTGCCCTGGGCCGTGTTGATGGCGTCGCGGGTGCTCTGCAAGGTGGCGTTGGCCGGAATGGTGACATTGTAATCAGTGCCATTCTGACTGATTTTCAGGGTACCACTCGGAATGGCACTGGACGCACCGCCGGCGAAGGCCGCGCTGGCGACTTTCGAACCTGTGGCCAGATTGTTCACGACGACGCTGTAGGAGCCGGACACCGCGGTGTTGTCGGAGGTGACGGTCAGCGTTTCAGGCTTGCTCGACGTGGCCGTGTAACCGGCGAACGCAGGATTGGTCTTGCTGCCCAGGGTGGCCAGCGTCGACTGGAATGTGGTCAGCGCGCTCTTGAGCGTGCCCACACCCGAAATCTTCAGGGTGTTGTTTTTTGTCTGGGTATCGAGCTGCGTCTGCTTCGCTGCCTTGTCGGCATTGACCAGCGCGGTGACGATCGCACCGATGTCCAGGCCGGAACCCAGGCCGGTACCCGGTAGAATTGGACTTGCCATGTGCATCTCCCTTCAGTTTGCTGCCGGTCTTTTGACCTTTGCCAGCGCCTAAGACACTTCAAACACTATTCATGCCAGTTGTCAGACTTTGGCGTCGAACAACACGTGGCTCGCGTTGGCTAGGCTGTCTGCCAGCTTGAGCGCCTCCGCGGAGGGGATCTGTCGAACGACCTCGCCCGTCTCGCTCGCGATCACCTTGACGATGACCTTCCCGGAGTTCTCGTCGATCGAAAACTCGAGGTTGCGCTTGATCGACTGCACGAACTTCTCGATCTCCTGCACGGCCAGCTTCAACTTGGTCTCCTCGGTTTCACGGGTCTTCTTGTCCGCGACGGGGGTGACTTCAGCCGCCTTGGCAGGCTCGGACGATTTTTCAGCAACGGTATTCGCTGGCTTGGGAGCCGGATAAGACACGTTAAGCTTGACGCTCATGTCCATGTCCATCACCTCCTAACGTGAAAAAGCGAGAGAGCACGACCAGCGCACTCCCCCGCCTAAACTCATTCCGAAATTACTGAAGCAGCTTCAGTACGGCGGAAGGCAGTTGGTTGGCTTGAGCCAGAACGGAGGTCGAAGCCTGCTGCAGAGTCTGCTGCTTGGTCAGGTTAGCAGTTTCCGCGGCGAAGTCGGTGTCTTGTACGCGACCTTGTGCAGCGGTGGTGTTTTCGTTGATGTTCTGCAGGTTCTGGATGGTGCTGGTCAGACGGTTCTGCGAAGCACCCAGGTTTGCACGGGTTGCACCGATGGTGGCGATAGCGGCGTCGATAGCGGTGATCGCGTTGTCGATGTTCTGTGCAGCGCCAGTTACGGTAGCACCGGTCAGAACCACAGTACCGCTGCCTACGGACAGGCTGGCGGCGTCGAACTTGGCGCTCAGCACCAGGTCGATGTGGTTGGCGGAGCCAGTGTTCGCGCCCACTTGCAGGGTCACAGTACCAGCCGAACCGTCCAGCAGGAACTTGCCGTTCAGGTTGGTGGACTGAGCGATACGGGTCAGTTCGTCAGACATCTGAGCGAATTCGGCGTTGGTCGCGGTCTGGTCAGCGGTGCCGTTGGTTCCGTTACGGGCTTTAACAGCCAGTTCACGCATACGCTGCAGGATGTCGGTCGAAGCTTGCAGAGCGCCTTCAGCGGTCTGGGCAACGGAGATACCGTCGTTGGCGTTCTGGATGGCCTGGGTGTTACCGCGGATCTGCGAAGACATGCGGTTGGAGATTTGCAGGCCAGCGGCGTCGTCTTTGGCGCTGTTGATTTTCAGGCCGGAAGACAGGCGCTGCATCGAAGTCGACAGAGCGTCGGAAGCGCGGTTCAGGTTTTTCTGAACGTTCAGCGACGTGGTGTTGGTGTTTACAGTTAAAGCCATGACGAATTCCTCGTTGGTTGGGTACTGCGGCTTCCGGCCCTGGCAACCGCCGGGTATGGCCTAGAGAACCTTCGTAATAGTTATCGTCGGGATCGCAGGTTGCTTGAGGGCTTTTTTCAAAAAATTTGCCATCAACCTGCCACCCCTCAGAAAACAAGGACTTAGCCGTCCTTTACCCACGAAAAAATGACGTCATAAAACCGTCCGCGGCGCAAACCTGCGGGCTAGCGCCTCCGCTGCCGTTCAGCCCGGCAGGTTTTGCAGAAGGTCGACCAGTTCACATTCCATGTAATCGGCCAGCCCCAGCCAATCCTGGCGCTCCTGGCACGCCAGGATGCGCGTCAGCACCTGCATCCACCCCTGCTGGTTTTCTGCCGTTGCGCCGACCATCAACCGCTGCGCTTTCTCGAACACATCGACCATCTCCAGTGCCGCTTCGACATCCCGGCCCAACCGGAACAGCCCGGCACATTGTCGACACTCGTCGACGCACTGCTGCAACGCACTCATTGCACGAACTCCTGGTTGAACCCCGTTCCGGCGATCCTCGCCCCTGCCCGGCTGCTGTTGAGGAATGTCACCTGCGGGTGTCGGGCGATGTAGCGCTCCAGCACACAGAGGTAGCCGCGGAAGTTGAGCTGGGTCTTGACCCGCTCGCCGTTGCCGTCATGCACCCAGTGCCGCGCCTGGTTGACCGACGGCCCCAGGTCGCCGTCGTCCCAACCGGCGTGGGTCTTGTTCATCGGAAAGGCGAAGTCGGCGCCGAACAGCGTGATGCTCGCCGCGCCCATCTTCACCGCCAGGTCCACGGCGGGATGGATCACGCTGCCACCCACATGCAGCAAGGCCCGCGGGTGCCGCTCGCGCAGCTCGGCATAGACCGGGCTGAGCGAGTAGCCGCCGTAGCGCTTGCCCTTCCACGCCTTCAACACCTGCGGATCGCTCATCGGCAGGTACACCAGCGCAATACCGTCGGAGCCTTCGAACGGCAAATGCCGGAAGCTGATGCGCTGATCGATGCTCACCACGAGATCCGGCACGATCCCGTGCTCGCGCAGCGGCCGGTAAGCGGTGTCGACGCAAATGAACAGCGGGCGCTCGGCCTGAGCGCGAATCTGCGCCAACTGCTCAAGGTGTCCCTCCAGGGTCGGCCCGGTGGCGATCACATAGACCTCACGGCCGGCGCAGGTGCCGAACAGTTGCGCCACATCGTCGTCCGCCAGCAGCACCGGCAGACAATCCTGCAAGCGCTGGACAATGAACGGCGACTGCGGGTCGAACTCGCGGTTGTTGAAGCTCAGGTGCACCTCGCTGACCAGCCGATCGCGGATCTTCGCGTTGAAGTCGTCGGCCAGCAGCATCTCCGCCGGCAGGGCAAAGAACGGCGTGCAGATGTCGGAGAGATCCCCGGCGTACAACAGTTCCACCCGGACATCGTCCAGCCAGTGGCGCTGATCGAGCAGTTGCAGCACCAGCGAGAACAGCGCGCCGTTGAGGATGTGCACGTACAGCCGCTCAAGCCCCGGGCGCTCCAGCAATACCGCCGGCAAGTCCCCCAGGCCCGTGCCGTAGACATGCAGTTGCGCCTTGTCGGCCGGCAGGCTCGCCGCCTGGATCCGGGCCTCGTGCACGCGGTCGTGGCGGCTGGTGAGCTGGATGCCGGCCACGCTCAGTGTCGACCCCAGCCCCTGCGTCAACTCTGCCTGGATCGCTGAGCTGTCCTCGGCCATCAACCGCGCGGACAGCGCCGGCCAACGGCGTTCGATGACCTCGGCGTTATCCCGGAAAAACTCGCTCACTGGCACCTCGCATTTCGTTCAGGCAAAAAAATGGCGTTCAAGGTTAACCCTTGAACGCCATTTTTGTATCCGTTGTTTCCGGCCGGGCTCAGGGACGGTAGATGATCGCCGAACCCCACGACAGCCCGACGCCGAAACCGCTGAGCGCCACACGCTGCCACGACGAGTCCAGCGCATGCTTCTCCAGCAGCAGCGGAATGCTCGACGACACGGTGTTGCCGGTCTCGACCATGTCCTTGACGAACTTCTCCGGGTCGCCCTCGAAGCGCCGCGCCACGGCATCGACGATGGCCGCGCTGCCCTGGTGGATGCAGAACGCGTCGATGTCGTCGGCCTTGAGGCCCGAATCGTCGAGCAGCTCATGCAGGTGCGCCGGCACCTTGAGCAGCGCGAAGTTGAACACCTGGCGACCGTTCATGAAGAACACGCCGTCGGTGACCTTCAGGTGCGGCGCGCCGGAACCGTCGGTGCCGAACTTGGCCTTGCCCAACGCCCAGGTCGGGTCTTCGCCCATCCAGGTGGCGGTGGCGGCGTCGCCGAACAGCATGGTGGTGTTTCGGTCTTCCGGGTCGACGATCTTGGAGTACGGGTCGGCGGTGATCAGCAGGCCGTTCTTCAGGCCGGCGGCTTCCATGAAGCCCTTGATCGCATAGATGCCGTAGACGTAGCCCGAGCAGCCCAGGGAAATGTCGAACGCCGCGACGTGGGTCGGCAGGCCCAGTTTGTCCTGGACGATGGCCGCGGTGTGCGGCAGGCCTTCTTCGTCGCCGTTCTGGGTGACGACGATCAGGGCGTCGATGGATTCGCGTTTCAGGTCAGGGTTGCCGGCAAACAGCGCATTGGCCGCTTCGACGCACAGGTCGGAGGTTTCCTGTTCTGCGTCCTTGCGCGGCAGGAAGGCCGAACCGATCTTGCCGAGGATGAACTCTTCATCCTTCTCGAATTTTGCACCTTGTGCGTAATTGTCCACGCCGGCTACAGGAACGTAGCTCGCAATGCTTTTTATGCCAATCATTACGGCTTCCCAATAATAAACAGCCCAATACCACCGCTCGCAAGGATTTCGAGGGGCGCCGACAAACAAAAAACGGCCGCCGCAAAGGGCAGCCACGGGGAGCGCAAAGGGCTATCACTGGAACCGAATCACGGGCCAGGCGCCATCTCCCCGGTCAATACAATACAGTGAAGATGCGCGTTATGACTCGCAGGTCACGCTATTTTGCCGAATCGGTGCGGATCAGGTCATTCGACCAAGGACCAGTCCAGCGGCGTGCCGCGTTTGATCGGCTGGCGCGCACGGCGCCCGAGGACGTTTTCGGCGTGCTTGGGCGCCAGGCCCAGGCCGGGACGGATGGCGCGCAGGTTGGCCGCCGTGAAGGGTTCGCCGGCCGCCATGTCGGCGGTGACGTACAGCGAGCGGCGATAGACCAGCGACTTGCGCTCGGCCTCGGTGACGCCGTAATGCACCTGGCCCAGGGCCTGCCAGGCGCGCTCGGTCTCCACCACCAGGCTGGCCAGTTCGGCCGGCTCCAGCGAGAAGCTGGCGTCCACCCCGCCGGCCGAGCGGTCGAGGGTGAAATGCTTCTCCACCACCGTCGCCCCCAGCGCCACAGCGGCGACGGACACGCCGACGCCCATGGAATGGTCGGACAGCCCCACCTCGCAGCCGAACAGTTCGCGCAGATGGGGAATGGTGCGCACGTTGCTGTTGAGCGGCGTCGCCGGGTACGTGCTGGTGCACTTGAGCAGCACCAGATCCTTGCAGCCGGCCTCGCGGGCGGCGCGCACGGTCTCGTCCAGCTCGGCGAGGCTGGCCATGCCGGTGGAGATGATCAGCGGCTTGCCGGTGGCCGCCACCCGACGAATCAGCGGCAGGTCGGTGTTCTCGAAACTGGCGATCTTGTAGGCCGGCACATCTAGGCTTTCCAGGAAGTCCACCGCCGTGTCGTCGAACGGTGTCGAGAACGCGAGCATGCCCAGCTCCTTGGCCCGGGCGAAGATCGGCGCATGCCATTCCCACGGGGTGTGGGCCTTTTCGTACAGGTCGTACAGCGAGGTGCCGGCCCACAGGCTGCCGGGATCCTTGATGAAGAACTCGCCTTCGGCCAGGTCCAGCGTCATGGTCTGGGCGGTGTAGGTCTGCAGCTTCAAGGCGTGGGCGCCGGCCTTGGCCGCCGCTTCGACGATCTGCAAGGCCACGTCCAGCGACTGGTTATGGTTGCCGCTCATCTCGGCAATGATGAACGGCGGCGCGTCGGCACCGATCAGGCGGTCACCGATCTTGAAACGGCTCATGGGCGGGATTCCTTCAGGACACGGGTGAACGCACAGGCACTCTGGGTGAACCCGGCGTCGCGAAACACATTCAATGAGGCCTGGTTGGCGGGCAGCACCTGGGCGGTGACGGCGGTCAGCTGCGGCCAGTGCGCGGTGACGAACGCTTCGCCCCGCTCCAGCAGCGCCCGCCCCCAGCCGAGGCCGAAACGCCCCTCCAGCAGGTAGATCGACACTTCGGCCTCGAAACCGCGCAAATCATAGCGCAGCACGCCGACCGGCCCGTCGTCGGCCTCGGCGATCAGCAACAGACGCCGGGGATTGCTCAAGCTTGCCGTCAGCCAGTTCAGGTGCTGCGGCCATTCGATCACGCCGGACTCCAGTGACCAGCGCCGCACCGGCTCGGCATTGCGTCCGTCGAACAGCAAGTGCGCATCGTCCGTCGTCGCCGGCCGCACCTTGAGCACCGCGCCGGCCAGCGCGGCCGCGACCCGCAGGGCACCGCGCCCGTCCACCAGTGTGCGCGAACGCTCGGCCAGGCTCTGGCGCAGGTAAGGGTTGTTCACCACAAAGCCGACCGCCTGGCGCAGCTGCTCGACGCTGACTTGCTCGCGGGCGCCCATGAACACATGCGCGCCCGCCGCCGCCATCACTTCGCCGTTGGCCTGCTGGTTGTTCGACACCGCGATGCAGATCGTCGGCAGGCCCAGGGCCGCCCGCTCCCAGCTGGTGCCGCCGCCGGCGCCGATGAACAGGTCGGCCTCGGTCATGCGTCGGTGGAAGTCACTGACGAAACTGTGCAGGCGCCAGTTCGGCCGCATCTCGGCCAATGCCTGCATCTGCGCCCAGGCCGGGTTGTCGGCGCCGGCGACGAAGTCCACCTCCAGCTCGGGAAAGTCCGCCAGCGCCAGCATCGCGTGGTGGGTCTGCCGGGCCGCATCGAAGCCGCCGAAGTTCACCAGCACACGCTTGGCCACAGGCTTGATGGCGATGGGCGGGCAACTGAATTCCCCGCGCAGCATGGCGTAGCGTGGGCCGAGCAGCGTGCGGCAGTGCGCGGGCAGCAGCGGCCGGTAGTCTTCGTGCAGGCCGGAGAGGTTCTGGTTGAGCAGCAGGTCGACGCTGTAGCGGCGGGTCGCCAGGTCGTCCACCGCCGCGATCCGGTGCGCCCAGCGGCGGGCGGCGGTCTGCCAATGGTGGTCGAGGCCGTAATGGTCGGCGATGATCCAGTCGAACCCGGCCTGGCCTTCCAGCTGCGCGGCCAGCGCGTCGATGTCCGCCTGCCACGGCAGCATCGATTCGATGGCCTGGTGCGGGTCTTCGTCAGGGTAGCGCTCCGGCAGCTCGAAGGTTTCGAAACCCTCGGCCTGCAGAGCCTCCAGCCGATGGCCCGGCAACCGGCGGCAGGCGAACGCCACATGGCTGCCCTGAGCGCGCAGCACCCGGGCCAGCGGCAGGCAGCGGGCGATGTGGCCACTGCCGATGGTCGGCGAGGCGTCGGCGCGGATCAGGACTCTCATGTCAGTTCTCCGCCGGCCTTGAGCGCGGCGTAGAGGTACTCGGCCCGCATCCAGTCTTCCGGGGTGTCGATGTCCTGCACCAGGTGCCGGGGCAGGATCACCGGCAGGCTGGCCGGCGAATACAGCACCTCGCCACGCAGCCAGGCCTCACGGCGGCCCCAATAGAACTGGCCGGCATCCTGAAACGCCTCGGGCAGATCCTGCGAACGGGTGTTGCGAAACTCAGGGTACAACGCCGTCAGGGCGCCCTGCCCGTCGAGGGTCAGCGCGCGCTGCACCGGAAAGCCGAAACCGCACACGGAAAAAGCAAACGACTTGTCCGGATGACGCTCCAGCGCCTCGAACCCTTCGCGCAGATAGCGCGCCTGCAACAGCGGTGCGGTGGCGTACACGCAGCAGGCGTAATCGAACGCCGGCAGTTGCCGCAACGCGTGCTCGATCACCGCAGCGGTGCCGGTGAAGTCATCGGCCAGGCTCGCCGGGCGCAAGAACGGCACCTGCGCGCCATGGGCTTGTACGACGTCGGCGATCTCTTGATCGTCGGTGCTGACGACGACTTGGTCGAACAGCCCCGATTCGAGCGCCGTGCGGATCGAACGGACGATCATCGGCACGCCGTCGAACGGCTTGAGGTTCTTGCGCGGGATGCGCTTGCTGCCGCCCCGGGCCGGGATGATCGCCACGTTGCTCAAGGGCGTTTTTCCAGCAGGAACCAGGTGATGTCATCCACCGGGAACTGCGGGTCGCGGTGGTAGGCGAAGCCGTAGTCCAGCAGGTGCAGGTCGGCGTAGCGGTCGAGCATTTCGCCGGCGAAGTCACGCTTGAACAGCTTGCCGCTGTTGCCGCGGTAGGGCACCTCCACCGGCGCCGGGTTGTAGTACTCGGCGATCAGGATGTAGCGACGGCTCAGCCGATACAGCTGTTCGTAGGCATTCGCCAGCAATTCGGGCGCCAGATGGATCAGCACGCCCTTGCTCAGGGTCAGGTCGTAGCTGCGCTCGCAGGGGAAGTCGAACAGCGAGCCGTGCCAGATCTGCGCGATGTCCAGCGCCCTCGCCTGCTCGCAGGCGCTGGCGTTGATCTCGACGCCGAACAGCTCGCACCCCGGCAGCAACTGGCGCAATGCCTGCAGGTTGTTGCCGGCGTTGGTGCCCAGCTCCACCAGGCTGTCGATGCGCCCGGCGCGGGCCAGCGCCTTGGCGAACAGCGCCAGGTTGGCCGCCACCAGCGGCTGGCCGACGTTGCGGCCGACATACTGGTTGCCGAACTCGCCCTGCCAGAACTTTTCCTGTTCGCTCAAATCACGCATTTCAGATACCCGTCCGCCGCAGCGGCATTCATTCGGTCAGGCGGCGCAACTGCTCGACCACATGATCCTGCTGCGCTTCGGTCAGCAACGGGAACATCGGCAGGCTGATGGCCTCGGTGTAATAGCGCTCGGCCTCGGGGAAATCCCCTTCGGCGAATCCGAGCTCACGGTAATACGGCTGCAGGTGCACCGGAATGTAGTGCAGGTTCGCGCCGATCCCGGCCGCCCGCAAGCCTTCGAACACTTCTCGGTGGCTGCGGCCGATGCGCTCGGTCTGCAGGCGCACCACGTACAGGTGCCAGGCGGATTCAGCTTCGGCCTGGGCACTGGGCAACGTCAGCGGCAGGTACGCCAGCAGACGGTCGTAGCGCGCCGCCAGCTCGCGGCGGCGGGCGACGAAGGCGTCCAGCTTGCCCAGTTGCGAGAGCCCCAGGGCGGCCTGCAGATCGGTGATGCGGTAGTTGAAGCCCAGCTCCACCTGCTGGTAGTACCAGGGGCCGTGGCTGGGTTCGGTCATCTGCTGCGGGTCGCGGGTCATGCCGTGGCTGCGCAGGCGTTGCAGGCGCTCGGCCAGTTCCCGACGGTTGGTCAGCACCATGCCGCCCTCGGCGCTGGTGATGATCTTCACCGGGTGGAAGCTGAACACGGTCATGGCGGCGAACTCGCCGCAGCCGACCGGCCGCCCGGCGTAGCTCGCCCCCACCGCGTGGGAGGCGTCTTCGATCACGGTGAAGCCGTAGCGCTCGGCCAGCCCGGCGATGCGCCGCATGTCGCAGCTCTGCCCGGAGAACGCCACCGCCACCAGCACCTTGGGCAGCGTGCCGTTGCCTTCGGCCTCATCCAGCTTGGCGGCCAGCACCTCGGCGTCGAGGTTCCAGGTCAGCGGGTCGATGTCGACGAAATCGACCTCGGCGCCGCAGTAGCGCCCGCAGTTGGCCGACGCCAGAAAGGTGTTCGGCGTCGTCCACAGGCGGTCGCCCGGCCCCAGCCCCGCCGCCACGCAGGCGATGTGCAGCGCCGCCGTGGCGTTGCTCACCGCCACGGCGAAATCGGCCTGGCAACGCTCGGCCACGGCCTGCTCGAAGCGCTCAATGGTCGGCCCTTGGGTCAGCCAGTCCGAACGCAGCACCTCCACCACCGCATCGATGTCCGCCTGATCGAGGCTCTGCCGACCGTACGGGATCATGCCGAGAGCTTCGCGTGAAGGTCGGCGATCTGGCCCACCGACAGGAAGTGCGGGTTGGTGTCGGAGCGGTACTCGAAGTCCTCGCCCACCGGCCGGCCGCGCTCGCCGAGCTTGTCCACGGAGAAGTCCACGTCGACGCTGGTGAAGCGGATCGACGGCTGGATCGTGTAGTGGTCATCGAACTCCAGGGTCATCCGCGCATCGTCCAGCGGCACCATCAGCTCATGCAGCTTTTCCCCCGGACGGATGCCGACATGCTTGTGCGGCAGGTGCTCGGCCATGCCCAGGGCCAGGTCGACGATGCGGATCGACGGGATCTTCGGCACGAACACTTCGCCGCCGTGCATCCGCGCAAAGCTGTCGAGGACGAACTGCACGCCGTGGTCGAGGGTGATCCAGAAGCGGGTCATACGCTCGTCGGTGATCGGCAGCTCCCGGGCGCCCTCGGCGATCAGTTTGCTGAAGAACGGCACCACCGAGCCCCGCGAGCCGGCCACGTTGCCGTAGCGCACCACGGCGAAACGGGTCTGCTGCTCGCCGGCGATGTTGTTGGCGGCGACGAACAGCTTGTCCGACAGCAGCTTGGTCGCGCCGTACAGGTTGATCGGGCTGGCGGCCTTGTCGGTGGACAGCGCCACGACTTTCTTCACACCGTTGTCGATGGCCGCGGCGATGATGTTCTCCGCGCCGTTGACGTTGGTGCGGATGCATTCGGTGGGGTTGTACTCCGCCGCCGGCACCTGCTTGAGCGCCGCGGCGTGCACCACGTAGTCGATGCCGCGCATGGCCTGGCGCAGGCGGTCGGCGTCGCGCACGTCGCCCAGGAAGTAGCGCATGCACGGCGCGTTGAACGTCTGCTGCATTTCGTATTGCTTGAGCTCATCCCGGGAGAACACCACCACCCGCTTGGGCTGGTACTGCTCCAGCAGGCGGCGGATGAACTGGCGGCCGAACGAGCCGGTGCCGCCGGAGATGAAGATCGATTTACCGTTGAACATGTCTTGAGTCCCGTCCCCTGCGCGAAGGCTTAGGCAAGCAGTTGCGCCCAGTCCAGCGAAGCGCTTTCGTTGAGGGTGTAGCCTTTGCCGGTCAGGCTCAGGTTCGCGTTGTAGGCCTGATCCCCGGCGAAGGCCGCGGCCCATTTTTCCCGCAGCGCCTCAAGCGCTTGCGGCGCCTGCGGCAGTTGGCCCGGATGCAGCACCTGCACCGACGGCGTCCACACGGTGAGGTAGCCGGCCTGCCCGGCTTTCAGGCACAGGTCGACGTCGCTGAAACCGTCGGCGAAGGTGCTGTCGTCCAGACCGTCCAGGCCATCGAACAGCGCCTTGCGCACCATCAGGCAGACGCCCGACACCGCCGAATAGCCGTGCTCCACCGAGAGGCGGTACAGGTAACCGTCAGCGTCGTGCTTCTCGCCGATGAAGGCCGAACCGACCCCGCCGTTCAGGCCCAGGATCAGGCCGGCCTGGCTGACCTTGCCGTCGCGGTCGACCAGTTTCGGGCCGACCACGCCGACTTCCGGACGCAGCGCGTGGTTGAGCAGCGAGTCGAGCCAGTTCGGGTTGACCACCTCCGCGTCGGCGGCGAGCAGCACCAGGTACTCACCCTGGGCCTGCCGGCTGGCGGCATTGATCAGCGCCGGTTCGCTCAACGGCTGCTCGGCGCGCAGCACCTGAACCTTCGGATGCTGATAGGCGCCCAGCCAGTCGTTGACCTCGGCCGACTGCTGCGGCGTCGCGGCCACCAGGATCTCGTAATGGTGATAGCGGGTGCGCAGCAGCACGCCTTCCAGGCAGCGCTGCAGGGCGGGCAGGTCGTTGCCGGCCGGCACGATCACCGACACCAGAGGACGCTCGCTGTGGTGGTAGTCGATCTGGTAGATCCCCGGCGTCGAGGACGTGACCTTGGCCTTGTAGCCGCGGGTGCCCAGGTGACGCAGCAGGGCCAGGCGCTCGTGAGGGTTCTCCTCAAGCTTCGGCGCGCGGGCGATCAGCAGCGGCTCGTCGAGGTGGGCCAGGCTGTTGAGGCCGTCCTGTTCGAGGATGCGCAGCAGCAAGTCGAACTCCAACGCCTTGCTGAAGTCCGCCCGATAGCCGCCGACCGCGACCAGCGCCTCGCGGCGGATCAGCCAGTGGCGCGCCATCATGCCCGGCAGGCTCAGCAGCAAGTCCAGGTTGAAGCCCGGACGGAACACATCCGCCAGTGCGCCGCTGTCCTGACGCTGAATCTCGTCGGTGGACACCGCGCTGCAGCCGTCAGCGGCCATCAGTTCCAGGCTGGCGCGCAGCAGGCCGCCGGCGGTGAACTCGTCGCCCGCTTCGGCCAGCAGCACCCAGTCGCACGGCGACTGGCGGGCGCTCTGGTTGAGCTTCTCGACCAGGTTGCCCGGCGTGACGCGGACAAAGTGCAGGGTGTTCTGCGCCGTGGTGGCGGCCGGCGGCTCACCGGTGGTGAACACGACGATCCGGAACGCCTTGCACTGGCCTTCGAGCAGGCTGTCGAGGGTGACTTGCACCTTGTCGATGTCGTTGTCCAGGTCCAGCAGGAACACGCCGAACTGCGGGCCGCCGCCGTTGACCGCCAGGTGCCCGGCAATCGCTTCGCGTTGCTGCGCATCCGGCTGACGCGCGGCCAGCCACTTGAGCAGCTTGCCGGACTGCATCTTCCCGAACGTCTGACGGTGATCCTCCAGGGTCACAGCCTCCAGGCGCGCGAGCCAGTCGCGGGTCTTCTGCGCCTCTTCGTCTTCGCCCGCCTGCTCCAGCTGCGCCAGCAGGCGCTTGAGCACTTCACGGTTGAAGGCGTTGAGGTCGTGGGCCTGCCACAGACGGTCCAGCACGCTCTCGGCGGTGTCGTTGTTGCGCGCCTGCAGCAGGTGCGCCTGACGGGTCCACACGCCCTCCAGCCCGTTCAGCTGAACGCGGCCGGCCGGCATGGTGTGGAGCATGAATTCGATCTGCTCCAGGCGATCGAAGAAGGCCTGGTTGTAGAACGGCATTTCCACATACTGCAACGGTCCGAACCGACGATCCGGACGCTTGAGCGCCTGGTGCCAGGTGGATTGGAAAATCAGCTCGGCGGTCAGTGCGCGCCCCGATTGCAGGCTGTCGACCATCGCCTCGAAACTCTCCAGGGCGAAGGCCTTGCCCTGCTCGGCGTCCAGTCCCTGGATGCCGGTGGGCAACGATGCCAGGAACTCGGCGAACGCCTCGCGCTCGGCCACCGACTTGGCGTCCATGTACGTCAGCGAGTGGTACACCTCGGTGCTGTGCTCGGAGTTGCCGTAGTTGATTTCGCGCACCACGTAAGGGATCGGCAGGATCCGCGCCTTGGCGCAGGCCAGCATGTAGTACACATGGCCGATCTCCTGCCACTGGAAGCTGGTGCCGGCCGGCATCGCCGCGTGCCAGGACTTCATCAGGTCGGTGCGGGTCACCGCGTAGAACGGCGGGATGTACTGGCTCATGTAATCGATGACGCGGTCCTGGGCCCGCTCGGAGCCGTAGTCCTCGCAGACCTTCTTGTCGCGGCGGTAGTAGCTCACGTCGCCGGCCAGGGTCAGGTACATCAGGCAGTAGCCGTGGCACATGCCGTAGTCGGGATGGTCTTGCAGGAAGCCCACGGACTCGGCCAGCGAATCGTGCAGGATGAAGTCGTCGTCCGCCGCCAGCACGGTGTACGGCGTGGTCACGCGCTCCACGCCATAGGCCAGCTTGGCCTGCATGCCCCAGTAGGCGAACTGCGGCACGTGGTGATAGTCGACGGCGGAAAAGTCGCCTTCGGGCAGTTCCGGACTCGAGTCCAGCACCATGATCCTGCAAGGCAAGGCGCTGTAATACTTCACCGCCCGGCGCAGGAACGCCGGACGATTATGGGTAAACAGCACCACGGTCAACAGCTCATTGAGCACCGGCGCCTGTTCCGAACCGTACTTGCCTTGCATAACCTCTCCCCACTACCGGCGAATCGCCAAATCTACGCTTTGATGATGTTTCGATTAACGCACGCGACGCAGGTAGCCGTCCGGCGCCACGGTGATCAGCAGCTTGTTCTGCAGCTGAACGTCGATCTCGAAATCCTTGTTCTCTTCCAGGTACTTCCACACGGCGGTCTTCGGGTTGTCGCCCGGGCCCCACGGACGGTCCGGGAAGAAATCGGCCGGCATGTCTTCGACCACGGTGTCCATCACCACGCAGTAGCTGTCCACCGACACCAGCGGCGCGTACAGGCGCAGCTCTTCGAGCACGTGGTCGTGGGTGTGGTTGGAGTCCAGCACCAGGATGACCTTCTTGCCTTCGGCGGCGGCGCGCACCTTGGCGGCGATCTCAGGGTCGATGCTCGAACCTTCGATCATGGAGATGCGCTTGCTCATCGGGTGGCTCTCGATGGCTTCGCGGTTGTGCGGGCGGATGTCCAGGTCGATGCCCAGCACTTCGCCGTGGCCTTGCAGCTCCAGCAGCGAGGCGTAGTAGATGATCGAACCGCCGTGGGCGATGCCGCACTCGATGACCAGGTCCGGCTTGACCTGCCAGATGATCTCCTGCATCGCCATCATGTCTTGCGGCAGCTGGATGATCGGACGGCCCATCCACGAGAAGTGGTAGCTGTACTTGTGCTTGGCCGATTCGTTGAAGAAGTCCCGGGCCAGGCCAGTGAGCTTCTGGTCGTCGCCCTGCTGGGCGATCTGCTCGCGGCATTCGGCTTCGAAGGCTTTGTTGATGCTGTTGTCGGTCATGTTCACGATCTCGGTAGTCACTGGAACGAAGCGCTGTCAACGGCGTGATAGACGTAGCGTCCATCGGTCATCCGCTTGATCTCTTCGAGGTAATTGGAATTCATCACAAACAGGTTGGCGCCTTCGGGCAAGGCGTCCATGGCCTCCTGCGGCGAGGACACCCGCGCGCCGCTCAGGGGCAGGAAGCGCCCCTGCTTGGCCGGGTTGATGTCCACCACGCGGTCCACCGCCACGCCCGCCCGTTGCAGGAACAGCGAATAGATCACGCCCTTGGAGGACGCGCCCCAGATCGCCGAACCCTGGCCGGGCGCGGCCTGGATGATCTGCACCGCCCGTTCGAGGCTGGCGGTGAAGCCGTCCGGCAGGGCCAGGCGCGGCACCGGTTGCTCCGGGGCCAGGCGCAGCGTGGCCAGGTCGGCGACGATGTACAGGTATTGGCCGCCGAACAGGTGGCCGGCCTCGTGCACGGTGCCGAACATCCGGCGCAGGTCGTCGAGGCGGAAATAGTTGACGTGCTCGTAGAACAGGTCGAACCAGGCGCGGTGTTCGAGGATCCAGTCGAAGCACGGCACTTCGATGTAGATCTGCCCGCCCTGGTTGGCTTCGGCGATCACCGCCAGAAAGCTCACCGGATCCTGGATGTGCTCCAGCACGTGGCGCAGCACGACGGCGTCCGCCGCCAGGCCCAGGCCACGGGTGAACGGGGCCTTGATCACGTCGGCGTTGTCGCCTTCGTAGGCCGGGTCGATGCCGGTGATGCGGTAGCCCAGGCCCTTGAGCAGCTCAAGGAAGTAGCCCTTGCCGCAGCCGACCTCGATCAGTTCCCGGCCCTTGAAGTGCTTGGCGATGATGCCTTCGACGTCGTGCAGGTGCTTCTGGAACTGGCCGGAGTGGGCCTGCTCGTTCTGGTAGTCGGCGTCGTAGCTGAGCTTGTCGGCGTCGAACGCCGCGTTGAAGATCAGGCCGCTGCGCTCGTCCTGGACCAGCAGCATGTCGGCGCGGGCCGACGCCTTCGCCGACTCGGGATCGGCGAAGGTGCGGTTCTGCAGCACCGGCAGGTCGGTGGCGCGGTACAACTCATGCTTCATGGCGGTCTCCCAGTAACTGTTGCAGACGCTCGGTCACCGCCCAGAACGCCATCGGCTCGTGGGTCGGGTACGGGTAGTGGCCCAGCTTCAGGTCCAGACGGGCGCCGCGCTCGCGCAGGCGTTGCTCGACCAGCGAACGCACCGACACCGGCCGGCCGCTGGCGCAGTTGACCGCGCCGTCGAAACCGCGCCGCTGGAGGATCGCGGCGAGGTGCCCGGCGGCCGTCTCGATCGCCAGGAAATCCCGCAGTTGCTCACCCGCCGACATGTCGAACGACGGCGCCCCGGCCTCGATGGCCCGATCCAGCGCCGCCAGCAGGCTGTTGGGGTTCTGCCCTTCGCCGTGCAGGTAGAACAGCCGCGCCCATTGCAGGGTGAACGGCAGCTCTTGCTGCAGGTTGCGCAGGAACAGGTGCAGCGTGTGCTTGGCCAGGCCGTACGGGTTGGCCGGCTGCGGCGCGGTCGCTTCGCTGAGGGGCCCGCTCTGCATGCCGTACTCGAAGCAGGTGCCGGTCACCAGCACTTGCTTCACGCCCGCCTCCACCACGCTTTTGACGAAGCGGTAGTCGGCCATCAGGTTGTGTTCGAAATGGAACAGCGCGCGGTAGTTCGGCAACCCCGGCCAGGCCAGGTGCGCGAGGGCGTCGACGCCGTCGGTCAAGGCCACGGCATCCAGGTCCGGCGCGTGAATATCCGCCGCCACGAACTCGACGTCCTTGATCCACGGCATGCCTTGCGCAGTCTGCGCATTGCGCGCCACCGCCCGCACCGTGCAACCGCGGGCAAGCAGCGCCGCGACCAGGTGGCGACCGACGAAGCCGGTGGCTCCGGTGACCAGGACCTTCACAGGACTTTCATCTCCGGCACGGCGATCACGAAGCGCCCGTCCCACTGACGCACGTGCGCCAGCTGCTGGCTGACTTCGTGCAGCAGGTTCCACGGCAGCACCAGCACGTAGTCCGGTTTCTCGAGGTCGATGCGCTCAGGCGCCACGATCGGAATGCGGCTGCCCGGCAACAGCTTGCCCTGCTTGTGCGGGTTAGCGTCGGCCACCCAGGCCAGCAGGTCCGGCTTGACCCCGGCGTAGTTGAGCAGCGTGTTGCCCTTGGCGGCGGCGCCGTAGCCGACCACGCGCTTGCCGTCGGCCTTGGCCTTGAGCAGAAAGCGCAGCAGGTCGTGCTTGATGCGTTCGGCGGCGGGCGCCAGCGTCGCGTAGTAGCCGGCGGTCTTCACCCCGGCGTCGAGCTCGGCCTGCAACTGCTGCTGCACGGCCGGCTGCACGGCGCGGCGCTCGCCGTCCCGGCGCTGCACGAACACCCGCAGCGAACCGCCATGGGTGCTCAACTGGCTGACGTCGAAGACTTCCAGGCCGTTGCGCTCGCACAGGGTCTGCACGGCGGTCAGGGACAGGTAGGAATAGTGCTCGTGGTACAGCGTGTCGAACTGCGCGCCGGCCATCAGCGTCAGCAGTTGCGGGAATTCGAACGTGGCCACGCCGGTGGGCTTGAGCAACGCGGCGAAACCGCCGAGGAAATCGTTGATGTCCGGCACGTGGGCCAGCACGTTGTTGGCGGCCATCAGGTCGGCGGCCCAGCCGTCGGCCTTCAGTTGCGCGGCGGTGTCGCGGCCGAAGAACAGCTCGCGGATCTCCAGGCCCTTTTCCCGTGCCGCCTGGGCGGTGCTGCGGGTCGGCTCGACGCCCAGGCACGGGATGCCGCGACCGGCCACGTACTGCAGCAGGTAGCCGTCGTTGGCGGCCACCTCCACCACACGGCTGTCGGCGTTCAGGCCGAAGCGTTCGGCCATCTCGGCCACATAGCGCTCGGCATGGGCCAGCCAGGTGCTGGAGAACGAGCTGAAATAGGCGTACTCGGCGTCGAACAGGCTGTCGGCGCGGGTGTAGTCCTCGGTCTGCACCAGCCAGCATTGCTGGCACACGGCGACCTTCAGCGGCACCCATTGCTCGGCCTGCTCCAGGCGGTCGGCATGCACGTAGGCGTTGGACGGCGGCGAGGTGCCGAGGTCGATCAGCGGCAGGCTCAGCGGTGCGGCGCACCCACGGCAATTCATAGACGCACTCCAGCGAAGTGTTGATCGAGCGCGGGATGGCTGGAGTCCCGCGCCGACAAATTATTGACAGGCAGCGGCCAGGCGATGGCCAGCCGCGGATCGTTCACCGACAGCCCGCCCTCGTGCTCCGGCGCGTAGTCGGCGCTGTGCAGGTAAAGCAGTTCGGCGTCGTCGGTCAGGGTCTGGAAACCGTGGGCGAAGCCGGCCGGGATCAGCAGGCTGCGGCCGTCGCCGGCCTTCAGGTGTTCGGCGTGCCAATGCAGGAAGGTCTCGGAGTCCGGGCGCAGGTCCACCGCCACGTCCCACACCTCACCGCGCAGGCAGGTGATCAGCTTGGCTTCCGGCGCATTGGCGTTCTGGTAATGCAGGCCGCGCACGCTGCCCTTTTCGCGGGTGCAGGAATGGTTGATCTGACGGATGTGGAACTCGCGGCCGAACGCACTCAGGCTGCCCTCGCAGAACAGCCGGGCGAAGTGCCCGCGCTGGTCTTCGAAGCGCTTGTGGCTGACGTTGAACAGCCCGGCCAGCGGCAGGGCCTGCAAGGAGAATTCACTCACAGCGCGCCCCGGTACAGGTTCAGTTGGCCGAGGGAGACCCGGCGCATGTCATCGCCGTTCTGCCAGGCCAGGTGCCAGTCGAGGGTCTGGGTCAGGCATTGCTGCAAGGTCCAGCGCGGCTGCCAGCCCAGCACCTGACGGGCGCGGCTGCTGTCCAGCCGCAACAGGCCGGCCTCGTGCAGCTCGCTCGGCTCGATGCGCAGGCCACGGGCCTGGGGCCAACGGTTGGCGAGCAGTTCGACCACTTCGCCGACGCTGCACATGTCCGCCTCGCCCGGGCCGAAGTTCCACGCACCGGCGTACTCCGGGCCCTCTTCGTAGAGGCCGGCCGCCAGTTGCAGGTAGCCGGCCAACGGCTCCAGCGCGTGCTGCCACGGACGCACGGCCTGCGGGTAGCGCAGGGTCACCGGCTCGTCCGCCGTCCAGGCCTTGAGCACATCGGGAATCAGGCGCTCCGGGGCAAAGTCGCCGCCGCCCAGCACGTTGCCGGCGCGGGCGGTGGCCAACGCCAGGCCGTGTTCGGCGTACTTGTCCGCCGGAAAGAACGACGCCGCGTAAGACTGCGCCAACAGTTCGCAGCAGGCCTTGCTGCTGCTGTAAGGGTCATGGCCGCCGAGGGCTTCGTCCTCGCGGTACGGCCACAGCCATTCCTTATTGGCGTAGACCTTGTCGGTGGTCACCAGCACGCAGGCCCGCACGCAGCCGACCTGACGGATCGCTTCGAGCAGATTGAGGGTGCCCATGACGTTGCTGGAGTAGGTGCCCAGCGGATCGCGGTAGCCTTCGCGCACCAACGGTTGGGCCGCCAGGTGCAGGACGATCTCAGGCTCGGTGTCGGCGATGATCTCCAGCAAGGCGCCCAGGTCGCGCAGGTCGCCGCGCTGATCGTTGATGCCTTCGTGCACCCGCGCCAGTCCGAACAGGTTCGGTTCGGTCGCCGGGTCGAGGGCGAAGCCGCTGACCTGCGCGCCCAGGCTTTGCAGCCACAGGGTCAGCCAACTGCCCTTGAAACCGGTGTGACCGGTGACCAGGACCCGCTTGCCGCGCCAGAACTCCGGACTCAGGCCCATTGCTTCCATGGGGCCTCCCCGCTGTGCCACAGCGCTTCGAGGTGGTTCTTGTCGCGCAGGGTGTCCATCGGGTGCCAGAAGCCTTCGTGCTGGAACGCCTGCAACTGCTCTTCGGCGGCGAGGTCGGCCAGCGGCTCGGCCTCCCAGGACGTCTGATCGTCAGCGATGTAAGGCAGCACCTTGGGCGACAGCACGAAGAAGCCGCCGTTGATCCAGCCACCGTCGCCCCTGGGCTTTTCGGTGAAGCCCAGCACGCGGTCGCCGTCGCGCTCCAGCGCGCCGTAGCGGCCCGGCGGCTGCACCGCGGTGACGGTGGCCAGCTTGCCGTGGCTCAGGTGGAAGTCCACCAGCTCGCCGATGTTGAGGTCGGACACGCCGTCGCCGTAGGTGAAGCAGAACGCCTCTTCGCCTTCCAGGTAGCGTGCGGCACGGCGCAGGCGGCCGCCGGTCATGGTGTCTTCGCCGGTGTCCACCAGCGTCACGCGCCATGGCTCGCTGTAGTTCTGGTGCACGTCCATGCGGTTGTTGCGCATGTCGAAGGTGACGTCGGAGGTGTGCAGGAAGTAGTTGGCGAAGAAGTCCTTGATCGCGTAGCCCTTGTAGCCGAGGCAGATCACGAAGTCGTGGATCCCGTGGGCGGAATACTGCTTCATGATGTGCCAGAGAATTGGCTTGCCGCCGATCTCGATCATCGGCTTGGGCTTGAGGTGCGACTCCTCGCTGATGCGCGTACCGAGCCCACCCGCCAAAATAACTGCCTTCATCGTCTCCCCTCTCGTTCGTCACAGGGCTGCGCGCGGCGTTCTTGAGCCTGGCGGGCCTTCTGGCTAAACCTTTTTGCCGGTGCGGGCGCCGGGGCAATGGCCGCGAGCGCTCGTTTTATGGCGATTTGAGGGGGACTTGCAGGAAACGCGCCAGCTCTGCGGGCGTTGCGTCGGCGGGGACGGCGGGCATGAAAAAGGGATGGATCCGTCGCCGGGGCCATCCCTTTCGTGTGGCTGCATCAATGCATCGGTGGATCAGCCGAAAAGCGCGAACCCGTCGACAGTGGCACGCAGGTCGTAAGACTGGCCGTCGGCGGTCTGCAGGATCTCGATGTTGTCATTCCCGGCATACCAACCCTGCAGCTTGACGCCGCTGTCCGGAACACCGGCGCTGCCATCATTGACGCTGTGCAGGTACGCGTCGTCGCCGACACGGGTGACGTTCAACTGGCTGATGTTGGCAATGGTATTGAGGATCAGGGTGTCGTTGATCTCCCAGCCGGGCTGGTCCTGAATCGTCACCAGACCGGTCGTGTTGACGATGTAGGTATCATCCCCGCTGCCGCCCATCGCGACGCCGCCGCTGTTCGACTGCCCGGCAAGGTTGAGCACCAGCACGTCGTTGCCGCCGCCACCGGACAACAGGTAATGGCTGCCGGTACCGGTGAGCAGGTCAAAGCCCTCCTCACCAAAGGCACTGCCACTGCCGACCGTGATGGTGTCATTGCCATCGCCACCGTAGGCGAGGGTGCCCAAGTCATTTTTGGCGCCGACGATCACGTCGTCGCCGGCACCGCCATTGAGGATGTCAGCCTGCGCGACATCGCTGTCGAGCCCCGACTTCAGACCGCCATAGAGGTAGTCGTTGCCGTAGTCGCCGTTCAGCGTGTCGTTGCCGTCGCTGCCTTCGAAGATATCGTCGCCCATGCTGCCCGTCATGACGTCGTCGAAGTGACTGCCACGCAGCGCCTCGATGTTCAGATACATGTCGCCCTGGGCCGTGCCGTTCTGGCCCAGTTGCCACATCCCGACCGCCACACCGACATCGCTGTCCTCATAGCTGACGGTATCCATCCCCTCGCCGCCGTCGAAGACATCCTGACCGAGACCACCGTAGAACACGTCATTACCGACGCCGCCGACGATGATGTTGGCACCGTCATTGCCATAACCTGTGAAATCGGCAGTGCCGGTGTAGGTCATTTTTTCGATGAACGGATCCATCTTCATCAGCGACAGGTTGGTGTACAGCTCGTCAAAGCCATCAGTCTCGCCCTCGATGATGCTCACGCCAATGCTGTTGACCGTGTAGATGTCACCGCCTCGGCCACCTTCGAAGGTGATGCCCGCCGAATTGGCAGTGAAGTGGTCGGCCAGATCCGAACCGACGATTTTTTCCACGTTGACCAGCGTGTCGCCTTCGGCGTAGCCACCCGTTCCAAAGGCCTTGCCATCGTGAAATTCGAAGGTGACCGCATCGTTCGAACGGCTGTAGTCGGCAGCGTCGAAACCATCGGCGCCGTCCATGACCATGGCGCTCTCGCCGGCAAAGATCACATCGTTGAAATTCGAACCCTGCACGCCCTCGATACTCGAGTAGGTATCGCCGAAAGCGAAACCGGTGGCGCCCCAGATGCTGGACAACTCAATACTGAGCCCTTCAGGGCTGTCGGTGTAGCTGACAGTATCGAAGCCTTCACCGCCCACGAACTGATCGCCGCCATCGCCGCCCCACAGCACGTCATTGCCGGCACCGCCAACAATCACGTTCATCTGGGCATTGCCGTAACCCTTGAAGTCGCCCGTGCCGGTGAAAGTGAGTTTCTCCAGGAACGGATCAAGCTTCATGGTGTTGACGCTGGTGCGCAGCTCGTCATAGCCGCCCCGTTCCTCTTCAATGATCGTCACGCCTTCGCTGTCGATAATGTAGATATCGTCACCGCCAGCACCCTCCAGCGTCACCCCGGCAACCGAACTGGCCAGCGTGTCGTTGTTGGAGCTGCCGATGACTTTCTCGATATTGACCAGCGTATCGACGGATCCATCCGCCTTGGTGACCGTCGCCAGCGTTTCGCGCAGATCGACACTGACACCCGCCTGCATCAGCCCATAGTCCGCTGCATCGAACCCTTCCCCGCCATCCAGAAGATCCGAGCCGGCGCTGGCCCAAAGCCGATCGTCCGACTCCAGTCCGTAGAGTTCGTCATTGTCTTGAGTGCCGCCCATGAAATCCGCATCACTCGTTCCATTTATCACTGCCATGTGTTTCTTCCTTGCGTGGTTGTTGAATCCTGAACCGGTGGCGCAGACCTCTCTCCCAGGCCTGCCACCTGATCACCTAAACGGCGAATACGAAGCTATCGATTCGACAAAACCAAAGCTTGAGACCCACCGCGAAAAAGACCTTGCGGTGGCCGTCTGGATCTGTTCGATGGTGGCGGAGCCGGCGAACCAGTCCTTGAGCAGCACACCCTCCTGCGGCGTCTGCCCGGCCACGAACTTCGACTCGTGCAGATAGAGGTCGTCGCCGACGCGGTCAGCAAGCAAGTCCGTACTGCGGATGAACGACAGGACCACTGTGTCGCCACGGCTGGCGCCGTCATCCTGGATCGAGACCAACGCCCGGGTGTTGACGGTATAGGTGTCGTCACCTTCACCGCCGTTGGCCCAGCCGGTGCCCGTGCCGGTCAGCAGGTCATTGCCCTCGCCGCCGTCGGCCATGCCGTAGGTCACCGTGATGAGATCGTCTGAAGGGAGTGCCTCATGCACTTGGAGGAAAAGCATCCCCCTGAACCCCAAACAAAAACAGGCGACATAAAGTCGCCTGCCTCAAATGGCCGATGCCTTTCAAAAACGGCCTGAAAGGCATCGCACCCGGGTATCAGCCGAATACGCTGAACGCATCACCATTGATCGGCAGAACGTCGCCGTTGGCGGCCTTGAAGTGCTCGATGGTGTTGTGGCCGGCGAACCAGTCCTGAAGCTTCACGCCCCGATCGGCCCGGTCCCCGGTTTCATTGAGGAGCAGGTCATCGCCGATCCGCGTCAGTTGCAGCGATGCGGCCGAGTGGACGTTGTTCAGGATCAGCGTGTCGTTGGTGCTGCTTCCGTCATCCCGCAGGGTCACCAGTTTGCTGGTGTTGATGATGTAAGTGTCGTCACCCTCACCGCCGTTGGCGAAACTTCCGGACAGGAGCTGGCCCGAACTGCCGTTCTGCGACCCCAAGATCAACTTGTCGTTGCCCGCACCGCCCAGCAGCACGAAGTTGTCGCCGGTTCCGGTCAAGGTGTCGGCTCCGTCACCGCCGTCGGCGGTGCCGCTGACCACTGTGATGGTGTCATTGCCGGCCTCGCCGAAAGCCATGGTTCCGCGGTCGTCCGGAGCGCTGACGATGATGTCGTTCCCGTTGCCGCCGTACAGCATATCGGCTTGCGGCCCGCCGGCAGCGACATCAACGGCGAACGGCCCGAGCGGGCTGTACAGGCTGCCGTAGAGTGTGTCGTTGCCGTCGCCGCCATTAATCACATCATTGCCGAGGCCACCTTCAAAACCGTTGTCCCCTGCATTGCCGACCAGCGTGTCGTTGAAGCGGCTGCCGATGACACTCTCGATGTTGATCAGCACATCGCCCTCGGCATCCCCGCCCTGATTGACGCCGGTCAGCAGGTTGATGTTCACGGCCGTGGCGCTGTTGACGTACCAGGCCGAATCGTTCCCTTCCCGGCCGTCGATCACATCGGCACCCGCTCCGCCGATGAAGATGTCGTTGACGGTCGAACCCGAAAGCGTGTCGCCAAAGCGGCTGCCCTGGAACAGCTCGATCCCTGTGTAGGTATCGCCGGAGGCGTCGCCGGTGTTGTTGGCATAGTTTTTCAGATCGATGGATACGGCACTGTCAGATGACTCGTAACTGACCAGATCCATGCCGCCCATGCCGTCAAAGGCCATGGGCGCGCTCGCGCCTACGAAAATGTCACCGAAACCTGTGCCGCGCAGGCCCTCGATACCGATGTAGGTATCCCCGGCCGCGATGCCGGAATTGACGCCGGTCTTCAGATTGATGCTGACCCCTACCGGACTGTCGATGTAGCCGACGGTGTCTGTGCCTGCACCACCGATGAACTGGTCGGCACCCGCACCGCCATACAGGATGTCGTTGCCGACCCCGCCGGTGATGATGTTGTCGTCCGCATTCCCCCAACCGGTGAAAGACCCGGTGCCGGTATAGGTCAGACGTTCAACATTGGCGCTCAAGAATATCTGGCCGAAGTTGGAGCGCACCTCATCATTGCCTCCGCCAGCCTGCTCGATGACGGTGCCCCCGCTGCCGTTGAGAATGTAGACATCGTCACCAAGACCGCCCTCGAACGTCGCAGTGGCCGTATCGAGATTGAACGTGTCATTGAACGCCGTACCGATGACTTTCTCGATGTTGGCTAACGTATCGCCTTGAGCATCCCCTCCGATACCGGCCCGCCCCGGACCGGTGGCGCGGATATCGACGTTGATGGCCTCTGACGAGCCCGAGTAGTCCATCACGTCACCGGTTCCGCCACCGCCGTCGAAGGCAAATGCACGGCTGTCGGCGACGAAGATATCGTTGACGTTCGAACCGAGGATTCTTTCGATGCCGGTGTAGGTGTCCCCTGCCGCGATGCCGGAGTTGACGCCGGTCTTGAAGTTCAGCGTCACGCCGACGGCGCTGTCCGTGTAGCCGACGGTGTCCATGCCGGCTCCGCCGATGAACTGGTCGGCACCCGCGCCGCCAAACAGCATGTCGTTGCCGGCCCCGCCCGTGATGACGTTGTCGCTGGCGTTGCCGTAACCGGTGAACGCTCCGCTGCCGGTGTAGGTCAGGCGTTCGATGTTGTCCCGAAGCGACTGGATGTCGAAGCTCGTGCGCACCTCGTCGTTGCCGCCGCCGGCCAGCTCGATCACGTTGGTGAGGTTGCTCCCGTTGATGATGTACACGTCGTCGCCTGCGCCGCCCTCAAAGGTCGCGGTGCCCTTGTCGACGCTGAACGTGTCGTTGAACGCGGTGCCGATCACCTTTTCGATGTTGGTCAGCGTGTCGCCCTCGGCATCGCCTCCGATGCCGGCCCGCCCCGTTCCGCCGCCCTGGATCAGATCGACGTTGATGGCTTGCGACGAGCCCGAGTAGTCCACCACGTCACCGGTTCCGCCACCGCCGTCGAAGGCAAATGCACGGCTGTCGGCGACGAACGTATCGTTGACGTTAGATCCGAGGATTCTTTCGATGCCGGTGTAGGTGTCCCCCGCCGCGATGCCGGAGTTGACGCCGGTCTTGAAGTTCAGCGTCACGCCGACGGCGCTGTCCGTGTAACCGACGGTGTCCATGCCGGCCCCGCCGATGAACTGGTCGGCGCCCGCGCCGCCAAACAGGATGTCGTTGCCGGCCCCGCCCGTGATGACGTTGTCGCTGGCGTTGCCGTAACCGGTGAACGCTCCGCTGCCGGTGTAGGTCAGGCGTTCGATGTTGTCCCGAAGCGACTGGATGTCGAAGCTGGTGCGCACCTCGTCGTTGCCGCCGCCGGCCAACTCGATGACGTTGGTGAGGTTGCTCCCGTTGATGATGTACACGTCGTCGCCTGCGCCGCCCTCAAAGGTCGCGGTGCCCTTGTCGACGCTGAACGTGTCGTTGAACTCGGTGCCGATCACCTTTTCGATGTTGGTCAGCGTGTCGCCCTCGGCATCGCCCCCGATGCCGGCCCGCCCCGTTCCGCCGCCCTGGATCAGATCGACGTTGATGGCTTGCGACGAGCCCGAGTAGTCCACCACGTCACCGGTTCCATCACCGCCATTGATCTTGTCGGCGCCGGCGCTGCCCTTGATCATATCGTTGCCGCCCAGGGCATTGATTTCGTCGTCCCCGTCCGTACCTGTCAGCGTGTCCGCGCCGTTTGTTCCGTTGATGACTGCCATGTGTTTCTTCCTTGCCTTTTGATTGATCCGGTACTCGCCGGCGGGACGTTCCAGCCGTCCATTCCGAACGAACGATTGAGGTGTTATCGACAGGAAAATCCCAAACCTTGAACCGACGCCCCATCGATAACCCCGAAATAGAGAGGTTTGTCACAGCAAAAAAAAGGCGACCCCAAAAGGTCGCCTCTTTTTGACAGCATGCCGTCTCGAACCGGTCAGTCCGCCAGCCAGCCGTTCTCCCAGTAACGCAGGTTCTCGTCGCGCAGCACGTAGTCGCGCAGCACGACCTCGCGCAACTCGTCGCCCATGCGGTAGCTGGCGTCAGGGTCGGCCAGGTGCATGCGGATGGCTTGCAGCCATTCGTCGGTGGTGTTGGTCTTGACCCGGGTGCACGGCAGGTAACCGCGGTAGGCCTCGGTGTCGGTGCAGATCACCGGGTAACCGCAGGCGCCGTACTCCAGCAGACGCAGGTTGCTCTTGCAGTCGTTGAAGATGTGGAACTCCAGCGGCGCCAGGGCCAGGTCCAGGTTGAGGCTGGCCAGTTTCGCCGGGTACACGTCGAGCCCGATCACGCCGTGGAACTCGTGCATGTACGGCAGCAGGTCGTCCGGGCACATGCCGAAGAACACCCAGTCGACCTCGTTGGCCAGCTCGCGCACCACGTCGGCGATCACCGCCAGGTCGCCGTGGTGGCTGGTGCCGCCGCCCCAGCCGACCCGCGGCTTCTTCGAGGTGCGGCGCTGGCTGCGCAGGCCGGTCCACAGGTGCCGGGACAGCATGTTGGGCACGACGCGGATGTCGTGGTGCATGTCCGACAGGACGTTGGCCAAAGGCGCGGTGGACACGACCACGCGGTCGCAGTAGCCGATGGCACGGCGCACCAGTTGCTCCATTTCATCGCGCTTGGGCATGTTGCGGATGTGCGCATTGCGCTGAGGCACGTCGATGACGTTGTCGTCGAGCTCGAAGATCCTCCGCGCATTGGAGAATTGCTTCAGCGGCGGGATCTCATCGATGGCGTGTTTCGAGTAACGCCCTTGCAGCACGATCACGTCGGGGGATTGGCGTTCGATCTCAATGATCGACGGCAAGCCGTAGCAAATGCGCCCTTCGGCCCGGTTCGCCGCTTCCAGCTCGATCATCGGCTGGCTGATGCGGTAGTGGCCGATGGCGGACGCGTTGATCGGCACGGCCAGCACATTGGGCAGCAGTTTCCTGGAGAACGGCGTCCAGCCGGTGCGCAGGCCCGGCTCCAGGCTGAAACTGGTCGCCCCGACGCCCTGCAGCGCCAGGTTGACGTTGAAGGCCGGGTCGCGCGCGATGACCGGCAACCAGCGCTGGTAGAACGTTTCGTGCTCTTGCACGTGCAGTTGCTGCTCTTGCTCCGTCGCCTCCACGGTAGGACGCGCGCCCAACGCCAGTTTGGCGTAAGGGTTCCAGACCACCAGATAGCCGTCCTGACCGACCCGCAGGCACAGATCCACGACGTTGAGCGTCTGGGTCAGCTCCTGTTCGTCCAGCCCTCCCGCTGCCTGGAACAGCGCCTTGCGAATCATCAGGCAATCGCCGCCGACGGCACTCAAATCGTGGGCCGTCTGCAAGCGGTACATGTAGCCGTCCGCCTGCATCGGCTGACCGTAGAACGGCAGCCCGACGGCCCCTTGCATGCCCAGCACCAGGCCGGCGTGCAGCACGCAGCCGTCCGGGTTGTAGATCTTGGCGCCGACCACGCCGACCTCCGGGCGCTGGGCGTGATTGAGCAGTTCGTCCAGCCAGTCCGCCTGGGTGATCACCGCAAAGGAGTTGAGCATCAGCACGTATTCGCCGCGGGCCTGGCCCACCGCGAAGTTGTAGGTGGCAGCTGGGTTGCCCTGCTGCGGGTAACGCAACACGCGCAGCCGGTCGCTGCCCAACTGCGCCATGCCGTCCAGCCACGCCAACGCCTCGGCGCTTTCGCTGCCGTTGTCGACCAACAGCAGTTCGTACTCGCTGTAGGCGGTCTTTTCCAGCAGCGTCTCGACGCAGCGCTGCAAGGCCGCCGTCTGGTCCTTGGTGACGATGACCACCGACACCAATGGGCGGCGGGCATGGCGATAGTCGATGCGGTTGAGCAGGTCGATGCTGCCGCGGCGCAGCTCATGGGCAACGCCCAGGCGTTGCAGGTGCGCTTCGAGCACTCGCGGGCTCTGTTCGACGACGCCCGGTTCGGCCAGCCATTTGGCCAGGTCGAAGACCGATTCCAGCATCACTTCGGCAATGTGGCCGACCACGTGCGTGCCGCCGCTTTCGACCATGCGCCACAGCACATCGTGAGGCGCAAGCTCTGCGAACTCCGGCGCAAAGCCGCCCAGGTCCAGGAAGCGCTCGCGCTGGAACGCCAGCGCACGTCCGACGTAGGGGTAACTGCGCATGAGGTCGAGGTTGAAGTCCGGCTTGAACGCCGGCTCCGCCGACTCGCCGTTGCGCAGGCTACCTTCGTCGCCGTACAGGCAGGTCAGCGAAGGGTTGTGCACGATCCGCTCGGCCATGACCAACAGCGCCGGGGCCACCGGACGGTCACCCGCCTGCAGCAGGTAGAACCAGTCGGCCCCTTCCAGTTGCGGCAACAGCGCATTGACCTGCTCCAGGCCGTCGCCCTGCAACGGCATGCGGAAGACCTGGCCGTCCAGCGCCGGCTCGGAACAGTCGGCGGACAGCACCAGGATCAGTTCCGGCGGATAGTCTTGGGCGGCCAGCGCCTCCAGCGTGCGCTCGACGCCGTCGCGGCTGCCTTCTGCGTCGATGACCACCGGCACGATCCGCGGCTTGTGCGACCAACTGGCGAAGGTCTCCGGCAGGAGTCGGCGCTGGGCTTCGCTGAGCACGCGGCAGCCCAGCCATTGCGCGTAGAGCTCGGCAAAGCTCCAGCTGTCGATGCCGACGCACCACTCCTGACGGCTCTGCTTGGAGCCCAGGGTGCGGCTCAGGGGCAGCTCTTCCCAGGCGCGCGGCGACTCGTCGGCCTTGGCCAGCGGCACATAACGCACCCAACCCGGGGCCGGCGCCGATTCGCCGCTGCGGGCCTTGAGCATCTGCGTCATCCACTCGCGCTCGACCTCCACCGCATCCTTCATCGGCTGGCTGGCGCTCAGGCGCTCGGGGTACAGCCGCTCGGCGCTGAGCACGTTGTTGGAGATCGCCACGTTGCCGCGCCGCATCAGGCAGATGTACAGGGCGAAATCCAGAGACGCGGTGAAGCAGTGGCCTTCCTGGGTCAGCGCCGGCAACAGTTCCTCAAGATCGGTGCGCCGGAACAGGGCGTTGCTGAAGCCGCCCAGGACGTTCACCGGGAACTTCTCGAAGATCGCCAGCAGGTCGTCGCCCTTGAACAGGCCGCTGGCCGGTGACAGCGAGGTGTTTTCCAGGCGCGCCGGCAGGATGATGTCCTGCGCGTCCCAGAGCAGCCGCTGGGCCAGCACCAGGCTCACTTCGTCGCGCACCAGCTCGTGGGCCTGCTGCTCGATGCAGGAGGCGTAGAGGTGGTCGTCGTCGCACAGGAACTTGACGAACTCGCCCCGCGCCTCGGCCAGGCAGGCCTTGAGGTTGCCGATCATGCCCAGCGTGCGCGGGTTGCGCACGTAGCGCACCGCAACGCCGGACTGCTCGCTCACCGAAGCGACAATCTCCTGGATCTGGCTGCCGCGGCTGTCGTCGCAGACGATGATTTCAAGAGAACCGTAGGTCTGGCTCACGGCGCTGTTCAACGTCCGCTCGAAGAAGCGCGGGTTGAAGGCGGGGATGACGAGGCTGACAAGGGGGAGTGAATTCACGGCGGACTCGCAAGCGGCGGGAACCCGCCCGGTACAGCGAGCCCTTCGAAACCGCAAAAGAAGACAAAGAAAGAACGGTGGGGAAACGGGCGCTCGCGCGCCCGCTCATCCTCAGATCCTGTCGAACAGGCTCAACTGGGAAATCTTGCTGAACGCCAGCTGGGCGGCCTGCAGCATGGTCTGCTGCAGGGTCAGGCGGGTCATCACCTCGGCCGGATCCGAATCGCGGATCGAGCTCTGGGTGGTGGCGTTCGCCGCGGTCAGGCTGTCGTTGGTGGTGGTCTGTTCTTCCAGCGCCTGCCCGCGGGCACCGATCGAGGTGACCGCAGAGCCGATCTGGTTCACGGCGCTGTCGATGTTGCCCAGCGCCGACTCCATGGTGCCCTGGAACTTCTGCTTGGCCACCGGATCGCCGTCGATCGGCGCCTTCAGCGCGGTGATCATCTGGCCCAGGGTGTCGAGCACGTTCTGGGTCTGGTGGTTGTTCGACTGGATCGAGAACTGGTCGCCGTTGGCCGGTGTGCCGCCGATGGCGAAGGTCACGCCGGCGGCGACGGCGTTGCCGCCGACCATGGTGCCCGACGAGATCGGCTTGCTGTCGGCCGTGATCGGCGCGGCATACAGGTCGAAGGCGGTGGCGCTGGTGAACTTGAGCACCGTGCTGCCGTTCGCCGGGAAGGTGTTGGTGTAGTCCGACGGGTTGGTGATGGTGGAACCGGTGATCACCGCCGTCGACGGGTTGCCCGGGCTGCGCGCCGTGGTGAACGAGTCAGGGCTGGCCGACAGCTGGAAGCTGTGGCCGGCGATGACGGCGTCCGGGTTGGTGTCGCCGGGCTTGAGGTTGATGTTCAGCTTCATGTCCACGCCACGGAAGCTGACCGTCTGGTTGGCGCCGTTGCTGTTGCTGATCACGCCGTTCTGGCTGGCTTCGGCGGTCACGTCGTTGCCCAGGGCATCGGTGATCTTGATCTGGGTGCTGCTCAGGAAGCTGACGGTGTACGGCTGGCCGCCGCTGAACTTGGCGTTGTAGGTCGCGGCGGTGCCGACGGTGCCGTTGGACAGCACCACACGGCCGTCGTCCACGGCCGGGGCGGTCATGGCGGTCTGGGTGCGGCTGGTGTTGATGGTCTGCTGGAACGCGTCCCAGCCGGTGGTGTTGGTGCCCACCGTCAGGCCGTCGCCGATGCCCAGGTTGATCTGGGTCTGGTCGCCGTTATAGGTGAAGGTGCCGTCGGCGTTCTGCGAGTACGGCGCGGTGTCGGTCTTGGAGCCGGAGAACAGGTAGTTGCCGTTGGCGTCCTTGGAGTTCATCAGGCCCAGCACCTGTTGCTGGATCTGGCCCAGTTCTTCGGCGTAGGCGCTGCGGTCGGCGTCGGTCTTGAATCCGTTGTTGGCGGCCAGGCCCAGTTCCTTGGCGCGCGCCAACGCGGTGTTGATCGCGTCCAGGGTGGATTCCTGCAGGTTCAGCGCGCTCTTGGTGCTGCTGATGTTGCCCTTGTACTGCTCCAGGATCGCGCTCTGCTGACCCAGAGCCAGCAGGCGGCCGGCGCCGACCGGATCGTCGGCGGCGGTGTTGATTTTGGTCAGGTTGCTGGCTTCGTTGCTGGTCGCCACGGCGTTGCTGTAGTTGCGCTGGTAGTTCGCAGCTTGCGTCTCGTAATACTGGGCGGTGGAAATGCGCATGGATTACGACTCCTTAAAGGCTGTTGATCAGCGTGCTGAAAGTTTCCTGCGCAGCCTTGATGATCTGCGAAGACGCGGTGTAGTACTGCTGGTACTTGACCAGGTTGGCGGCCTCTTCGTCCAGGACGACGCCGGACAGCGAGTCGCGGGCGCCCTTGGCCTGGTTCAGGATCACCGTGGTGGCGGCGCTGTCGGACTTGCCCTGGGCCGCCTGGGTGCCGACGTTGGTCACCAGCTTGTTGTAGGCGTCGGTCAGGCTGATGCCCTTGCTCGCCGAACCGGTGTCCACGGTCTGCTTGGTCTGCAGGCCGACCAGCGCCTGGGCGTTGCGGTTGTCCGAAGACGCCGCGCCGGTCAGGTTCATCGTGAAGGTCTCGCCGGCCTTCGGCGTGGCGCCCACGGTGGTCTGCACGGTGAAGGTCTTCTGCACCGGCGGCACGACGCTGTTGTCCATCACCGGCGCGCCGGTGGCGTCGACCATGCCCACGTTCAGGTTCAGGGTGTTGGCCTGGCCCGGCACGATGGTGCCGGTGCCGATGCTGTTGCCCTTGGCGTCGACCATGCTGTAGGACTGGCTGCCGCCGCTCACCGCGCCGAACACCAGCTTGACCGGCGTCGAGTACTTGAGCGCGGTCTGCATTTCCGCCTGGGCGGCCGGGTTGTAGATGTCGATGGTGCTGGTCAGCGTCGGCTGGGTGTAGGTGCCCGAGTTGTTGGCGCTGGCCACGCCGGTCAGCGGGCCGGCTGCGGCGATTTTCTTCGGATCGGTCAGCACGGTCTGGATGCTGGCGGCCGCGTTGCGGGTCGGCGTCACCTTGAACGAGTCGCCGGCGCTCAGGGCACCGCCGTTGAGCGACAGGGTGAAGCCGTCGATCACCGGAGGCGGCGTGGTGGTGGTGCTGAACGTGCCCAGGTCAGTGCCGTCGGAGCGCTTGACGGTGTAGTCGGTGGCGCTGGTGAAGGTCACCTGGTAATCGCTGGTGGTCAGCTTGCCGGTGTCCTTGATGGTCACATCGAGGTTGCCGGAGCCGGCGCTGTTGCCGTCTTTGCCGATGCTGCGCTGGCTGATCAGCGCGGCGCTGTTGATGTTGTTGAAGATCGCCGCGCCGAAGTCACCGTTCTTGTCGATGCCCTGGGCCTGCTGGCGGTTCATCTGGTCGGCCACCACCAGTGCGACGCGGCCCAGCTCGTTGAGCGACGGGTCGAGCACTTCTTTGCGGTAGGTGAGCAGGCCGCCGATTTCGCCGCCGCTGACCACCGAGGTGATGTCGATGGTGCTCGAGCCGCGGTCCATCTGCAGCGCCATGCGCGACGGGTCGTCCTTGCTCGGCACGGTGCTCAGGGTATTGATGGTGTTGCCGACGACCAGCGGCTGGCCGCTGCCGACATAGACGTCGAGGCTGGTGCCGCGCTCGACGACCTGGGCGCCGACCAGCTCGGACAACTGGCGCACGGCCTCGTTGCGGCTGTCGAGCAGGTCGTTCGGCTGGCCGCCGCTGGTGGAGATCTCGCCGATCTTCTGGTTCAGCGTGGCGATCGAGGTCGCCAGCTTGTTCACCTGGGACGCCATGTCCGACAGGTTGCCGTTGATCGTGGTGTTCTGGTCGTTCAGTTGCTTGGCCAGCGCGTTGAAGCGGCTGGTCAGGGCCTGGGCGCCGGTCAGGACGGTCTGGCGGGACGTGTCGTCGGTGGGCGACGTCGCGACCGACTGCATCGACGAGAAGAACTTCTGCAGCACGCCCGTCAGGCCGGTGTTGGTTTCCGACAGCGAGGCATCCAGCGCGCTGGCCTGGACCTGGTAGGCGGCCGCTTCGCTGTTGAGCGAAGTGGCGGTGTGCAGCTGGGCCTCAAGGTAGGAGTTGTACACCCGGCGCACGTCGGCCAGGGTCGTGCCCGTGCCGATGAAGACGTTGCCGTACTGCTGCGAGGACTTGGTGCCCTGCACGGTTTGCTGGCGCGAATAACCGGCGGTGTCGACGTTGGCGATGTTATTGCCTGTCGTCGCCAGCGAGGCTTGGCTGGCGGACAGCCCCGACATCCCGATATTGAGCAAACTCATGATTTAAACCTTATTCCTTATGCCCTAGAGAGGCGTGGTGGAGGCACCCGCCGCAGCGTAGTTGGGGTAACTGCCCATCTGCCTGGCTATCTGCGAAATCTTGGTCGCGTAGTTCGGGTCGGTCGCGTAACCGGCCTTTTGCAACTCGCGTACAAACTGTTCTGGGTTATCGGCCGACTTCAGCACTTCTTGATAGCGATTGTTGCTCTGCAGCATCGTCACCAGATCGTGGAAGCTGTCCTTGTAGGAGGCGTAGGAACGGAACTCGGCCGTCTCCTTGACCATCTGGCCGTTGCGGAACTCGCTGGTGATCGCCCGGGCCGAATCGCCCTTCCAGTTGCCGCTGGCCTTGATGCCGAACAGGTTGTGGCTGCTGCTGCCGTCCTGGGCGCGCATGACCGACTTGCCCCAGCCGGTCTCCAGCGCGGCCTGGGCCACCAGGTAGCGCGGGTCGACGCCGATGCGCGCGGCGGCCTCTTTGGCCATCGGCAGCATGGTGTTGACGAATTCGTCGGCGTCGCTGAACGCGCGTTTCGCCGGCGCCAGCGGGATCTGCGCCATGGCGCGGCCGTAGATCTGCATCTGCCCGCCCGAAGCCTTGTCCGCCTCGGCCCGCGCCAGCCAGTCGCCGTTGTACAGCGGGCCTGCGCCGGTGTTGGCGGCCATGGCATTGGTGTTGGCGCCGACAGTGCTGCGCTGCGGCAACACGGTGTTCGTGGCCGCCGAGGCGGACGGCACCAGGCCGGCGAGCAAGCGGTCGGCCAGCTTCGGCGGCAGGGCCAGACGGCGCCGGTTGATCATTTCCATGTCGTTGCGGTGGGAAAGCTCGACGTTCGGCGCACGCAGCGAACGCGATGCCCACAGCGGACGCTCGCCGCTGACCCGCGACAGCGGGCCGGTGGCGGCGGTGCCGGCGGCGATCGGCGTTTCCACCGCGGCCGCCTTGGCCGCCGCCTCGCCCGGCGCCACCGGCTTGTTCTTGGTCATCTGCCGCATCAGCACGTCGGCCAGGCCGATGCCGCCGCCCTCGCGGGACAGCGACACCGCCAACTGCTGGTCGTACATTTCCTGGTACTGCTTGGCTTCCGCGGTGTTCATCGGGTTGTCCTTCCCGAGAGCCTCGGTGGCCGATCGCATCGACTTGAGCATTTCGCCCAGAAACAGCGATTCGAACTCCTGCGCCACCTTGCGCATGTTCGCGTCGCTGTTCTTGTCGCCGACCTTGAGCTGGTTCAGGCGATTGAGGTCCGAGTAGGCCCCCGAGTCGCTGCCGCTGACCAGACCGCTCTTGCGCATATCCATGGTCGCCGTCCTCAGATCACGATCAGATCGGCTTGCAGCGCGCCGGCCTGTTTCAATGCTTCAAGGATCGCCATCAGGTCGCCCGGCGCTGCGCCGACCTGGTTCACCGCACGCACGATCTCGTCGAGGGTGGTGCCCGGGCCGAACTTGAACATCGGCTTGGCTTCCTGCTCGGCGTTGACCCGCGAGCGCGGCACCACGGCGGTCTGGCCGTTGGACAGCGGGCCCGGCTGGCTGACGATCGGGTCTTCGGTGATGGTCACGGTCAGGCTGCCGTGGGTCACGGCGGCCGGTGCCACTTTCACGTTCTGGCCGATGACGATGGTGCCGGTGCGCGAGTTGATGATGACCTTCGCCACGGCCTGGCCCGGATCGATTTCCAGGTTCTCCAGGATCGACAGGTAGTCCACGCGCTGGCTCGGGTCCAGCGGCGCGGTGACGCGGATCGAGCCGCCGTCGATGGCCTGGGCCACGCCCGGGCCGAGCATGTCGTTGATCTTGTCGACGATGCGCTTGGCGGTGGTGAAGTCGGAACGGTTCAGGTTCAGGGTCAGGCTGTTGCCCTGGTTGAAACCGCTCGGCACCGCACGCTCCACCGAGGCGCCGCCGGGGATCCGGCCGGCCGACGGAACGTTGACGGTGATCTTGGAGCCGTCACGGCCCTCGGCGTCGAAGCCGCCGACCACCAGGTTGCCCTGGGCCACGGCATAGACGTTGCCGTCGATGCCCTTGAGCGGGGTCAGCAGCAGCGTGCCGCCGCGCAGGCTCTTGGAGTTGCCGATGGACGAGACGGTGATGTCGATCTGCTGACCCGGCTTGGCGAACGCCGGCAGGTCGGCGCTGACCGACACGGCCGCGACGTTCTTGAGCTGCACGTTGCCCGATCCCGGCGGCACCTTGATGCCGAACTGCGAGAGCATGTTGTTGAAGGTCTGCAGGGTGAACGGGGTCTGCGTGGTCTGGTCGCCGGTGCCGTTGAGGCCGACCACCAGGCCGTAGCCGATCAACTGGTTGGAACGCACGCCGGAGATGCTGGCGATGTCCTTCAGCCGTTCGGCGTGTGCGTTGAAGGCCGCCGACAACAACAGCGCGGCCATCATGAGGCGCTTGAAATTCAAAGTAGCCACCTAGAAAGGGAACAGCGGGCTGAGGAAGAAACGGTCGAACCAGCCTGGCTGGCTCGCATCGGCGAACGAACCGGTGCCCGAATAGGTGATGCGCGCATCGGCGACCCGGGTCGAGGACACGGTGTTGTCGGTGGAGATGTCATCGGCACGCACCAGGCCTGCGATCCGCACCAGCTCGTCGCCGGTGTTGAGGGTCATCCACTTCTCGCCGCGCACGGCGATGATGCCGTTGGGCAGCACGTCGGCCACGGTCACGGTGATCGAGCCGGTCAGGGTGTTGCCCTGGGCCGCCTTGCTGTCGCCCTTGGTCGCGCGGTCGCCGCTGTAGCCGACGTCCAGGCTCAAGTCATTGCCGCCCAACGGGTTGTTGGTGGTGCCGCTGCCGCCGAACAGCGAAGTCAGGCCGATGCCGGTCTTGCTGTTCTTGGCCACCTGGGAGTTGGCGTTCTTGCTGGCCTGGGTCTTCTCGTTCAGGGTGATGGTGATGATGTCACCGACCCGGAACGCCTTGCGGTCGCTGTACAGGTTCTGCTCGAAGCCGGCCTGATAGATCGAGCCGTTGTTGGCCGCCGACGGCAGCGGCGTGCGCGGCAGCACCGGGGCGTAATAAGGGTCATTGGGCTTGGGCGTCGGCGCGACGCAGCCCGCGAGCGAGACCGCCCCACTCAATGCCAGAACGGATACAAAGCGATTCATGACCCTTACCTCACGGTGTTGCCGGCGGCCTCATGGCCGCCGTTCGGACTTGATTACAGATTCTGCGTTACGAACGAGAGCATCTGGTCGGCGGTGGAGATCACCTTGGAGTTCATCTCGTACGCGCGCTGGGTGGTGATCATGTTGACCATCTCTTCCACGGTGCTGACGTTGGAGGTTTCCAGCATGTTCTGCTCGGTGGTGCCGAAGCCGTTCAGGCCCGGGGTGCCGACTTGCGGCGCGCCGGAGGCGGCGGTCTCCAGGAACAGGTTGCTGCCGATGGCCTGCAGGCCGGCCGGGTTGATGAAGTCGGCGGTCTGCAGGTTGCCGATCACTTGGGAGGCCGGGTTGCCGGCGACGGTGATCGACACGGTGCCGTCCTTGCCCACGGTGAAGGTCTTGGCGTTGTCCGGGATGACGATGGCCGGCTCCAGGGCGAAACCGTTGGCGTTGACGATCTGGCCGTTGGCGTCCAGGTGGAACGTACCGTCACGGGTGTAGGACGTGGTGCCGTCCGGCTGCAGGATCTGGAAGAAACCGCGGCCGTCGATGGCCATGTCCAGCGGCTGCTCGGTGGTCTGCAGGCTGCCGGCGGTGAAGTTCTTCTGGGTGCCGACGATGCGCACACCGGTGCCCACTTGCAGGCCCGACGGCAGTTCGCTGTCCTGGGTCGACTGGGCGCCTGGCTGACGCTTGATCTGGTACAGCAGGTCCTGGAACTCGGCGCGGTCGCGCTTGAAGCCCGTGGTCGACACGTTGGCCAAGTTGTTGGAAATGGTGGTCAGGTTGGTGTCCTGGGCGGACAGACCGGTTTTGGCAACCCATAGAGCCGGAAGCATTCGATTCTCCTCGTGCGCCTGTTTTACGGCGCGACGTTCTGATAATTAGCTGATCTGCAAGACCCGAGCCATGGCCTGGTCGTCGTCTTTGGCGGTGTTCATCATCTTGACGTGCAACTCGAACTGCTTGGCCAGGGCCAGCACCGAGGTCATCTCTTCGACGGCGTTGACGTTGCTCGACTCCAGGAACCCCGACACCAGTTTGACGTTGGCGTCGGCCGGCGCAGGCTGGCCGTCCTTGGTGTGGATCGAACCGTCCAGGCCCTTGGTGATGGTCTTGATGTCCGGGTTGACCAGCTTGATGCGGTCGACCTCGGCCATGACCCGCGGGCCCTCGCCCATCGCGCGGATGCTGATGGTGCCGTCTTCGCCGACTTCCACCTGCTGCTCCGGCGGCACGGCGATCGGTCCGCCGTTGCCCATGACCGGCATGCCGTTGCCGGCGCGCAGCACGCCCAGGGCGTCGATGTTCAGGCTGCCGGTGCGCACGTAGCTCTCGCCGCCGTTGGGGTTCTGCACGGCGATCCAGCCGTTGCCGCTCACGGCCACGTCCAGGTCGCGCCCGGTCTGCACCAGCGAGCCCGGGCTGAAATCCGTGGCAGGCCGTTCGCTCATGGCAAACGCACGCGCCGGAAAGCTGTCGCCGAACACCGGCATCGAACGCGCCTGCTCCAGGTCGCGCTGAAAGCCGTTGGTGGAGATGTTCGCCAGGTTGTTGGCATGGGCCTTCTGCGCCAGTGCGTTCTGGCTGGCGCCGGTCATTGCCACATAAAGGTACTTGTCCACGCTGATTCCTCTGCCTGCCGGACGTTTGCCGCCCACTGCTGTACTGCGAAGCCATAAGCAATTTGCAGACCAACTTTTTTCTGGCGGCCGACAGCCCGGTAAACAAAGGACTTGAGGGGTTAAGCGGGGAATCGCGGGAATGTATCGAAGACGAAAAACCGGCGCGCTCCTGCCGCTTGGCGGCAATGTGCGGCGAGATGACCTGTGGCGAGACTTGCTCCCGCCGGACTGCGCAGCGTCCCCCAAGGATGTGAGCGCTTTGCGCTCAAGCGGGAGCAGGCTCCCGCGCCACTCCGGGGCTCGCTCAGGCCTCGGGGTCTTTGCCCACCTCGTACACGCGCAGTTTATTGGCGATCGTGGTGTGCGAGACGCCCAGCCGCTTGCCCAGTTGCCGGCTGCTCGGGTGCTCGGCGTACAACCGCTCCAGCACCGCCTTCTCGAAGCGCCCGACGATTTCATCGAGGCCGCCCTCCAGCGAGAAATCGCCAAGCGGCTGACGCACGCCGTAATCCGGCAGGCGGATGTGCTCGGCCTTGACCGTCCCGCCGTCGCACAGGGAAACCGCCTGGAACAGCACGTTCTCCAGTTGCCGCACGTTGCCCGGCCAGTGGTAATGGCTGAGGCGATCCATCGCCGCCGGCGCAAGCTTGGGCAGCGGGCAGCCGATCTGCCGGCTGGCCTGGTCGAGGAAGTGCTCCACCAAGGGCGTCAGGCCGTCGAGGCATTCGCGCAGGGGCGGAATGTGCAGCGACAGCACGTTGAGGCGATGGTAGAGGTCCTGACGGAACTCGCCCCGGGCGCACAGCTCGGACAAGTCCACCTGGGTCGCACAGATCACCCGCACATCCAGGTACACCTCTTCGTCGCTGCCCACCCGACGGAAGCAGCCGTCCTGCAGAAAGCGCAGCAGCTTCACTTGCAGGCGCGGGCTCATCTCGCCCACGCCGTCGAGAAACAGCGTGCCGCCCGCCGTCAGCTCCAGCAGCCCGAGCTTGCCTTCGGCCCGCGCCCCCTCGAAGGCGCCAGGGCCGTAGCCGAACAGTTCGGTCTCGGCCATCGACTCCGGCAGGCCGGCGCAGTTGAGCGCCATCAGCGGCGACTGCCCGCGCGGACTGGCCAGGTGGCAGGCCCGCGCCAGCAATTCCTTGCCGGTGCCGGTCTCGCCTTCGATCAGCAGCGGCGCATCCAGCGGCGCCATGCGCCGGGCCTCGCGCACCACCGCCGCCATGACCTTGGAACTCTGGAAGATGCTGTCGAAACCACGCAGCTCCTGCTTGCGCACGTTATAGATGCGCTCGCCGACCCGGTCCGCGCGGTGCAGGGTCAGCACCGCCCCGGCCATGGCCTCGCTGTCGTCATGCTCCGATTGCAACGGCGCGATGTCGGCCAGAAAGATGTCGCCCTTGACCTTGACCCGCATGCCGTTGATCCGCGACTTGTTGGCGCGCACCAGCTCCGGCAGGTCGAAGTCCTCGGCGTAGCGCGACAGGGGAATCCCCGGCACCTCGTCCACCCGCACCCCGAGCAGTTGCGCCGCTGCGCGGTTGGCCGCGACGATCGAGCCGCCCATGTCGATCGACAGCACCGGGAACTCCAGGGCCCCGAGCAGCGCGTTGAGTTCCATGTGCCGGCGCTCGCTGGGCATCAGCCCGACCCGCTTGACCCCGAACACCCCGGCGATGGCCTCGAACTTGGGTCGCAGCGCCTGGAACTGGAGGTTGATCAGGTTCGGGCAATGCAGGTAGATCGCGTTGCCGTGCTCCCCGCCCACCTCGCCACGGGCGACGTTGATACCGTACTCCACCAGCAGGTTGAGAATGTCGCGCAGGATGCCGATGCGGTTCTGGCAGTGGACTTTGATACGCATAGGAAGCTCGGATAGCGGTGAATGGATGGAATGCCCGATGCAAAACCCTGTGGGAGCCAGCCTGCTGGCCCCTACAGAGGGCGGCACCGCCCTGGATTTCTGTCGGGAGGCGAAAACAGTCGTCAAGATTATGTGACACACGAGCGCGCTTTCAAACCCGAAAACCACCGCAAACGCGACTCGCCCCACAAAGCGTAACGAATAGTTTACGAATTATGGAGACCTTTCCTACGACAAACCCGTGCCGACCTGCTGCATTCCCGCCCCGCCTGCGCTAATTCTGAGTCCATCGCAGGACATAACAAGAACGAATTCCCCTCGCAGGAGAGCAGTATGAAGCACACGCAATACGTGGCCCGCGAGCCCGATGCGAACGGTTTTATCGACTACCCCGCCGAAGAGCATGCGGTGTGGAACACGCTGATCACCCGTCAGATGAAAGTGATCGAGGGCCGCGCGTGCCAGGAATACCTGGACGGCATCGAAAAGCTCGGCCTGCCCCACGACCGCATCCCGCAGCTGGGCGAAATCAACAAGGTGCTCGGCGAGACCACCGGTTGGCAGGTCGCCCGCGTGCCGGCGCTGATCCCGTTCCAGACCTTTTTCGAACTGCTGGCCAGCAAGCAATTTCCGGTGGCCACCTTCATCCGCACCCGTGAAGAGCTGGACTACCTGCAAGAGCCGGACATCTTCCACGAGATCTTCGGCCACTGCCCGCTGCTGACCAACCCGTGGTTCGCCGAATTCACCCACACCTACGGCAAGCTCGGCCTGCAGGCCACCAAGGAAGAGCGCGTGTACCTGGCGCGCCTGTACTGGATGACCATCGAGTTCGGCCTGCTGGACACCCCGCAAGGCAAGCGCATCTACGGCGGCGGTATCCTGTCCTCGCCGAAGGAAACTGTGTACAGCCTGTCGGGCGAGCCCGAGCACCAGGCCTTCGACCCGCTGGAAGCCATGCGCACCCCTTACCGCATCGACATCCTGCAGCCGCTGTACTTCGTCCTGCCGAACCTCAAGCGCCTGTTCGACCTGGCCCACGAAGACATCATGGCCATGGTCAAGCAAGGCATGGAGCTGGGCCTGCACGCACCGAAGTTTCCGCCCAAGCCCAAGGCCGCGTGACCCGCAGCTTTGACTTGCAAGTGAGTCTGTCCGTCGCCGCCGCTTTGGTTTAGCGTGGCGACACAGACGACCGATACGCCCCATAAAAAAAACACACACCCGATTTCAGGAAACATGCCATGTCCAGTTTGAACCAAGCCCATTGCGAAGCCTGCCGTGCCGATGCGCCACAAGTCAGCGACGAAGAGCTGCCGATCCTGATCAAGCAGATCCCTGACTGGAACATCGAAGTGCGCGACGGGATCATGCAGCTGGAAAAGGTCTACCTGTTCAAGAACTTCAAGCACGCGCTGGCCTTCACCAACGCCGTGGGCGACATCTCCGAGGCCGAAGGCCACCACCCTGGCCTGCTGACCGAATGGGGCAAGGTCACCGTGACCTGGTGGAGCCACTCGATCAAAGGCCTGCACCGCAACGACTTCATCATGGCCGCCCGCACCGACGACGTGGCCAAGACCGCAGAAGGACGCAAGTGATGCACTTCGACGCCATCGGCCGGGTGCCCGGCGACCCGATCCTCGGCCTGATGGAGGCCTACGCGCAGGATCCCAACCCGCGCAAGTTCGACCTCGGCGTGGGCGTCTACAAGGATGCCCAGGGCCTGACGCCGATCCCCGAAGCGGTGAAGATCGCCGAGGCGCGCCTGGTGGACAGCCAGACCACCAAGACCTACATCGGCGGCCACGGCAACCCGCTGTTCGGCAAGGTCATCAATGAACTGGTGCTGGGCGCAGACTCCGCCCTGATCGCCCAGCAGCGCGCCGGCGCCACCCAGACCCCGGGCGGCACCGGTGCCCTGCGCCTGGCCGCCGACTTCATCGCCCACTGCCTGCCGGGCCGTGGTGTGTGGCTGAGCGACCCGACCTGGCCGATCCACGAGACCATTTTCGCGGCGGCCGGCGTCAAGATCAGCCATTACCCTTACGTCGGCGCCGACAACCGCCTCGACGTGGACGCGATGATCGCCGCGCTCAACCAGGCGCCGAAGGGCGATGTGGTGCTGCTGCACGCCTGCTGCCACAACCCGACCGGCTTCGACCTGAGCCACGACGACTGGCACCGGGTGCTGGAGGTGGTGCGCAGCCGCGACCTGCTGCCGCTGATCGACTTCGCCTACCAAGGCTTCGGCGACGGCCTGGAGCAGGACGCCTGGTCGACCCGGCTGTTCGCCGCCGAACTGCCGGAGCTGCTGATCACCAGTTCCTGCTCGAAGAACTTCGGCCTGTACCGCGACCGCACCGGCGCGTTGATCGTCTGCGCGAAAACCGCCGACAAGCTGACCGACGTGCGCAGCCAACTGGCCCACATCGCCCGCAACCTGTGGTCGACGCCGCCGGACCATGGCGCGGCGGTGGTGGCGACCATCCTCGACGACCCGGAGCTCAAACGCCGCTGGGCCGACGAAGTGGAAGCCATGCGCCTGCGCATCGCCCAGCTGCGCAGCGGCCTGGTCGAGGCGCTGGAGCCCCATGGCCTGCGTGAGCGCTTCGCCCACATCGGCGTGCAGCGCGGGATGTTCTCCTACACCGGCCTGTCGCCGGAGCAAGTGAAGCAGCTGCGCGACCACCACAGCGTGTACATGGTCAGCTCGGGCCGGGCCAACGTGGCCGGCATCGACGCCACCCGCCTGGATCTGCTGGCCGAGGCCATCGCCAAGGTCTGCCGCTAAAACCCTTGCGGGGGCGGAAAAATCCGCCCCCGCAAGGGTTCGCAACCTCCCCTGTCGCTCACAAGCGTTGCATGCGCCACCAATACCTGTGGGAGCGGGCTTGCCCGCGATGACGTCAGCCCAGGCACCGCCGAACAGGATCCAGGCATCGGCTTCCACACTCCCGCCATTGACCTGTCTAGACAATCCCGCCCGTCGAAATAAACGGACATAAAAGCCTGATTGTCATTTTCAGTGCTGTATCCTTCCCAGGCTTTTTCAAAGCGCGGATCTACCAGATCTATCAACAGACTTAGCGAGGAGCGCAACCATGCACGAGATTCCGAATCTCCCCTTCCCAAGCCTGCACGTACCTGAGCAGACGACCACGCAACAGGCCGGCGCCCAACAGCCCGAGCCCAAAGAAGCCGCCGAAGGCCGCCCGGCCGACAGCGAAGAGTAAACCCCGCCGTACAGACCGTGTGGAAAGCGCTAACATGCGCTTTCCACACTGCCTGAAAGCCGACTCCGCCATGACCGACGAATCCTTCAACGAACAGCAGGCCGCCGTCCTGATCGACGCCACCGAGCGCATGATCGAGATCTGGAGCCGTCTGCCGCCGGAAAAACAGGCCGCCCTGCTCGCCCGCTTCGGCAGCGAAGAGAACGCCCTGGCCGCATTGGTCACCACGCAACTGGTCGCACCCGACAAATAGTTTTACTTTTGCACGCCCCTGCCCCATCCACGCCGGTATCATAAGCAGCCTATCTATCCTGCCTGTCCCGTGGATCGTTCCCCATGTCAGAAACCCGGCGCCCCTTGGCGGTCACGCTGCAAGTCGTCTCCATCGTCCTGTTCACCTTCATCGGCTACCTCAACATCGGCATTCCGCTCGCCGTGCTGCCCGGCTACGTCCACAGCGACCTGGGCTTCGGTGCGGTGATCGCGGGCCTGGTGATCAGCGTGCAATACCTGGCCACCCTGCTCAGCCGCCCCTATGCCGGCAAGATCATCGACAACAAGGGCAGCAAGCGTGCCGTAATGATCGGGCTGGCGGGCTGTGGCCTGAGCGGCGTGTTCATGCTGATTTCGGCGTGGACGCCCCATCTGCCGCTGCTCAGCCTGATCAGCCTGTTCATCGGCCGGCTGGTGCTGGGCAGCGCGGAAAGCCTGGTGGGCTCGGGCTCCATCGGCTGGGGAATAGGCCGGGTCGGCGCGGCGAACACCGCCAAGGTCATTTCCTGGAACGGCATCGCCAGCTACGGCGCCCTCGCGGTCGGCGCGCCGCTGGGGGTGTGGCTGGTCAGCCGCCTGGGCCTGTGGAGCATGGGCGTGAGCATCATCCTGCTGGCGGCGCTGGGGCTGCTGCTGGCCTGGCCGAAGACCGCCGCGCCTATCGTCGCCGGCGAACGCCTGCCGTTCATGCATGTGCTGGGGCGCGTCTTTCCCCACGGCTGCGGCCTGGCGCTGGGCTCGATCGGCTTCGGCACCATTGCCACCTTCATCACCCTGTACTACGCCACCCGCCAGTGGGACAACGCCGTGCTGTGCCTGAGCCTGTTCGGCGCCAGCTTCATCGGCGCGCGGCTGCTGTTCGGCAACCTGATCAACCGCCTCGGCGGCTTCCGGGTGGCGATCGCCTGCCTGTCGGTGGAAACCCTCGGCCTGTTGCTGCTGTGGCTGGCGCCGGACGCCCACTGGGCGTTGGCCGGGGCGGCGCTCAGCGGCTTCGGTTTCTCGCTGGTGTTCCCGGCGCTGGGCGTCGAGGCGGTGAACCTCGTACCGGCCTCCAGCCGCGGCGCGGCGGTGGGCGCCTACTCGCTGTTCATCGACCTGTCGCTGGGGATCACCGGGCCGCTGGCCGGGGCGATCGCGGCAGGGTTCGGCTTCGCTTCGATCTTTCTGTTCGCGGCGCTGGCGGCGCTGAGCGGCCTGACGCTGAGCGTCTACCTGTACCGGCACACGCGCAAATATCCGCAGGACTAGAAGTCCACCTTGCCCCGTCCGGCCTTGATGTTGCCGCGCTTGGCCTTGGACTCCAGCCGACGCTTCTTGGAACCCAGGGTCGGCTTGGTCGGACGGCGTTTCTTCTCGACCTTGACGGCGCCCTGGATCAGCTCGGCGAGGCGCTCCAGCGCATCGGCGCGGTTCTGCTCCTGGGTGCGGTACTGCTGGGCCTTGATGATCAGCACGCCGTCGGCGGTGATGCGACTGTCGCGCAGCGCCAGCAGGCGCTCCTTGTAGAACTCCGGCAACGACGACGCCGGGATGTCGAAGCGCAGGTGCACGGCGCTGGAGACCTTGTTGACGTTCTGCCCGCCGGCGCCCTGGGCGCGGATGTAGGTCAGCTCGATCTCGGCGTCGGGCAGGTGCACGTTGTTGGAAATCGCCAGCATGGAAAAGCGTCCGGATTCAGAGCGCGCAGGATACCTTGATTAGCACCACTCTCTGTAGGAGCGAGCCTGCTCGCGATTGCGTTGTGTCAGTCCACGCAGGTGTGAGTGACGGATCGCCATCGCGAGCAGGCTCGCTCCTACAGGGGGAAAAACGACAAACCCGGCACGGGGCCGGGTTTGTCGTTTCTGCACCTGACGCTTACTTGGCGATGCCCGCCGCAGGCACGGCGTGCTGCGCGCTGCGCTTGTTCTTGATCACGTAGCAGACCCACATGAACACGACCCACACCGGAATCGCGTACACCGACACCTGGATGCCAGGGATCAGCAGCATCACGCCCAGGATGAACAGGACGAACGCCAGGCAGACATAGTTGCCGTACGGGTACCACAGCGCCTTGAACAGCGGCTTCTGGCCGGTCTTGTCCATGTGCTGGCGGAACTTGAAGTGCGAGTAGCTGATCATCGCCCAGTTGATCACCAGGGTGGCCACCACCAGCGACATCAGCAGCTCCAGCGCATGCTGCGGCATCAGGTAGTTGAGCAGCACCGCCACCAGCGTCACCGCGGCCGAGGCAAGGATCGAACGCACCGGCACGCCGCGCTTGTCGATCTTGGCCAGGCCTTTCGGCGCGTCGCCCTGCTCGGCCATGCCCAGCAGCATGCGGCTGTTGCAGTAGGTGCCGCTGTTGTACACCGACAGCGCGGCGGTCAGCACCACGAAGTTGAGGATGTGCGCGGCGGTGTTGCTGCCGAGCATCGAGAACACCTGCACGAACGGGCTGCCGCTGTAGGAGTCGCCGGAAGCGTTCAGGGTCGCCAGCAGCGTGTCCCACGGGGTCAGGGACAGCAGGATCACCAGGGCGCCGATGTAGAAGATCAGGATGCGGTAGATCACCTGGTTGATCGCTTTCGGGATCACGGTCTTCGGCTTGTCGGCTTCGGCTGCGGTGAAACCGAGCATCTCCAGGCCACCGAAGGAGAACATGATGATCGCCATGGCCATCACCAGGCCGCTGACGCCGTTGGGGAAGAACCCGCCGTGGGACCACAGGTTGCTCACCGAGGCCTGTTCGCCGCCGTGGCCGCTGACCAGCAGGTAGCTGCCCAGGGCGATCATGCCGACGATGGCCACGACCTTGATGATCGCGAACCAGAACTCGGCCTCGCCGAAGACCTTGACGTTGGCCAGGTTGATCGCGTTGATCAGCAGGAAGAAGGCCGCTGCGGTGACCCAGCTCGGGATCTCCGGCGCCCAGTAATGGATGTACTTGCCGACCGCCGTCAGCTCCGACATGCCCACCAGGATGTACAGGATCCAGCAGTTCCAGCCCGACAGGAAGCCGGCGAAGCCGCCCCAGTACTTGTGCGCGAAATGGCTGAAGGAACCGGCCACCGGCTCTTCGACGATCATCTCGCCCAGCTGGCGCATGATCATGAACGCGATGAAGCCGCAGATGGCGTAACCGAGGATCATCGACGGGCCGGCGGACTTCAGCACCCCGGCCGAGCCGAGGAACAGGCCGGTGCCGATGGCGCCGCCGAGGGCGATCAGTTGAATGTGGCGATTTTTCAGGCCGCGTTTCAGTTCGCCTGATTGCGGGTTTTGTCCACTCATGAAAAGGGTCTCACGCAGGGTTTGATGTTGGTCAGTAGACGTTGCTGCACGGTCGCGATTTTCAGGCGACCCCGATCAAACCCCAGCGCAGGCACCAGGAATTAAGCTCTTTAACAACACTCATGCGTCACCTGTTTGTTCTTGTCTGTGACGAAATCGAACCCGGCACGCTTGTGGCGCGACGGAGTGAACAAGGCGGATAGCCTTGAGGTTTGCGCGATTACGCAGGGAGTCACAGTTCAAACGCGGCGCATTGTACACCGCCAACCCCCTGCTGCCAGACATCACTGGATCAGCGTTGCCTTGGGCCGGGATTGCACGTGTCCGCCCCGGGAGGCCCGGGCGGCTGCAAAAGAAGGGTCAGGCCTTTGCGGGCCATCGGCGCGGACGTCGGAAAACACGTCACACGGGGTGAGAAAAAACGGATTGCGGCGTTCATTGCGCCTCCTTCTTGTTATGCACCTGCACGACAGGCATGGGGCGCATCTCACCTGCCAAACGCCCCTGAAACAAGCACGCCAGAGCCTTGGGAAGCCCCCGGGGGCGGGCACTTCGGCAGGTTTTCCTTACACCCCGAAAAACACGCGGCACTCAGGTCGTTTCCTCGGTATTTGCGTAAATATTTCTGTACAAGCCGTAACGAAAAAATTCCATTTCAGAAAATTCCGACAGCCGTCTGCAAATTGACGGTAGGAGGCTAACGGTCAGGTGAATCGATTTAGTCACTGTTTTGCAATGAGAAAGATTCACCCGGAAAAATGGAATAAAAAGTCCATTTAAAAATTAAATAGAGGATTTTTTGCAATGCAAAAAGCGCTGGTCTACGTTCTTCACGTCTCGCCGAGCCGCATCGACCGGCGAGTCAGTGTGTGACCCACCCTTGGGCCGCACTGTTGCTCCCACCGTGAACGTTATCTAGGAGATAGACCATGCAAGCGATCGAAAAAGACCTGGACTCCGAACTGCAACTGGACGAATGGTTCGAAGCCCCGACCCATGAAGCCGCCGTGGAAATGATGCAAGCCGACGCGGTCGTACCGTTCGGCACGGCGATGTGGCCTCTGTAAGCCATTCCCGGGCGGGCACGATCGGCCGGTCGTGCCCGCCGCATTCCACACGGTCTGTCAGGGAGCATTCATGGACAAGCCACGCGCGATAGCGCATTTCCTGTACTACCTCGAACATCATCCTGCCCTTGCCGGCCTCGAATCGGCGAAGGTACTGCTCGGCCACACCGCCGACTACGAAGCGCTGACCGGCGCCATCGCCGAACAGGCCGGCGACCACCCGCGCTTCAGCTTCAACGCCATGCGCCTGGACCTGGAATCCACCGCCGTGCTGGCCTCGGCGATCGCCGACACCGATCTCTACATTTTCTTCTACGACTCCTCCACCCTGCCCAACCCGCGCCCCGACGGCCCGGACTTCGTGCGCGCCCTGCAAGGGGTGATGGCGGAGAACTGGAAGAAGTCGCTGCTGTTCAAGGACTACGGCGATTATTTCTACGACACCTTCAGCATCGCGCCGCAACGGATCGCCGGGCTCAACAGCCACCTGATCCAGCGCATGTCCCAGGCCACCACCTTGAGTTTCAGCGACGAGCACGGCTCGTGGTTCGAAACGCCCCTGAGCAGCATCAAGAAGTGGACCGACATCAACGGCGTCGGCAACTTCGACCTGGCCCCCGGCGAGATCGCCACCCACAGCGAGGCCATCAACGGCCACGTGAAGTTCAAGGGCACCTTCCTCAGCACCATTCCGTTCGCCCGCAAGTACGGCGTGCTGGAATCGCCGCTGGAACTGTGGATCGAGAACTCGACCATCCAGCGCATCGCCACCGACGTGCCGGGCCTGGAGCACGACTTCAACAAGTACCTGGACGCCAACCCGTCGAACCGGCGGATCGAGGAGCTGGGCATCGGCACCAACGAAGGCGTGAAGTCGCTGTATGCGCGCAACGCCGGGTTCGAGGAACGCCATTGCGGCCTGCACCTGGGCCTGGGCGGCGGCGCCAAGGGCAGCCATCACCTGGACCTGATCTTCTCCGGCGGCGTGCTGGCCCTGGATGACAAGCCGGTGTTCGACGGGCGGTTTGTGCTCTGAACCCGGCTGTTGGAGGACAACCTGTGGGAGCCAGCCTTCTGGCGATAGCGGTCTGCCTGACGCATCGATGCCGGATGTGCCGCCGTCATCGCCAGCAGGCTGGCTCCCACAGGGATCTTGGGTGAATGCGCAATCTGCGGACACCACAAGGCTGAACGCCGGGCAAAAAAAACGCCAACCCTGAGGTTGGCGTTTTTCGTTTATTGCATCGGCTGGAGCTTAACGCGGCTTCGGCGTGCTGCGGCGCTTGCCCGCTGGCTTGTCGCCGTCGGTCAGCTTGATCCCCGGACGCTTCGCCGCCGGCTTGGCCGGGCGCTTGGTGTCGGCCGGACGCTCGGCCACCGGCGTACCGCGGCCGGCTGGCGCACCGCGGCCTTCGCCACGCTCGCTGCGGCCACGCGGAGCACGCTCACCGTCCCCACGGGCGGCCGGCTTGCGGCCAGGACGCTCGCCTTCCAGCTGCGGCTCACGACCCGTGCGCGGCGTGGCCGGCGCACCGTTGGCCGGGCGCAGGGTGCGCACCCGGTCGGCCCGGGCCATCGGCCGCGACGACTTGCGCTGCAGGCGCTCCATCTTGTCCTTGCTCTTGGCGTTCAACTGCGGCAACGCCACCGGGGTCAGGCCGACCTCGGCGCTCAGGATGTCGATTTCGTACTGGCTCATTTCGCGCCAGCGGCCCATCGGCAGGTCGGAGTTGAGGAACACCGGGCCGAAACGCACGCGCTTCAGGCGGCTGACCACCAGGCCCTGGGATTCCCACAGACGACGCACTTCACGGTTGCGGCCTTCCATCACCACGCAGTGATACCAGTGGTTGAAGCCTTCGCCACCTGGAGCCTGCTGAATGTCGGTGAACTTCGCCGGACCGTCTTCGAGCATGACGCCGGCCTTGAGCCGGTCGATCATTTCGTCGTCCACCTCGCCGCGCACACGCACCGCGTATTCGCGGTCCATCTCGTAGGACGGGTGCATCAGGCGGTTGGCCAGCTCACCGTCGGTGGTGAACATCAGAAGGCCGGTGGTGTTGATGTCGAGGCGGCCGATGTTGATCCAGCGGCCTTCTTTCGGACGCGGCAGCTTGTCGAACACGGTCGGGCGGCCTTCCGGGTCGTCGCGGGTGCAGATCTCGCCGTCGGGCTTGTTGTACATGATCACGCGGCGCACGGACTCGGCGGACTCTTCGCGCTTGATCACTTTGCCGTCGATGGTGATGGCGTCGTGCAGGTCGACCCGCACGCCGAGGGTCGCGTCCTTGCCGTTGACCTTGATCCGGCCCTGGCTGATCCAGGCCTCGACGTCACGGCGCGAGCCCACGCCGATGCGGGCGAGGACTTTCTGCAGCTTTTCGCCTGCAGGTGGGGTTGGCTGGTCGTCTTGCTGTTCGATGTCGCTCATCTGGGCACCTCCCGGTGTGGTCTGTCCAGGGCCCCGGAACGGATGCCCTGAAGCATTGGAAACAGTGTGTTCGGGCGAAGGGTTCGCCGAAGGGTCGCGAATCATACGCGGATCCGGCCGTTCGCGCATCAGAGACTAGCTGACGCGCGCCCGTTCATTTCTTTTTCCGCCGACCGGCGCCGCCCAACCGGGCCAGGCGCAGCGCGGCCTCGGCCAGCACCGCGCGCCTGTCGTCCTTGTCGAGTTTCTTCCAGGCCTTGATCTCGCGCTTGCTGCGGCCGCAGCCCAGGCAGATGTCGTCGCTGAACTTGCAGACATCGATGCAGGGGTCTTTGGTTGAGCTCATGAACATCTCCCTTCAATGCCATTCCACAAGGGTCATGATGCAGGCAAACCTGTGGGAGCCAGCCTGCTGGCGATGGCGGTCTGCCTGACGCATCGATTCCGAATGGACCGCTGCCTTCGCGAGCAGGCTCGCTCCAACAGGTGTTGGCGTCAGTCTTCGCGTTCGAGGCGCTCGGCTTCGATGGCTTCGGCCAGGGCGCGGGCTTCGGCTTCTTCGTCGCTCAGTTCGGGCTCCGGCTGTTCAAGGGCGGCGACGGCGGCCAGCAGCTTTTCCCGGGCTTGGGCGACGCCGAGGATGTCCTCTTCGGGCTCAGGCTCAGGCTCAGGCTCGGGCTCAGGCTCAAACACCGACTCAGGTTCAGGCTCAGGCTCGGGCTCGAACACCGACTCAGGTTCCGGCACGTCTTCGAAACCGTCCGGCGCCCCGCCCTCTTCCAGTCCGTCGCGCAGCAGGTCGTCGAAGTCGGTCTTGATCCCCTCCTCCATGCTGTCCAGCTCCAGCAGCAGGGTGTGGAAGCTGGTTTCCTCCTTCGGCTCCTCCGGCTCGGCGCTGGCGTCGGCCTGTTCCTGGAGGCCCGGCGGCACCGGGGCGTCGTCGAAGTCGAGCATCGGTTCCGGCTCGATCTCGCGCAGCTCGGCCAACGGCGGCAGTTCGTCGAGGCTCTTGAGGTTGAAGTGATCGAGGAACAACTTGGTGGTGGCGAACATCGCCGGTTTGCCCGGCACGTCGCGGTAGCCGACGATGCGGATCCACTCGCGTTCGATCAAGGTCTTGACGATGTTGCTGTTGACCGCCACACCCCGCACGTCTTCGATTTCGCCGCGGGTGATGGGCTGGCGGTAGGCGATCAGCGCCATGGTTTCCAGCAAGGCACGGGAATAGCGCTGCGGGCGCTCCTCCCACAGGCGGCCGACCCACGGCGAATACTTCTCGCGGATCTGCAGGCGGTAGCCGGAGGCCACCTCCTTGAGCTCGAACGCCCGGCCTTCGCAGGACTTGCCCAGCAGGGTCAGGGCCTTCTTGAAGACCGCCGGCTCCGGCCGTTCGCCCTCCTCGAACAGTTCGAACAGGCGCTCAAGGGATTGCGGCTTTCCCGAAGCCAACAGGAAGGCTTCAAGCAGGGGGGCCAGCTCGCGGGGTTCAGTCAGGTTCATGTTTCGACTCGTTATTCGGCTCGGGCTCGCACGTGGATCGCGGCGAACGGCTCATTCTGCACCAGCTCGACCAAGGATTCCTTGACCAGCTCAAGGACTGCCATGAAGGTCACCACCACCCCGAGCCGGCCTTCCTCGGCGGTGAACAGCTCGACGAACGGCACAAACCCGCCGCCCTTGAGGCGTTCGAGCACATCGCTCATGCGTTCGCGGGTGGACAGCGCCTCGCGGCTGACCTGGTGGCTTTCGAACATGTCGCCCCGGCGCAGCACCTCGGACATGGACATCAGCAGCTCATCCAGGATCACGTCCGGGTGCAGCTTGCGCACCTGGGCCTGGGGGGCATCGAGCTTGGGCACGATCACGTCGCGGCCGACCCGGCTCAGCTCGTCGATGCCTTCGGCGGCGGACTTGAAGCGCTCGTACTCCTGCAGGCGGCGGATCAGCTCGGCGCGGGGGTCCTCCTCCTCGTCCTCGACGGTCTCGGCCCGAGGCAGCAGCATCCGCGACTTGATCTCGGCGAGCATCGCGGCCATCACCAGGTACTCGGCGGCCAGTTCCAGGCGCACCGACTGCATCAGCTCGACGTAGCCCATGTACTGGCGGGTGATTTCCGCCACCGGGATGTCGAGGATGTCGATGTTCTGCTTGCGGATCAGGTACAGCAGCAGGTCGAGCGGGCCCTCGAAGGCTTCGAGGAACACCTCCAGCGCGTCCGGCGGGATGTACAGGTCCAGCGGCATCTGCGTGACGGCCTGGCCATAGACCATGGCGAACGGCAGTTCCTGCTGGGCTCCGGCCTGGGGATCGACGGTTTCGACGGCGGACATTCAGGCCTCGACCATGAACGGGGTCGGGTCGCCGCAGCCGACGCGGATCACTTCCGGGTCCTCGCCGGTCAGGTCGATCACGGTGGAGGCCTTGATGCCGCCGAAGCCGCCGTCGATGATCAGATCCACTTGGTGCTCAAGCATCTGGCGCATCTCGTAGGGATCGCTCAACGGATCCTCGTCGCCGGGCATGATCAGGGTTACGCTCATCAGCGGTTCGCCCAGCTCGTCCAGCAGCGCCAGGGCGATCGGATGGCTCGGCACCCGCAGGCCGATGGTGCGCTTCTTGGGGTGCAGCAACAGGCGCGGCACTTCGCGGGTGGCGTTGAGGATGAACGTGTACGGCCCCGGCAGGTGAGCCTTGAGGATGCGGAACGTGCCGGTGTCGATCTTGGCGTAATTGCCCAGTTGCGACAGATCGCTGCAGATCAGCGCAAAGTTGTGCTTGTCATCCAGTTGGCGCAGACGGCGGACGCGCTCGATGGCGCTCTTGTCGCCGATCTGGCAACCGATGGCGTAGGAAGAGTCCGTGGGATAAATCACCACCCCGCCCTTGCGGATGATCTCGACCGCCTGTTTGATCAGGCGCGCCTGCGGGTTTTCCGGATGGATCTGGAAAAATTGACTCACATTCTCTTCCTGTTCAGACGGCCGCGATAACTGGGTCATGTTTGAACCGGCGCCACAGGGGCGGCAGGTCCTCCGGCACCGGCCGGTACTGGCCGATCTCGGACCAGCCACCAGGGCCATGGAAATCACTGCCGGCGGTGACCAGCAGACCGAATTCGCGGGCCAGGATCGAGAGGCTGCCCACCTGCTCCGCCGGTTGGTGGCCGTTGACCACCTCAAGCGCCTGTCCGCCCGCTTGAATATAGTCGGCAATCAGCCGGCGGCGCTTGCTGCGGGTGAAATCGTAGTGCCAGGGATGCGCCAGGCTGACCCAGGCCCCGGCGTCCCGCAGGGTCGCGACGGTGTCCTCCAGGGTCGGCCAGTGCTGCTTGACGTCCCCCAGCTTGCCGGCGCCCAGCCATTTGCGGAACGCCTCGGCGCGATCCTTGACGAAACCTTCGCGCACCATCCAGTCGGCAAAATGCGGACGGGCCGGCGCGTTGCCGCTGTCGCCCAGCGCCTGCTGGATCTGCCGGGCGCCTTCGAACGCGCCGGGCATGCCCTTCTGGGCCAGCTTGCGGCCGATCTCCTCGGAACGCAGCCAGCGGCCGTCGCGCAGTTTGGCGATGGCCTCGACCAACGGTGCGGCGTCGACGTCGAAGCCGTACCCCAGCACATGAATGGTCGCCCCGCCCCAGGTGCACGACAGCTCGACGCCGTTGATCAGCTGCATGCCCAGGCTTTCGGCGGCGGTGCGCGCTTCGGCCAGGCCTTCCAGGGTGTCGTGATCGGTCAGGGACAGGATCCGCACGCCGTTCTCGAACGCTCGCGCAACCAGTGCCGCCGGCGCCAGGGCGCCGTCGGAGGCTGTGCTGTGGCAGTGCAAATCGACATTCACGGGGATGTGTAACCTCAAATCAGCTGGCGCTATCGCGCGCCCGTATGTTTGTTATTATGCCGCCACATCCAGCTTCTGGCTCTCACTGTGAAACAATTCATCGATTTCATCCCGCTCCTGCTGTTCTTCATCGTCTACAAACTCGATCCGCGCACCGTCGACGTCGCCGGCCACGAGCTGACCGTAGGCGGCATCTACAGCGCCACCGCGATGCTGATCGTCAGCTCCCTGGTGGTCTACGGCGCGCTGTTCATCAAGCAGCGCAAGCTGGAGAAGAGCCAGTGGCTGACCCTCGTCGCCTGCCTCGTGTTCGGCAGCCTGACGCTGGCCTTCCACAGCGAGACCTTCCTGAAATGGAAAGCCCCGGTGGTCAACTGGCTGTTCGCCCTGGCCTTCATCGGCAGCCATTTCATCGGCGACCGCCTGCTGATCAAGCGCATCATGGGCCACGCCCTGAGCCTGCCGGAACCGGTGTGGCTGCGCCTGAACATCGCCTGGATCGCGTTCTTCCTGTTCTGCGGGGCCGCCAACCTGTTCGTCGCCTTCACCTTCCAGAGCATCTGGGTCGACTTCAAGGTGTTCGGCAGCCTGGGCATGACCGTGCTGTTCCTGGTCGGCCAGGGCATCTACCTGTCCCGTCACCTGCACGACGCCGATACCACAACGCCAAAAACCGAGGACTGACATGCTTTACGCCATCATTGCCACCGACGTCGCCAACTCCCTGGAAGCCCGCCTGGCCGCGCGCCCTGCACACCTTGAGCGCCTGCAAGCGCTCAAGGGCGAAGGCCGCATCGTGTTGGCCGGCCCGCACCCGGCGGTCGACAGCAATGATCCGGGCGCGGCGGGCTTCACCGGCAGCCTGATCGTCGCCGAGTTCGATTCCCTGGCCGCCGCGCAGGCCTGGGCCGACGCCGACCCGTACGTCGCCGCCGGCGTCTACGCCAACGTCATCGTCAAGCCGTTCAAGCAAGTCCTGCCGTAACTTTTCCCTCCGATGTCCCCACGCGATGAACCTTCCCGGTTCATCGCGTTCTCAATCGCTCATTATTCTCGTTTGCCGGCCGACAACCTGCCCACTATCCAATGGGAAACAGGAGTCGCGATGCGCAAGGGTCCGTTGTGTCTGATGTGGGTCACGCTGTCGGTCATGGCGCCTGCCCATGGCGAAGAAAGCGTCGAAAACGGCAATTCCACGCCGCTGTCGCTGAGCGCCGGCACGCAGATCACCGAGTTGCAGCAGCGCCTCAAGGCCAGCGAGCAGCAGCGGGAAGAACTGAGCAAACAGCTGCACAATGCCGACAGCGAACGCGAAAGCCCGCAGCTGGCCCGGTTGCGTCAGGAGAACCAGCGCCTGAAACTGCAGCTCAAGGAAGCCCAGTCCAGCCCGCTGCCGCGTCTGCTGACCGAGCAGCAGCAATGGTTTGTCACTGGGGCCGCCGTTGCGCTATTGGCGCTGCTGTGCGGTATCTTTGCCGGTGGAGGACGCAGAACGCGTCGGCAATGGCTAAATTGAGTGAGTCATGAGCGAGCTGTTACTGATTGATGACGACCAGGAGTTGTGCGAACTCCTGACCAGTTGGCTGAGCCAGGAAGGTTTCCAGGTGCACGCCTGCCACGACGGCCAGAGCGCCCGCAAGGCCTTGGCCGAATCCGCGCCGGCGGCGGTGGTGCTGGACGTGATGCTGCCCGACGGCAGCGGCCTGGAACTGCTCAAGCAACTGCGCAGCGAACACGCCGAGCTGCCCGTGCTGATGCTGTCGGCCCGGGGCGAGCCGCTGGACCGCATCCTCGGCCTGGAGCTGGGCGCCGACGACTACCTGGCCAAGCCTTGCGACCCCCGCGAGCTGACCGCCCGTCTGCGCGCCGTGCTGCGCCGCAGCCATCCGGCCGCCGTATCGACCCAGCTTGAGCTGGGCGACCTGAGCTTCAGCCCGGTGCGCGGCGTGGTCAGCATCAACGAGAAAGAGCTCACTCTCACCGTCTCCGAAAGCCGCCTGCTCGAAGCCCTGCTCAAGCAGCCCGGCGAGCCGCTGGACAAACAGGAACTGGCGCAGATCGCCCTCGGCCGCAAGCTGACCCTCTACGACCGCAGCCTGGACATGCACGTCAGCAACCTGCGCAAAAAGATCGGCCCGCACCCCGACGGCCGCCCGCGCATCGTGGCCCTGCGCAGCCGCGGCTACTACTACAGCCTCTGACGCTGCGTCAGTTTTGTCAGGCCGGCGCCGGAACGTCTTTACTCAAGCTTTACCCAGCGCTGACCGCCGCTGACCTTGATCTCCGTAATCTGTACCCATCCGGAACGTACCGGGAACGAGACAAGGAGATACACCATGCGCAAGACCCTCATCGCTCTGATGTTCGCCGCTGCCCTGCCGACCGTCGCCATGGCCATGCCGGAAGGCGCAGGCCCGATGGGCGGCCCGCAGGAAGGCCCGCACCACGGCCAGATGCACGGCATGCACGGCAAAGGCCCGTACAGCCAACTGGACCTGTCCCGCGAACAGCGCGAGCAGATCCGCAAGATCATGGGCGAGCAGATGCATGAGCGCCGTCAGGTGGTCGACAAGTACCTGGAGAAGCTGTCGCCGGCCGACCAGAAAGCCATGAAGGATGAAATGGCGGCCAACCACAAGAAAGCCGAAGCCGACGTGCGCGCCGTGCTGAAGCCGGATCAGCAGAAGAAATTCGACGAGATCCAGAAGAAGCAGGCCGAGCGCCGCGCCGAATGGGCCGAATTCAAGGCCTGGAAAGCGCAACAGCCGCAAAAGGCGCAATAATGTCCTGAACCCCGGACCCGACGGCCTCCCCCGTCGGGTCTGTCTTGTTTGTTCCCCTGTGGGAGCGAGCCTGCTCGCGATGGCGTCGTGTCGTTCGACATATCCATGTCTGTAACAGCGCTATCGCGAGCAGGCTCGCAACTGCAGGGATGTAGGTCTGACCGAGGATTTTCCGTGCGTTCACTGTTCTGGCGTATCCTGGCCAGCTTCTGGCTGGCCATCGCTCTGGTGGCGGGGCTCTCCATCCTGATGGGGCACATGCTCAACCAGGACGCGTGGATCCTCAGCCGCCACCCGGGCCTCAACACCCTGGCCGCCGAGTGGACGCAGACCTACGAAAGCCAGGGCGAAGACGCCGCCCAGGACATCCTTCAGCAGCGCAAGCGCCAGTACCACATCGACGTGCAGGTGCTCAACGAGAGCGGCGATCCGGTGGTGCGCGGCACCTTCCCGCGCCGCGCCGCCGCGTTCGAGGCCCGCCAGAACAACGACGACCGCCGCCTGCCCTGGCGGCGCCTGACCGACGAATACACCAGCGCCAAGAGCGGCGACACTTACCTGTTCATCTACCGCATCCCGCACCCGGAACTCGACGCCTGGCACCGCGAAAGCCTGCTGTGGCCGTTGAGCGCGCTGGGCATCGCGCTGGTGGTGCTGACCCTGTTCAGCCTGTTGGTGACGTTTTCCATCACCCGGCCGCTCAACCGCCTGCGCGGCGCCGTGCACGACCTGGGGCAGACGACCTATCAGCAGAACAGCCTGGCGCAACTGGCCAACCGCCGCGACGAGTTCGGCGTGCTGGCCAACGACTTCAACCGCATGGGCGCACGCCTGCAAAGCCTGATCGGCAGTCAGCGGCAACTGCTGCGCGACGTCTCCCATGAGTTGCGCTCACCCTTGGCCCGCCTGCGCATCGCCCTGGCGCTGGCCGAACGGGCCAGCCCCGAAGAGCGGGAAAGGCTGTGGCCGCGCCTGGCCCGCGAATGCGACCGGTTGGAGGCACTGATCAGTGAGATCCTGGTGCTGGCGCGGGTCGACGCCGACAACGCCAGCGCCGAAGACGTGGACCTGAACGCCCTGCTCGGCACCCTGCAAAAGGATGCGCAGCTCGGCTCGCCGGAGCAGGTCGTGCGCCTGGAGGCCGAACCGCACCTGGCGCTGACCGGCTGGCCGACCATGATCGAACGGGCCGTGGACAACCTGCTGCGCAACGCCCAGCGCTTCAACCCAGAAGGCCAGCCGATCGAATTGCAGGCGGCGCGCCAGGGCGAGCGAATCGTGGTCAGTGTGCGCGACCACGGGCCGGGGGTTCAGGACGAACATTTGAGCCAATTGGGCGAGCCGTTCTACCGCGCCCCAGGCCAGACCGCCGCCGGCCACGGCCTGGGCCTGGCTATCGCCCGCCGTGCGGCCGAACGGCACGGCGGAGCGCTGGTGCTGGCCAATCACCCGCAGGGCGGTTTCATCGCCAGACTGGAACTGCCCCTCGTGCCCGGCGCCGTCACCCAACCCTGACCCCCTGCAGGAGCCAGCCTGCTGGCGATGGCGGCGCATCAGCCCCATGACTTCTGCCTGACAGACCGCCATCGCGAGCAAGCTCGCTCCCACAGTGTCCGAGGTGTTCACAGATCCTGCATTCGCCCGCGATACCTGTGGGAGCGGGCTTGCCCGCGATGGCGGTGCATCAGCCCCATCATTCTTGGCTGACAGACCGCTATCGCGAGCAAGCTCGCTCCCGCAGTGTCCGAGGTGTTCACAGATCCTGCATTCGCCCGCGATACCTGTGGGAGCGGGCTTGCCCGCGATGGCGGTGCATCAGCCCCATCATTCTTGGCTGACAGACCGCTATCGCGAGCAAGCTCGCTCCCGCAGTGTCCGAGGTGTTCACAGATCCTGCATTCGCCCGCGATACCTGTGGGAGCGGGCTTGCCCGCGATGGCGGTGCATCAGCCCCATCATTCTTGGCTGACAGACCGCTATCGCGAGCAGACTCGCTCCCGCAGTGTCCGAGGGGTTCACGGGTTCAGTGTTCAGCCGAGATCCCTTGTGGGAGCCAGCCTGCTGGCGATGGCGCCGGCCAAGGCGCCGGGGATGCCGGGGCTCAGGCCTCGGCCGGCCAGGCGCTGACGAATTCGGTCAGTTCGACCTTCTCCGCCACCCGCGGCTCTTTCAACGGGGTGCCCAGGTACAGGAAGGCAATCACCTGTTCGTCCTCAGTCAGCCCCAGGCCCTTGGCGACGTGTTTCGAGTAGGCCAGCTCACCGGTGCGCCAAACCGCACCGATTCCCTGGGCATAGGCCGCCAGCAGGATCCCGTGGGCCGCGCAGCCCGCCGCCAGCAGTTGCTCGGATTTCGGGTACTTGACGTGATCCTGCAGTTTCGCGATCACCACAACCACCAGCGGCGCACGCAGCGGGCCGTTGCGCGCCTTGTCGATGGCCGCCTCGGTGACTTCGCCGTCCTGCATCTGCGCCGCCTCGGCCAGCAGCTCGCCCATCCGCTCGCGGGCGGCACCTTCGACGGTCAGGAAACGGTACGGCTGCAAGTGCCCATGGTCCGGCGCGCGCAGGGCGGCGCCGAACAGGGCCTCGCGCTGTGCGGCGGTCGGGGCCGGGTCGGTCAGTCGCGGAACGGAAACACGGTTGAGCAAAGCGTCGAGAGCCTGCATCGGCCACCTCCTGTCAAAAATGTCGGGCTATTCTAGCGGCAAGTGCCCGCTCGATGCCGGTTTACATGCCTTGCCCCGCGGGTAGAATGGCGCCCTTCCCCCTTCAGCCCGAGTGGATTTCATGGCGTTGCCGACCTTAAGGATCATTGGTTTCATCATCGGCATCTTCCTGATCACCCTGGCCATCGCCATGATCGTGCCCATGGCCACCTTGGTGATCTTCGACCGCACCGGCGACATGCCGTCGTTCCTCTGGTCGAGCATGATCACCTTCGTCGCCGGCCTGGCGCTGGTGATCCCCGGCCGCCCGGAGCACGTTCATCTGCGCCCCCGGGACATGTACCTGCTGACGGTCAGCAGTTGGCTGGTGGTGTGCATCTTCGCCGCGCTGCCGTTCCTGCTGACCCAGCACATCAGCTACACCGACTCGTTCTTCGAGAGCATGTCCGGCATCACCGCCACCGGCTCGACCGTGCTCACCGGCCTGGACAGCATGTCACCCGGCATCCTGATGTGGCGCTCGCTGCTGCACTGGATCGGCGGCATCGGCTTCATCGGCATGGCCGTGGCGATCCTGCCGATGCTGCGCATCGGCGGCATGCGCCTGTTCCAGACCGAGTCCTCGGACCGCTCGGAAAAGGTCATGCCCCGCTCGCACATGGTCGCGCGGCTGATCGTGGCGGCCTACGTGGGCATCACCATTCTCGGCAGCCTGGCGTTCTGGTGGGCCGGGATGAGCCCGTTCGATGCGGTCAACCACGCCATGTCGGCGATCTCCACCGGCGGTTTCTCGACCTCCGACCAGTCCCTGGCCAAGTGGACACAGCCGGCGGTGCACTGGGTGGCGGTGGTGGTCATGATCCTCGGCAGCCTGCCGTTCACCCTGTACGTGGCGACCCTGCGCGGCAACCGCCGGGCCCTGATCAAGGACCAACAGGTGCAGGGCCTGCTCGGCATGCTGCTGGTCACCTGGCTGGTGCTCGGCACCTGGTACTGGTGGACCACCAACCTGCATTGGCTGGACGCGCTGCGGCACGTGGCGCTGAACGTCACGTCGGTGGTCACCACCACCGGATTCGCGCTGGGGGACTACAGCCTGTGGGGCAACTTCTCGCTGATGCTGTTCTTCTACCTGGGTTTCGTCGGCGGCTGCTCCGGCTCGACGGCGGGCGGGATCAAGATCTTCCGTTTCCAGGTCGCCTACATCCTGCTCAAGGCCAACCTCAACCAGCTGATTCACCCGCGGGCGGTGATCAAGCAGAAATACAACGGCCACCGCCTCGACGAAGAGATCGTGCGCTCGATCCTGACCTTTTCGTTCTTCTTCGCCATCACCATCTGCGTGATCGCCCTGCTGCTGTCGCTGCTGGGCGTCGACTGGATGACGGCGCTGACCGGCGCCGCCAGCACCGTGTCCGGCGTCGGCCCCGGCCTTGGCGAGACCATCGGCCCGGCCGGCAACTTCGCCAGCCTGCCGGATGCGGCCAAATGGATCCTGTCGTTCGGCATGCTGCTGGGCCGGCTGGAGATCATCACGGTGTTTGTGCTGTGCATTCCGGCGTTCTGGCGTCACTGACCGCGCTCGGCGCGTCCAGCAGGCGCGCGCGGTAGTCGCCGGGGGTGGTGTCGAACCAGCGCCGGAAGGCGCGGAAGAAGTTGCTCGGGTCGGCGAAACCCAGCAGGTAGGCAATCTCCAGCAAGGTCATGTTCGGCTGCGCCAGGTACTGCTCGGCCAGTTCGCGGCGGGTGTCGTCGAGCAACTGCTGGAAGCTGGTGCCCTCCTCCTGCAGACGGCGTTGCAAGGTGCGCTGCGACAGGTGCAGGGTCTGCGCCACCGCATCGCGCTTGGGCTCGCCCTGGGGCAGCAGCCGGCACAGCACCTGGCGCGCCTTGTGGGTCACGCGGCTTTCGGAGAACCGCGCCAGGTACTCCCCGGCGAACCGGTCGTGCAGCAGCGCCATCGCTTCGTTGGCGGTGGGCAGCGGCGCTTCCATGTCGGCGCGCTCGAAGATCAGCGCATCGTACGGCGCGTTGAACACCAGTGGTGCGTGGAAGGCCTGCCGATAGGGCTCCAGGTCGTCCGGCTCGTCGCCCTGCACCAGCACCTTGCGCGGATGCAGGGTGCGCCCGGTCAGCCAGCCGCACAGGCTCAGTGCGCAGGCCAACGAGGCCTCGGCGCTCTGGCGGGTCGGCGGCAGGTGGTCGCCGTGCACCGTCAGGATCAGCGCATAGCCTTCATCGAGCAGGCGGAAACTCAGGTCGGCGCTTTCGGCGATGATCCGCTGATAACGCACCAGGCGCTGAAAGCCTTCGGCCAGGGTGTTGCTGGACATCAGCGCGTAGCCGGCGACATGGAAGGAGGCCGGGCGCACCACCTTGCCCATGTTCAGGCCGATCGCCGGATTGCCCGACAGCTCGACCGCCCGCTGCCACAGACGGGTCATGGAGTCCTGCGGGAAGCGTGCGTCCGGATCGTCCAGCGCCGCGTAGTCGAGCCCCAGTTGCCTGAACAGAACCCGGCAATCCAGGCCGTCCATTTCCAGTGCCTTGACAATCCCCATCGCCCAGCTTGATGAAGTCGTTCGTTCGCTCATGGCGTTTATTCTTAAATGACATGACGGGCCGCATACTACGGCGGATTTTCCAAGGATAGTAAAGTGGCGCCGATTGTCACTGGCCAGCACCGACGATCACTCTAGACTCAAATAGGCTACCCGCCGAACAACTCGCCATCAGAACAATAACCACAGAGATCGCAGTCGTGGACACGCTCAAGCCTTTCAGCAGCTTCGCCGAGTTCTATCCGTATTACCTCAGCGAGCACAGCAACAGTGCCTGCCGGCGCCTGCACTTCGCCGGCACCACACTGGTGCTGTTCATTCTGGCGCTGGCCATCGCCCAGGGCGCATGGCTGCTGTTGCTGGCACTGCCGCCGGCCGGCTACGGCTTCGCCTGGGTCGGGCATTTCTTTTTCGAGAAGAACCGCCCCGCCACCTTCCAGCACCCGTTCTACAGCCTGCTCGGCGACTTCGTCATGTACCGCGACATGATCCTGGGCCGCGTGCCGTTCTAGAACCCAGCAAACGAGGACGGCCGATGAACGCCAATGCCCGTTTCACCCACATGAAGGACGGCACCCAGGAAGACTGGGCGATCATCGCCGCCGATTTCAGCGCCTACGCCCGCCAACTGCCCGGCCGGATCCTGGCGCACCTCAAATTGCTGGAGGGGGATTTCGGCGGGTTCCCGGTGGATCGCCTCACCCACTCCTTGCAGACCGCGACCCGCGCCTGGCGCGACGGCCGCGACGAGGAATACGTGGTCTGCGCCCTGCTCCACGACATCGGTGACACCCTCGGCTCCTACAACCACCCGGACATCGCGGCGGCGATCCTCAAGCCGTTCGTCAGCGCCGAGAACCTGTGGATGGTGGAGAAGCACGGCATTTTCCAGGGCTATTACTTCTTCCATCACCTGGGGATGGACCGGCACCTGCGCGAGCAGTTCAAGGGACACGCGCAGTACCAGGCGACGGTGGAATTCTGTGCCCGCTACGACGCCGCCGCGTTCGACCCGGCCTATGACACGCTGCCGCTGAGCTTCTTCGAACCGATGCTGGAGCGGGTGTTCGCCGCGCCGAAGAATTCGATCTACAAGGCGGCGATGCAGGAACACACCCCGGCCTGAGTGACCTTGGGAACCGCTGCGCGGTTCATCGCCAGCAGGCTGGCTCCCACTTCGATTGGCGGCGACCACCGATTCTGCCTTCACCCCTGAACCCGGTGGGAGCCAGCCTGCTGGCGATGGCGTCAGTGCGGGCAGCTAGCTAGGCCAGCTCAGCCACCTTGGCCGCCTTCAACTGCGCCTCCCGCGCCTGCGCATCCGCCAACCGGTACAGCTCGATGGTGCCGTCCCAGTGCTCGATCAGGGCCGTGCACGATTCCACCCAGTCACCGCAGTTGAGGTAATCCACCTCGCCCACCTTACGGATCTCGGCGTGGTGGATGTGGCCGCAGACCACTCCGTGCAGCTCGCGTTTGACGCATTCGTGGGCGATGGCTTCCTCGAAGTCGCTGATGAAGTTCACCGCCGTCTTCACCTTGTGCTTGAGGTAGGCCGACAGCGACCAGTAGCCATAGCCGTACTTCGCCCGCCAATGGTTGAGCCAGCGGTTGAGGGTCAGGGTGAATTCGTAGGCCGAATCGCCGAGGAACGCCAGCCAGCGGTGATAGCGGGTGATCACGTCGAACTGGTCGCCGTGGATCACCAGCAGGTGCCGGCCATCGGCGGTGACGTGCACCGCTTCGTCCACCAGCTGGATGTTGCCCAGGATCAGCTTCGAATAGCGGCGCAGGAATTCGTCGTGGTTGCCGGTGACGTAGATCACCTCGGTGCCGCGCTTGCTCATGGTCAGCAGGCGGCGGATCACGTTGGTGTGCGCCTGGGGCCAGTACATGCCGCCGCGCAGTTTCCAGCCGTCGATGATGTCGCCGACCAGGTAGACCTTATCGGCATGGTAGCCCTTGAGGAACTGCGACAGGTGCTCGGCCTGGCAATCCCGCGTGCCCAGGTGCACATCAGAGATCCACAAGGTGCGCACCCGTTGTTTACGGCTGGGTCTGGCGAGCTCGGCGCTGGTCATGGACAACCCTCTGCAATGTTTTGCAAAGCTTGCGCCTGCGCGGTGAACCGACCATGACAACCGTGCGTCAGTCCCGTGACAGCGCACAAACGCCCGGGCGGTGTAGACTGAACGCCACTTCGGAGACCTGCGGCCATGCGACCGATCCTGACCCTGCGCCACTACACACACGATCTGATCGTCCACAGCCACGACCACGCGCAACTGGTGTTCGGCCTGTCCGGCGCGCTGGACTTCGAGGTCGAAGGCTGCGGCAGCCAGGTGCGCCAGCAGAGTTTCGTGGTGGTTCCCGGCGGTGCCCGCCACGCCTGCGGCAGCCCCGACGGCAGCCGCTGCCTGGTGCTGGACGTGCCCGAGGGGCCGTGGGTCGCGGACTCGCTGGGCGACCACGCCGACGCCAGCCGCCGCCTGCTCGAACGTCCCGGGCGCCTGACGCTGGACAGCGGGCAAAGCCAGTTGGTCAGTTGGCTGGCCAACAGCCCGATCGGCGATCCCCTGATCGCCCGCCAGGGCGCGGTTCTGCTGCTGGCCAGCCTGAACAGCGCCCGCCCCGCCGAACTCGCCGCACGGCGCCTGCCCTACGCGGCGCTGGATGCGCACATCGATCAGTACGCCGCCTACCCGTTGCAGGTGGCTGACCTGGCGCGGATCGCCGGCCTGTCCAGCGCCCGCCTGCACGCGCGCTTCGTCGCCGAATGCGGGCAGACGCCGATGGACTACATCCGCAGCCGCCGCCTGCACAAGGCCGCCGACCTGCTGCGCGAAACGGCCCTGCCCATCGGCGAAATCGCCAGCCGGGTCGGCTACAGCTCCCAGAGCGCCTTTGCCGCCGCCATGCTGCGCGAGTTCGGCGCCTCGCCCGGCACCCTGCGCCGCGAGGCCGGCGACAAAGGACAATAGTCTGCCGACAGACATCCCGGGCGTGGTGTCCCTAAACTGTCGTTGTGTTGAACCCGATTCCCAAGGATCGCAATGACTCCCCGCACAGCCCTCGGCGCCCTGCACATCGGCGCACTGATGTTCGGCCTGACCGGCGTATTCGGCAAACTCGCCGCCGCGACGCCTGCGGTCATCGTGTTCGGACGCGCCGCCTTCGCCGTCCTCGCGCTGGCGTTCTTCGCCCGGTTCGCCAGCCACAACGCCTGGCAACGGCTCCAGGCGGCGGACTGGCGCCGCCTCGCCCTCGGTGGCGTGCTGCTGGCCGGGCACTGGGTGAGTTTCTTCCTGGCGGTGAAGGTCGCCGGGGTGGCGATCGCGACCCTGGGCTTCGCCAGTTTCCCGGCGTTCACCGTGATCCTCGAAGGGCTGGTCTTCCGCGAACGTATCCGCACCAACGAAATCGTGCTGGTGGCGCTGGTGAGCGTCGGCCTGGTGCTGGTGACGCCGGCGTTCGACTTGGCCAGCGGCGCCACCGCCGGCCTGCTTTGGGCGATCCTGTCGGGCCTGCTGTTTTCCCTGCTGTCGCTGACCAACCGCGCCAGTTCCGGGCGCATCCCCGCAGTGCAGGCGGCGCTGTGCCAGAACGTGGTGGTGGGGCTGTGTCTGCTGCCGGTGGCGGCGCCGCAGCTGGGCGGCGTGCGGGCCATCGACTGGCTGTGGATCGCCCTGCTCGGGGTGTTCTGCACCGGCGTCGCCCACAGCCTGTTCGTGGCCAGCCTGGCCGTGATCAAAGCCCGCACCGCCGCTGTGGTGTTCGCCTTGGAGCCGGTGTACGGCATCACCGTCGCCTGGCTGCTGTTCGATGAAGACCCGACCCTGCGCATGCTGGCCGGCGGCGCGTTGATCATCGTCGCCATCGTGGTGTCGAGCCGGTTGTCAGGCGGTTCCGGCAAGAATGCCGTCGGGGCCCAGGCGCCGTCTCACTGAGTGCGGTCGTTGTGGCCGAGGTCGCGGTCAGGGTCGATCCGATCGCGCACCCGCTGCTTGAGCACCTTGGCCTCGGGGAAGCCGCCGTCCGCCTTGCGCTCCCAGATCTGCACGCCGTCGCAGGCGATGTGGAACACCCCTCCGGTGCCTGGCACCAGCGACACCTTGCCCAAATCGTCGGCGAAGGTGCTGAGCAGTTCCTGCGCCAGCCAGGCGGCGCGCAGCAGCCACTGGCATTGGGTGCAATAGGTGATGACGATTTCCGGTCGTGGGGCGGACATGTTCGCTGAAACTCCTGAGGCAGAGGGCGCCGCTATAATAGCCGGCTTTATCGCTCGCCCCGAGACTCACCATGCGTCGCCTTCTGATCTGCCTGCTGCTTGGTTTCCTTCCGCTGCTCGTCCATGCCGATGAAACGGCGCGGCCCAAGGTCGGCCTGGTGCTGTCCGGCGGCGCCGCCCGGGGGCTGGCGCACATCGGCGTGCTCAAGGCCCTGGAAGAGCAAGGCATCAAGATCGACGCGATCGCCGGCACCAGCATGGGGGCGGTGGTCGGCGGCCTCTACGCCTCGGGCTACAAGATCGACGAACTGGAGAAGCTCGCCCTGTCCATCGACTGGCAGCAGGCGCTGTCCGACGCCCCGCCCCGGGAGGACGTGCCCTTCCGGCGCAAGCAGGATGACCGCGACTTCCTGGTGAAACAGAAGCTCAGCTTCCGCGACGACGGCAGCCTCGGCCTGCCGCTGGGGGTGATCCAGGGCCAGAACCTGGCGCTGATGCTCGAAAGCCTGCTGGCCCACACCAGCGACACCCGCGATTTCGACAAACTGCCGATCCCGTTCCGCGCCGTGGCCACCGACATCGCCGACGGCGAGAAAGTGGTGTTCCGCAAGGGCCACCTGCCCCAGGTGATCCGCGCCAGCATGTCGATCCCGGCGGTGTTCGCCCCGGTCGAACTGGACGGCCGCCTGCTGGTGGACGGCGGCATGACCGACAACATTCCCCTCGACGTGGCCCGGGAGATGGGAGTCGATGTCGCCATCGTCGTCGACATCGGCACCCCGCTGCGCAACCGCAAGCAACTGGCCACGGTGGTCGACGTGCTGAACCAGTCCATCACCCTGATGACCCGGCGCAATTCCGAAGAGCAACTGGCGGCGCTGCACCCCGACGACGTGCTGATCCAGCCGCCGCTGGCGAGCTTCGGCGTCACCGATTTCGGCCGCGCCCAGGAGATGATCGACGCCGGCTACCGCGCCACCCGGATCCTCGACGCCCGCCTGGCCCGCCTCAAGCCCTCCCAACCCCAGGACACCGAACTGGCCGCCGCCCGCTCGCCGGGGCAACGTACGCCGGTGATCACGGCGATCCGGGTCGAGAACGACTCGAAGGTCGGCGACGACGTGATCCGCTACTACATTCGCCAGCACATCGGCGAACCGCTGGACCTGGGCCGCCTGCAGACCGACATGGGCACGTTGTACGGCCTGGACTACTTCGAGCAGGTGCAGTACCGCGTGGTGCACAAGGGCCCGGACCACACGCTGGTGATCAGCGCCCGGGGCAAGCGCAGCGGCACCGACTACCTGCGCATCGGCCTCAACCTGTCCGACGACATGCGTGGCGACAGCGCCTTCAATCTCGGCGCCAGTTACCGGGTCAACGGCATCAACCGCCTCGGCGCCGAATGGCTGACCCGGGCGCAGATCGGTGACAAGCAGGAGCTGTACACCGAGTTCTATCAGCCGCTGGATGTCGGCTCGCGCTACTTCCTCGCCCCCTACGCGGCGTTCGCGGCGCAGAACGTCGACTCGGTGCTCGACAACGACCCGATCGCCCAGTACCGCGTCGAGCGCTACGGCTTCGGCCTCAATGTCGGCCGACAGATCGGCAACAGCGGCGAGGTGCGGCTGGGCATCGGCGAGGCCTGGGGCAAGGCCGACGTGCGCATCGGCGATCAGAACCAGCCCAGCGAGCACTTCAACGAAGGTTTCTATGCGCTCAAGTACTCGTTCGATTCGCTGGACAACGTGTACTTCCCCCACGAGGGCGAGGACATCGGCCTGACCCTGGCGCAGTTCGAGCCGGGCCTGGGCTCCGACACCCGCTACCGGCAATGGGAGTTCAAACTGGACAAGGCCATGAGCCGCGGCCCGGACACCCTGGTGCTCGGCGGCCGTTACGGCCGCACCCTGGACGATGCCAACGTGGTGGTCTCCAGCTTTCTGCTCGGCGGCGCCCGGCAGTTGTCCGGGTTCCGCGAAGATGCGGTCTCCGGCCAGAACGTCAGCCTGATGCGCGCCGTGTATTACCGCCGCCTGACCCCGCGCTCGTTCCTGCCGCTGGACTTCCCGCTGTACGCCGGCGCCTCGCTGGAGCGCGGCCGGGCGTGGAACAACGACAACGAGTTCGACAGCGGCTACATCAACGCGGCCAGCGTGTTCATCGGGTTCGACACGCCGTTGGGGCCGCTGAACTTCAGCTACGGGCTGAACGATGCGAATGAGCAGGCGGTTTACCTGAATCTGGGGCAGACGTTCTGAGGCCGGCCTGGATTTTCTGCGGCGCCTGACCTGTCGCCATCGCCAGCAGGCTGGCTCCCACAGTATCCGAGGGGTTCACAGATTCGGCATTCGCCCGCAATACCTGTGGGAGCGGGCTTGCCCGCGATGGCGGAGTGTCAGTCCCAGTGGTTTGGCTGACAGACCGCTATCGCGAGCAGGCTCGCTCCCACAGTGTCCGAGGTGTTCACGGATTCTGCGTTCAGCCGCAATACCTGTGGGAGCCAGCCTGCTGGCGATGGCGCCAGCTCAGGCACCGCAGGGCAAGATCCAAAACGTCTCAGCGGATCCCCGCCAACAGCGTCCGCGCCGTCTGCCTGAGGGGTTCGTCGCCCTCCTTGAGCAACTCGTTGAGCAAGGCGATGGCGCTGTCGATGTCACCGTCGTCGATGCAGGTCTGGGCCTGCTCCAGTTTCCCGGCACCGGCCTGCGGCCCGGGCGGTTTGCCGGGGTCGCCGAACGCGTTGAGGAAGTCTTCGTCCAGCGTGGGTTCCTGCGGTTCGGCGATCCATTCCAGCTCCGCCGCTTCGGCCTCGGCGTCCTGGGGCAGTTCGAAATCCTGAGGCAGAATCTCCAGGCTGTCGCCCAGCGCGGACACCTCCTGCGCAAGCGCATCAGCGGGCCGTTCATCGTTCAGGTTCCAGCTCGAATCCATCGACAGATCGCCGTCGTTCAGCTCGAAGCTGTCCTCCGATGCCACCGGTGGCGCAGCCGCGACAAGCGGTGCTGCCGCCGTCACGGGCAAGACCGGCAGCGGCGGCGCGACAGGGGCCAGTTTCGGGCAGCGGCTGCGGATCTCCTGCAGCGCCGTCTCCGTCACACCCTGCCCGCGCAGGTGGCTTTCCTGTTCGTCATAGGCGGCGCCATCGCCCTGTCGACCCAGCACCTCAAGCAATTGCAGACCGAGATCGGCGCGCTCCGGCTCCTTGCCCAACGCGTCACGCAGCAGGCTGGCCGCTTCGCCCAGCCGCCCGTAGGCCAGATAGATGCCGACCGCCTCCAGCACCTGGCCGGCGCCGGATTCCTCACGGTGTTCGGCGGCGTGGTGAACCGCAGCGAGCGGGGATGCACCGGCCCCTTCAACCTGGGGCTCATTGCGCAGCGCAGGGGCCGGCCGCGCAGCCTGGGTTTGCGTCGTCTGCCGGCGCCGGCGAAGCACGAGCAGGCCGGCCACCAGTGCGCCCAACAGCACCAACAATCCGCCGTACAACGGCCAATCGCTCGACTCCTCCCGGGGTTCGACCGGAGCGGCGACCGGCGCCGGCGCGGGTGCCGCCACCGGCGGTGGCGGAGCCTGCTGAAGCTCGGTCAGGCGGCTTTGAAGGTCGCTGACTTGCTTTTTGCCGTCGGCGATCTGGACATCCTGGGCCTGAAGCCTGGCGTTCAGCTCATCGAGAGATTTCTGCAACTGCTGGTTCTGCAGGACGCTGGCCGCCAGTTGCTCGGCCAACGCGTCGCTGGCAGGTGCCGCAGGCGTGGCCGGCGCGCTGGCGGCCGGTTGGGCGGCAGGCTTGCCGGGGGCGGTGGGCGCAGGCGCCTCGGGGGTAGGAAAACCGGAGTCCTGGGCGCGCACGTCCGGTTCGTCGGTGGCCGGCACGATGCCGGGCGAGCCCGGCGGGTCGATCAGCACCGTGTACTCGCGCAGCAAGCGGCCGTTGGGCTGATTGACCTGCACCAGGAAATTCAGGAAGGGTTCGTTGACCGGTTTGCCGGAGGTCACCCGGATCAGCTTGCGCTCGCCCCGCAGGATCGGGGTGAACCTGAGGTCATTGAGAAAGAACACCCGCTCGACCCCGGCCCGGCTGAACTCGTCGGCCGTGGCCAGGCTGACCGACAGTTCGCTTTGGCTGAGCCCGCCGACGTCCAGCAAGGCGATGTCGGCCTTGAACGGCTGATCGAGGCCCGAATGCACGGTGATGTCACCGAGCCCCAGCGCCAAGGAGGCGGTTGACCAGACAAGCACGCCGGCCACCACCAGCGGGCGGGCGCAACGCAGTACCACGTGCCGACTTCCGAGCATGAGCATCCCTTATATAAGCAAAACCGACTTCTATGCGTTCGCACATCCGGTACGAACACGATATTGCCCAGTAGTTCTTATAGTCGGCCCAGCGCGATCCCTCAAAAAAACGGCACGGGGTTTTGCCTCAGGATTTTTCCAGGTTGCCCAGAATGTGCGCGTGAACGCGCATGCAGACCTTCAGATCCGCGTCGTCCACGCCCTCGAACAGTTCGTGGCGCAATTGCGTGGCGATGGTTTCGATCTGGTCGATCAACGGCCGGGCCGGGGGGCACAGCACGATCTTTTTCGCCCGGCGGTCTTCCATCACGGACTGGCGTTGCACCAGCCCCTGGCTTTCCAGGCTGTCGAGCAGGCGGGCCAGGGTCGGCCCTTCGACGCCGACGCTCTGCGCCAGCTCGCGCTGGGTCGGCGCCTCGTCGAAGCGCGCCAGGTGCAGCAGCACCAGCCAGCGCGCCTGGGACAGGCCCATGCCGGCCAGCCGGCGATCCAGTTCGGCACGCCACCCACGGGACATCTGCGCCAGTTGCATGCCAAAGCGGTGTTGATCGGTTAACGGCATAAAACACTCATGGTTAGACTGAAGAAATAGAAAAAAACTAATTATTAGTCAGCTAAGCATGACATTTGGCTATAGGCAAGAGGATGTCTTGCACTGAATCGTTACATCAAAGCAACGGGTCGTGTAAGCCCAGGCTCACATCTCGAATTCCGACTGCAGCGCCGCGCGCACGCAATAGAGCACGCCTTCCGGCACCCGGCTGCCGAACAGCGCCGCCACTTCGGCCACCGACGGCAGTTCGCCTTCGCCGTCGAGGAAGGCGTCGTGGACTTCGCCCATCAGTTCTTCCGGCAGATCCAGCGCCTGCTCCAGCGACAACTGCTGCTGACCGATGGCCTCGGCCAGCATGCTGTAGACGTTCTTTTCCGAGCACTGCAACTGGCCGGCGATCTGCAGCGGCGTCATGCCGGCGCGGGCCAGGGTGATCAGCTCATGCCGCACGTCGGCCACGGCCTTCGGCGTTTCGGCCTCGCCGCCAAGCACTTCGAGGAAGGCCTCGCCGTAGCGCTCCAGCTTGCGGGCGCCGACGCCGCTGACCCGGGCCATTTCCGCCAGCGTGGTCGGCTGGCTGCGCAGCATTTCCACCAGGGTCGAATCGGGGAAGATGACGTAAGGCGGCACGCCGTGCTCCTGGGCCAGCTTGCGCCGCAGGGTGCGCAGGGCTTCCCACTGCTCGCGCTCTTCGGCACGCACCAGTTGGCTGGCCGGGCTCTTGCTGAGCCCCTTGGCGCTGACCTGCGGCTTGAGGTCGCGGCGCAGCTCCAGGGTCACCTCGCCCTTGAGCAGCGGCCGGCAGGTGTCGCTCAGGCGCAGGCCGCCGTACCCTTCGTGGTCGACGTCGGCCAGCCCCCGGGCCACCAACTGACGGAACAGCGAGCGCCATTCGCCCTCGCTCATCGCCTTGCCGACGCCGTACACCGACAGGTGCTGATGGCCGAAGCTGCGCACCTTTTCGTTGTCCTTGCCCAGCAGCACATCCACCAGGTGGCCGACGCCGTAGCGCTGGCCGGTGCGGTAGATCGCCGACAACGCCTGGCGCGCAGGTTCGGTGGCGTCCCAGGTCTGCACGCCGTCGACGCAGTTGTCGCAATGGCCGCAAGGCTCGGGCATGTCTTCGTCGAAATAGGCCAGCAGCGCCTGGCGGCGGCAGCGGGTCTCTTCGCAGAGCGAGAGCATGGCGTCGAGCTTGTGCTGCTCAAGGCGCTTGTGGCGCTCGTCGCCTTCGGAGTTCTGCAGCATCTGCTTGAGCATCACCACGTCTTGCAGGCCGTAGGCCATCCAGGCATCCGCCGGCAGGCCGTCACGGCCGCCGCGCCCGGTTTCCTGGTAGTAGGCCTCAAGGGACTTGGGCAGGTCCAGGTGGGCGACGAACCGCACGTTGGGCTTGTCGATGCCCATGCCGAACGCCACTGTGGCGACCATGATCAGGCCTTCCTCGTTGAGGAAACGCTGCTGGTGGTACGCGCGCAGGTCGTTGGGCAGGCCGGCGTGGTACGGCAGCGCCGGGAACCCTTGCTCGGTGAGGAACGCCGCGACTTCCTCGACCTTCTTGCGCGACAGGCAGTAGACGATGCCGGCATCGCCGCGCCGCTCGCCGAGGAACGCCAGCAACTGCTTGCGCGGCTGCTCCTTGGGCACGATGCGGTAGAAGATGTTCGGCCGGTCGAAGCTCGACAGGAAACGCTCGGCGTTCTGCAGGTGCAGACGGGTGACGATCTCTTCGCGGGTGCGCTTGTCGGCCGTGGCGGTCAGGGCGATGCGCGGCACGTGGGGGAACATTTCAGCCAACTGGCCCAGTTGCAGGTATTCCGGGCGGAAGTCGTGGCCCCATTGCGACACGCAGTGGGCTTCGTCGATGGCGAACAGGGCGATGTCCAGGCCTTGCAGGAAGCTCAGCATGCGCGGCTGCACCAGGCGTTCGGGGGCCAGGTAGAGCATCTTCACTTCGCCGCGGCGGATCCGCGCCGCCAGGTCGCGCTGCTGCTCGGCGCTCAGGGTGGAGTTCAGCGCGGCGGCGGCCACGCCCAGTTCCTCGAGGGTGGCGACCTGGTCGTCCATCAGCGCGATCAGCGGCGACACCACCACCGCCAAGCCTTCGCGCAGCAGCGCCGGCACTTGGAAGCACAGGGACTTGCCGCCGCCGGTGGGCATCAGGACCAGGGCGTCGCCGCCGCTGGCCACGCGCTCAATGATCGCACCCTGGCGGCCACGGAAACTGTCGTAGCCGAAGATGTCCTTGAGGACGCGCTGAGCCTGTTCGAGCATAGAAACTCCAAAAATCACCGAAACATCCCTGCACAGGCTGGTTCAGGGCAGCCGAGGCTGCTTAAACAAAACGTAAGGGCGCATTGCATGATCATCGTCATGCCGGCAGGGATCGCAAAGCGCGGCAGTATACCCGAGCGTCTCCCTGCGCAGGGCGCCGCTGAGAAGCCGGTTGCACGAAACCTTGGGATAACACAAAACCTGTGGGAGCTGCGGTGCGACGACTCGACTTGCCAGCGATGACGTCGGCACCTTCAACATTAATTCCGACATTGCCACCGCTATCGCTGGCAAGCCAGCTCCCACAGGGCCTGTACCGTGAACCGGGATTTCAGGCAAATCTGCCGTGCGGCTGGCTTGAGGGCTCAAGAAGGCCTAGAATTCCCGCATTGTTTATTCCCCCAAGGTAGCCCCGTAATGTCCTTCGCTGAGCAACTGACCCGCCTGCAAGTCTTCCTCGACGCCGACGAGCTGCATGAAGAGGCGCTGGATTACGTGGCCGCCCACGGTTACCTCACCGCCCTGTCGATCTGCTCGGACGTGGTGCCGGACCGTGAATGGATCGACGCGCTGTTCGCCGAAGAGCCGCACTACACCAGCGACGCCCAGCGCGAAGAGATCGAAGCCACGCTGATCGGCCTCAAGGCCCACATCGCCCGCCAACTGGCCTCCGACGAAGAGTTCGAGCTGCCGTGCGACCTGGACCTGGGCGACGAGCCGGACGACTCCGAGCTGCGCGGCTGGTGCATCGGCTTCATGGAAGGCGTATTCCTGCGTGAAGAGGCCTGGTTCGAGACCGCCGAAGACGAAGTCAGCGAAATGCTCCTGCCGATCATGGTCGGCTCGGGCCTGTTCGACGAGCAGCCGGAGTTCGAGGACATCGCCAAGGACGCCAACCTGATGGACGACATGATCGTGCAGATCCCGGAAGCCCTGACCGCGCTGTACCTGCTGTGCCAGGCGCCGGACGAAAAACCGGCGATCCTCAAGCCTCGCCACCACTGAGTTCCCGCCTATGGACAACCCCATAGGCAACCGTCCCCTGATGCTGCGCTACCTCCTGCTGGCCGTCGGCTGGCTCAGCGTGGCATTGGGGGTGATCGGGATTTTCCTGCCCGTCCTGCCCACCACGCCTTTCCTGCTGCTCGCGGCGGCCTGCTTCGCGCGCAGCTCCGAGCGCTTCTACCGCTGGCTGGTGGAGCACCCGAAGCTGGGCCCGTGGATCCGCGGTTACCTCGACGGCAACGGCATTCCGCTCAAGGGAAAGGTCTACGCCATCGGGCTGATGTGGGCGAGCATCCTGCTGTCGTGCTATCTGGTGCCGCTGCCTTGGGCCCGGGGGTTCATGCTGACCAGCGCAACGCTGGTGACGGTCTACATCCTGCGGCAGAAGACCCTGAAAAAAACCTGACCTGCGGCGAGGGCGCTTGCTCCCTCGCCGCAGGCGCATGACCGCCGGTCGCAAACCCGCCCGCCCCTGTCAGATCTGACAGTAGCCAGTCTTCCCCCTTCCGGCTTCCAATGACCCCGTCGCCCACCCGCACCGGAGTCTTTGCCATGCTCATCCAGCCCCTGCGAGCCGTCGCCCCCCTGGCCCTGCGCGA
>NZ_NEIU01000015.1:0-155170 GCF_002113595.1 Pseudomonas sp. B3(2017)
GCGTTACTACATCGATTACATGAAAGAAAAAGCCGAGGAGCGTGGCTGGGTTTTGACCATTCGAGGATGTCGGGGTGGGGCAGGTCGGGGGGTGGATAAAGCTTCTTCCTTTGCAGATATGTGGCGAGAGGAGCGTTGAAGATAAAGACGCCGACGACGCCTTCCCACAGCAGTGTCAAAACCCAGCCACGCTCCTCGGCTTTTTCCTTCATGTAATCGATGTAGTAACGCAGGTTCACGCCCGCCCCGAGTGCCGCGGCATCCGGCACTGCTTGCGGCCCGACCTCCATGTAACTGCGCATGCATTCCCACAACGCCATCGCCGTGGTGCCGCCGCCGCAAGGGAAGCCCAGCGAAAAATGCCTGTTGTCCTCGCTGGCGGTCGGGTCGGGGTTTTCGAAGCCGATGACCAACAGGCCCATCGTGGCCCTGCCGCCCTGACTGACCGATGAATGCTGGGTGGCGGCGGCGGTCACGGTCTCCCAGGGGACGATCCAGTATTCGCCGTTGTCGCGGGGCACGCAGACTTCGCGGCGCTGGCGGTTGAAGCGGACGGGCAAGGGGACTTCGCGGAGGAGGCCCTGGATCAACCAAAAAATCGGGAGGGCCATGACGCAAGCGCCGAAGATCAAAACATCGCGACTGAACTCAGGGTCGAAATTCCGAGTAAAGAATGACATGGCAAGAACCACCATTACTCCCGGCCACATCACCATCACCGCCGAGCCAATGCTGTAGTTGCCGATGTCAATAAAGACATCGCTCTTGCGCCAGATGGTATTGAGCACGTCACAGGGCTTCTTCCCCGTAGGGATCGGCAACGGCGCCAGATAGTCATTGCGCGAAAACAGCCCTTTCTTCGTGGTGCCTGCCGTTGGCGTGCTCATCGTTTGTCCTTGGGTTGCAGGTAAATGGCGCCGGGGTGACCGTCGCCGAGCGGGTAGTTCGGCACGCGATCCAGCTCGGGGGTCGGGTCGCCCCGCAGCGCGACGACGCCGGTGTCGTTGTTCAGGGTAAACGCCAGCCCTCGCTCCCCGCCGATGAACGTGCGGGCACCGAGCATCCCGGTGAGGGGCGTGCGGTAACGCAAGCGAAACGACACCGTGCTCGGCGGGGAACCGAGCACGTTCGGCAGTTCCTTGAACGGCCCGCTGAGGCGCAGCCCCTGGCCTTCCTTGACCGGTATCCACCCGCACCGGCTGCCGGACAGCCAGTGCGGCGCCAGGTCTCGCCAGGGCCGTGGCGCCTTGTAGCCGTTGGCCGGGCTGTTCTTGATCAGGTGCCTGTAGCCCTGGGTGTCGATGGGATCGCCGATCATGCTCAGCTCCAGGTAGGCACTGCCGGGTTCGGCACCCGGCAGGTCGATGGTCAGCGCGTCAACGGCGCTGACGTGTTTCAGGCCGGCAAAGCTGTCGTCACGGGCCGGCCTTGCGCTGCTCTTCATGCTGACCCGGGGGGTGTAGAGGATCAGGTACAGGCGGTCGAGCTCGTCCTGCTGGGCTTTCGGCGCGATGGGCGCCAGGTCGCCAGCCCGTGCCTTGGACCAGCAGCAGGTGTTCAGGAAATGCTGCAGCGGCGTTTTCTCGAAGATCCAGGCCGTCAGGTACAGCACGCCCAGTGCGGCGATGACCCAGTTCACCGGGCCCATGTACAGCGTGTAGCGCAGGATGGCGACGTCCACGGTTATGGAACCGGCGAGCGCGCGAGCGGTGTAACTGAATCCCAGAATCGCTTGGGCACCGAAGGCGGCTGCTTGCCCACCGACCACGATCTGACGCATCTCCAACCATGGATCGACGGCGTTCTGGGCTTTTTCAATTTGCTCCTGAAGAGACTTGAATTCGGCCGATGCGGCACCGCCAGATATAAGGCCAATCACCCCACCAAACAACGTAAGCGCTGGCGCAGCAGAACCAAAGAAGTAAAACCGATCCCTCCCCAGCCCCACCCTAACCTGACTATCCACCACCGCCACCAACGCCGCCGCCCCATACAGGCTCGCCGAAACCGTTTCACCCGCCGGCTTCCCATCCCCTCCAGCACCGCAGCCTCGCGCAAGTGGTTCTGCACATTCACCACGTTCACCAGCAACGCCGCCAGCGGCACCACGCCGCCGCTGTTGACCACCGCTGGCGAGTTCAGGATCCGCTCTCCCCGCCCGGCCCCGATCGCCTTGCCGGTCTTGCGCACCCATTCATCCAGGGCTTCGGCCCGTTGACCCAGCAGCTTCCACACCTGCCGCGCGCCCTCGTTCACGCGCTGCAAGCGGCTTTCGCCGCCCAGTCTTGCGGCGATGAAGAGGCTCATCCACGACGCACTGAAACTGCTGTCGCCCTTGAGCAACAGCAGCGCGGCGCCCAGCCGGTTGACCAGCACGTTCCATTGGCTGGCGGTGTCCCGGGCCATGCCGGCGATGTCGTCGAGGATGTCGCTGCCCAGCGGCGCCAGTGCCTGATGGGTGGCGCTGAGGTTGTCGGCGGACAGCGCCGCCAGCAGTTCGCTCAGGCGCGAGGCGTTGTTGACGACGGCTTCCAGCGACGGCGTCCAGGCGTTGAACAGTTGCCGCAGGGCGCCGCCGTCGGCCGAGCGCACATGGTCGGCGTACTGCTCGGCCCCCTGGGCGCGGATGCATTGGGCGCTCAGGCAGCCGGCGGCCAGTTCGCTCAGCCAGCGGCGCGTCGGCAGGTCGTCGTAGTCTACGAACCAGGTGCCGCTGGCCGAGCGTTTGAGGTACACGCCACGGTCGGCGAACAGCACCGTGTGGCGCTGCTCCAGCTGCCGGAAATGCGCGGCGGCGGTGTCGCTGAACCAGGTGTCCATCGCATCGAGGTCGATGCAGTCGCCGACCTTGGCGCTGAAGGCATGGTTGTCGCGGTTGGCGCTTTTCTGCGCCCGGTACTCGCGGACAACGGCCTGGATCTCGTGGTGCAGGTCGGCCGGGATGAAGCCGCGCACAGGGGCCAGGATCTCGGCGATCCGGGCATCGCGGGCCGCCGTTTCTGCCGGGCCCGGCTGCCCGCCGTACTGACGGGCGCGGGTCTCGGACTTCAGTTCCTCGTCCAGCCGATGCTGGCTGTCGAGGATGACCTGCCCCTGTTCGGACGTGAGCCGGATGTCGCGGTCCTTGTAGCGGTAACTGAGGTCGCCGGCCAGTTCGGCGCCATCCTCGGTGATCAGGCTGCGCACGAAGCCGCCGATGCTCAGGCGCAGGCTGTTCTCGCCCAGCCACTGTTCGTGATCGGCTTCCAATCGCTCCTGTTCGTGGTTGATGTCGCGCAAGACGCCCAGGTCGTCGTCCAGGCAGGCGAACACCGCGTACAGCCCCTCGGCTTGGGTCTTGGCATTGTCCAGCCAGTCGCGGGTGCCCTGCCCGTCCCATGGTTCGGCGCTCCACTCGCCCGGCGGCTGGTCGCTGGCGCCGGGGTGTTGCGCGATGACACGCTCGCGCTCACGGGCGCGGTGCATGGCATCGGTGTAGGCCTTGATGTTGGCCCGGGTCGGATCCTTCAGCAGCGTCGCGCCGAGGGCGTCGGTGTCCTCGGCGTTGTCCTTGCGGTCGGCCTTCATCGAGCGGGCGTAGGTGCCGTGGATGAGTTCGGCCATGACCGCCTCGCCCTTGTCCAGCGGCGGGCAATGCGGCGCCTGCAGTTCGTCGGCCACGGTGCGCAAGGCGATCTGGCGCATGTGCTGGCGGCGCTTGGCGTCGCTGTCGCCCAGCGCCCGGCAGTGTTCGGCGTTCAACGGAAATTCGCTGTACAGCATCCAGGCGTCGTGGACTTTCGCCAATCGCAGGCCGGCCGACGGCGCGTCGGCCACCGGGCCGGGGGCAGCATCCAGCGCCTGCTCCTGCAACAGCCCCTGCGACGAGACGGCAAAACGCCTGAGCGGCCCCTGATGCTGCCAGAGGTACACGAAACCCGCCCGCAGGCGACGGGCCGCCATCGGGCGGCTTGCGGGGGTGACGCCGGGCATGACGCAGGCGTTTTCGGCCTGCTCGTGCGCCAGCGCATAACGCACCGGCACGACGAACAGCTCGGCCTGGCTCGCCGGGCACGGCATCACCGGGCTGTTGATGTCCACATGGGGCTGGGCTCTGGCCGCGCGGTAGGCCTGAGCAGCCTGGTCAACCATGGCCAGTTTTTCGGCGCTCATCGGGCGAGGTCCTTTTCAGTCAGTAACTGTTGCGTCAATGCATGGTTGAGGTTGTCCAGACGCTGATGGGGTGTGACGCCGGGTTCGGTCAGTAGCTGCCGATAAACGCCATGCTCCGAACCATCGGGGAAATCCCTGCCCAGCACGGCCGGCAATCGAGACCAGATCAGTACTTCATCGACGGCGCTGAAACCGCTGCGCGCGGCGCTCGACTGACAGTCCGATGCCCATTGCCGCAGCGCGCAGACGTCCAGGGACTTGAGCGATCCGGGAAAGTGGCGCCGAACGTGCTCGATCAGTTGCCGGTCGAAAGACTCGCGCCTCGCGGTGTCGAGGTGATCGAGCTGCTCGGCTGCCAGCCCCAGCCAAGGCTGCTGCGCATAGGGGATTGCCGGTTGCGCGGCTTGCTGACGGATCTCCAGGCCCGGCAAACGGATCAGTCGAATCGGCCCCATCAGGCGATCCCGCTCAAGAAAGGGCAAATCCGCCAGCCAGGAGGCTGTGACGCGCGGATCGTAGAAGCGGAAAAAAACCGTCGCGCCTCCTTCGACCCGTGCGTGGACCAAACCACGCAGATGCTCCAGCACCTGAAGTTCGTCGGCCTCCGACTCCAGCCAGATACCCGCTGTCGCGCTCCACGCCTGCCAGAACACCCGTTCCAGCGGGCTGTCAGGCAGAACTTCCGTCAACAACGGCCCGACACCGTCCAGGTCGCTGTAAGCGGTGTGCTGATAAAGCGAATGAACCGCCGCGCGGCCCGTCAGCTCGAACAGGCGATCGGCAAGGTTGGCGATCTGGATTCGATCCAGTAACAGATAAGCCCGGTTCATGCGCCCACCTGCGCCAGTTTTTCGCACACGGCGCACACTGAAGAGGCCTGCTCGGCGGCCTGGGCCAGCGCGACCTGTTGTGCGGTCACGGACAACAAGACCTGCGCGTGCTGTTCCTCGGGCACCGCCGCCAACGCTGTCTGCGCAACCACGCCTGCCACCGGCGCACCGCCCTCGACGATGGCGACACTGCTGAAGATCCCGCCCGAATTGATCACGATGTGATGACCGCCTGCCGTCAGCGTCAAGCTAGCGCCGGCATCGATCACCACCTGGCTGGCGGTCACCCGTGCATGCGGGCCGGCCTGAATCACCAGCGTGCCGCTGGCCGTGGTGCTGCTGTTGCCGCTGATGCTGAGCAGGTCATCGGTGCCGATGACCGTGTTGCGCGTGCCGTCGGTGGTGTGCCGTTCATCAGCCTTGATCAGGCTGACGCTGTGCTGGTCGACCTGCTCGAAACGGTCGCGGCGGATCTGGCTGCGGCTGTCGTTGAGGATCAGTTGCTCGAAGTCGCGCTCGGCGCGCAGGTAGATTTTTTCCTGGCCGGCGCGGTCTTCGATCATCAGTTCGTTGTAGCCGCCGGTGTGCGGTGTGCTGTGACTGCGCAGCACGGTTTTGCTTTTGTTATCCGGCAAGGCATAGGGCACCGAGTTGACCTTGTTGGCCACGCAACCGGTGATCAAAGGCCGATCCGGGTCACCCTCCAGAAAGGTCACCAACACTTCCATGCCGATGCGCGGAACCGTCACCGAACCGAAGGCTTCACCGGCCCAATTCGACGAGACCCGCAGCCAGCAACTGCTGCGTTCGCTGTTGAGTTCGGCGCGATCCCACGGGAATTCGCACTTCACCCGCCCGTATTCGTCGCAGTAGATCTCTTCGCCGGAGGGGCCGGTCACCCGCGCCGTTTGCGCGACCAGCGGTCGGCGTCGCGGTGGCAGAGCAGGACGAAACACCACCTCGGCAGGGATCACACTGAACGTGTTGCGATAGCCCTGGGTGAAGCCGTCAGTGTCTTGAGTGTCACCGGTGACCGACTCCTCAAGCACTTGCGGCTGCTTCCCGGCATGGCTGACGCTCACCAGCAACCACAGGTCATTGCAGTGCGGACGCGGATGCCCGGTGAGTTCGAAGAGGTGGCCGCAACGCAGATGGGCCTGATCGCTTTGCCCCTCGCCCAGTTCATAGTCGCTGCGATGGCGCTCAAGGGCCTGACGCGCCAGTTGCTTGCCGCGCCGTTCATTCTCGATCAACAGCGGATAGCGATAGTCCTCCAGCACTGGGGTGAACTCGGCGGTGAAACGGCTTTCGAGCAACAGGCTGGGGCGCTTGAAGTCGTAGTCGCGGCGGGTGACGGTGCTGGTTCGTGTGCGGTTACGCAGGCTGAAGCGGCTGACCACCGAGTGCTCGGCGACCATGCCCGAATCCTGCTGGTACGGCGTGGAGCCAAGCTTGGGCAGGAACACCTGATCATCGGTAAACACCAACAAATGGCCATCCGCCGAATGCTGGTGATGCCAGGCGATGCCCTCCTCGGCGCACAGACGCTGGATGAATTCGAAGTCCGATTCCCCGTACTGGGTGCAGTACTCACGCGGTGGATTCGTCGCGACATGAAAGCGAAAGGCATCGCCTTGAATGCCATGCCCCTTGAGCACGTGCGCGATGATCTGCGGCACGGTGCGCTGTTGAAAAATCCGCTGATCGTGGCTGAACTGCAGGTAATAGAGGGCCGGCACCAGCGTCAGGTGATAGCGGGTCAGGCGTTTGCCCGACTCGCCAGCCATCACCTCGTCGATGTGCCCGTGAAGGCCTTCGCCGTTATGGCCGAACTGCAAAAACGCCGGTTGGCCGAGCAGCCCACCCAGATCGAAATCGGGATGCTCGCTGACCAGTTCAACGTGGATGCCGTAAAGCGTGCTGATGGTTTCGGTGCCGCTGAAAGCCAGCACCTTGAAGTCATGACGAACAGCGGGAATCTGCAACGCGAAAGGCGCGGCACTGACCGACCGGAACATACGCTTATCCTTAAGCAATGAGGAGAAGAAGCGCGATGTCCAAACCGTCCGTGGTCTGTGCTCGCGAAAACTGGCGGGCACACTAACAAAGCAGAAAAGGGCCGAATGTAGGACAGGTCTTTAAACAAAGAAGGACGCCTCCCAAGTCGGTAAACCTGTCCGGACAACGCCCACAAAAAAACCGACATGACTGTCGGTTTCTTGTGGGTTGTGAGTGGAGCGGCGAACTATTTCATCAGCCGGCCCAACCCTTCCAGCAACCGCTGCAACGCCCCCTGATTGCGGCGCATCACGTCCAGCCCCGCCTCGGCCATGCGCTGCGCATCCCGGGGCAGCTCGAACAGGCGCTGCACTTCAACCGCCAATCCTTCGGCATCGTCCACCTCGGCCAATGCCCCGGCGCTGCGCAGCTGCGCGGCGATGTCGAGGAAGTTGAACAGGTGCGGGCCGCTGATCACAGGCTTGGCCAGCGCCGCCGGCTCCAGCAGGTTGTGCCCGCCGTTGGGCACCAGGCTGCCGCCGACGAAGGCGCTGTCGGCCAGGGCGTACAGGAACAGCAGTTCGCCCATGGTGTCGCCGAGCAGCACCGACGTGCCGGCCTCGACATTCGCGCCCGTGGAGCGGCGCACCGTGGCGAAGCCTTGCCCTTGGCACAGCTCGAACACGGCGTTGAAACGTTCCGGATGACGCGGCACCAGGATCAGCAGCGCATCGGGATGGTTGGCCAGCAGGCGACGGTGGGCGTCGAGCACCACTTCGTCCTCGCCGACGTGGGTGCTGGCGGCGATCCACACCGGACGCTCCAACGCCTGCCACTGCCCGCGCAGTTCGGCGGCGCGCTGCAGCAATTGCGGGTCGACGGTCAGGTCGAACTTGATCGAGCCGGTGACCTCGACCGTCTCCGGTCGTGCGCCCAGGTCGCGGAAACGCTGGGCCTCGGCCTCGGTCTGCACGGCGAACAGGCTCATCTCGGCCAGCATCGGCCCGGTGAGCTTGCCGAACCGCGCATAACCCTTGGCCGAACGCTCGGACAGCCGCCCGTTGGCCAGCGCCACCGGTATCCCGCGCTTGGCGCACTGGTGGATGTGGTTGGGCCACAGTTCGGTTTCCATGATCACCGCAAGCTTGGGCTGCGCACGGTCCAGGAAACGCGCCGCCGCGCAAGGCAAGTCGTAGGGCAAGTAGCAGTGCTGGATGCGCGGCTCGTCGGCGAACAGGGCGCGGATCCGCTCCGAACCGGTCGGGGTCATGCAGGTCACGGTGATCGGCAGCTGCGGATAACGCTGCAGCAAGGCGCGGATCATCGGCGCGGCGGCGATGCTTTCGCCCACCGACACCGCGTGTACCCAGATCCCGCCGTGCCGCAGCGCCGGCATCCCGTAGGAGAAACGCTCGCCGATCCGTTTGGCGTAGGCCGGCGCCTTGCGCGAACGCAGCCACAGCCGAATCGCCACCAGCGGCAGCCCCAGGTAAAACAGCGCGGAGTAAAGAGTTCTATTCATGGCGGCGCAGTCTATCGGCTTTTGTCGCCGATCGCCCGCAAGTGCACGGCAAATCGTTCGGCCAGCCAACGGGCCGCCGGCCCCAGCGGTTCGTCGCGGCGCCAGACCAGCTCCACCACCAGCGCCGGCGGCGTCCATTCGCTGTCGAGTTCGACCATCAGGCCCTGGTACGCCGAATACTGCACCACATGGCGCGGCAGCCAGGCCCAGCCCAGATCCCGCACCAGCCATTCGGCCATCACGTAGAAGCTGTCGGCCCGCCACACCTGCGGGCTGGCGGGCTCATTGCCGGGGTAGACGCTGGTCTGGGTCGACATCAGCAACTGCCGGTGCTGCGCCAGTTGCCGGGCATCAACGTACGGCTGCGCCGCCAGCGGATGGTTGACGCCGCACACCGTGACCATGTCCACGCTGCCCAGCACCCGGCGCTCCAGCGCTTCGGGGATTTCATCGTGATAGAACAGCAGCCCCAGATCGGCACGGCGCTCCACCAGCTTGCGCGCCACTTCGCCCTGGGCGGCGCTGGTCAGCTGCACTTCCAGGCTGGGGAACTGCTCGGCCAGCGCGCCGAAACTTTCCACCAGGGCCTGATAGGGCATCGCCTCGTCCTGGGCCACCCGCAGTTGCGCTTCCTCACCGCGCATCATCGCGATCGCCCGGCCGTTGAGGCGCTCGCACTGGCGCAACACTTCCCGGGCGTCCTCCAGCAGCGCCTCGCCGGCCTCGGTGAGGCTCGGCTGGCGCCCGCTGCTGCGCTCGAACAGGCTGACGCCCAGGTCATCCTCCAACTGGGCGACCGCGCTGCTGATCGCCGACTGCGCCTTGCGCTGCCGGCGCGCCACGGCGGAAAACGAGCGCTGCTCGGCGACGTCCACGAAGACCCGCAACTGATCCAGGTTCCATTGCATGTTCATTGCGCAACCCATCTTCAAAACAGATAGGTAATGACTTTACCGCATCCGGGCAATCCCTAAAATGCGGACTCGAAAAGCAACGTTTCACATGAGGATCGAACCATGACCGCCTACGCCTACCTGGCCATTGCCATCTGCGCCGAAGTGATCGCCACCGTCTCGATGAAAGCGGTCAAGGGATTCAGCACGCCCCTGCCGCTGCTGCTGGTCATCGTCGGCTACGGCATCGCCTTCTGGATGCTGACCCTGGTGGTGCGCAGCGTGCCGGTGGGCGTCGCCTACGCGGTGTGGGCCGGCATGGGCATCGTGATGGTCAGCGTGGCGGCGCTGTTCATCTACGGGCAGAAGCTGGATATCCCGGCGATGCTGGGCATGGCGCTGATCGTGCTGGGCGTCGTCGTGATCCAGCTGTTCTCCAAGACCGCCGGCCACTGACGGCGAACCCGTGGCGAGCAAGCGCGCTCGCCACGGGAATCTGTCTGGGCTTGCAGACGGATGATCAGCAGCAAATCCCCTTTTCCCCGAGTCTGTATACTGCGCCCTCGTCTTGAACACTGAGGTCGTCGCATGCCATCCACAATTTCCACCGACGTGCTGATTGTCGGCGCCGGTGTCGCCGGTCTCTGGCTCAACGCGCGCCTGCGCCGCCAGGGCTTTTCGACCGTGCTGGTGGAAAGCGCCAGCCTCGGCGGCGGGCAGAGCGTGAAGTCCCAGGGCATCATCCACGGCGGCGCCAAGTACGCGCTGCACGGCGCCCTGACCGGCGCCTCGGAGGCCATCGCCGACATGCCGCGCCGCTGGCGCGAAGCGCTGGCCGGGGACGGCGAGCTGGACCTTGCCGGCGTGCGCCTGCTGTCCGAGGCCCATTACCTGTGGTCGCCGGGCACCCTGGCGGGCAACCTCACCAGTTTCTTCGCCAGCAAGGCCGTGCGCGGGCGGGTCGATCAGGTCAAGGGCGAGCAACTGCCGCCGGCCCTGCAGGACAAGCGCTTCAAGGGCAAGGTCTACCGCCTGGCCGAACTGGTGATCGACGTGCCGAGCCTGATCGCACGCCTGGCGGAACTGGCGGGCGACGGTCTGCTGTCCGGCCAGAAGATCGAGCCGCTGCTGGAGAACGGCGCGCTGGTGGGCCTCAAGGTGGACGAACGCGAGATCCGCGCCCAACGCATCGTCCTCAGCGCCGGCGCCGGCACCGCCGACCTGCTGGCGGCGCTGGGCCTGAGCCAGCCGGCCATGCAGACCCGCCCGCTGCACATGATCATGGTCAAGGGCCCTGGCCTGAAGCCGCTGTACGCCCACTGCCTGGGCGGCGGCACCAAGCCGCGCATCACCGTGACCACCCACCCGGCGGCCGACGGCCAGTGGGTCTGGTACCTGGGCGGCGACATCGCCGAAGCCGACGGCGTGGCCCGCGAGCCGGCCGAGCAGATCGCCACCGCACAGAAAGAGCTCGGCCAACTGCTGCCGTGGATCGACCTCGGCAGCGCGCGATGGGCGACCTTGCGGGTGGACCGCGCCGAGCCGCTGCAGACCGGCCTGACCCGCCCCGACAACGCCTTCCTCGCCGAACAGGACCGCCTGCTGGTGGGCTGGCCGACCAAACTGGCCCTGGCGCCGGACTTCGCCGACCGGGTGCTTGCCGCCCTGGAGCGCGACGGCATCAAGCCGGGCGCCCCCACCGCCCTGCCGGCCCTGCCCAAGCCGCCCCTGGGTGTGCCGGCCTGGGAGCAATTGCTGCCATGAGCCAAGCGACCCTGCACGATCTCCACCGCCCCCTGGGCAGCACCGGCCTGAGCGTTTCGCCGCTGGGCCTGGGCACGGTCAAGCTTGGCCGCGACCAGGGCGTGAAATACCCCAACGGCTTCCGCATCCCCGACGACGACGAAGCCCGCATGCTGCTCAAGCTCACCCGGGACCTGGGCATCAACCTGATCGACACCGCACCGGCCTACGGCCGCAGCGAAGAGCGCCTCGGCCCGCTGCTGCGCGGCCAGCGCCATGACTGGGTGATCGTCAGCAAGGTCGGCGAAGAGTTCGCCGACGGCCAGTCGCGCCACGACTTCAGCGCCGCCCACACGCGGATGTCGGTGGAACGCAGCCTGCAGCGGCTGGAGACCGACTTCATCGACCTGGTGCTGGTGCATTCGGACGGCAACGACATGGCCATCCTCGAAGGCTGCGAAGTGTACGCAACCCTTGCGGCGCTCAAGGCCGAAGGCAAGATCCGCGGCTTCGGCATGTCCGGCAAGACCGTCGAAGGCGGCGTGAAGGCGCTGGAGCAAGGCGACTGCGCGATGGTCACCTACAATCTGAACGAACAGAGCGAAAGGGCCGTCATTGACTATGCTGCTGCCCACGGCAAGGCCATTCTGGTGAAGAAGGCCCTGGCCAGCGGTCACATTTGCCTCGATCCCGGCGTGGATCCGGTGCGCGCCAGTTTTGAGCTGCTGTTCGGGCAGCCCGGCGTGGCCAGCGCCATCGTCGGGACGATCAACCCGCTGCACCTCGCCCACAACGTCGCGACCGTTGCACAGGTCCTTCGTGGTCTCTGACGCCGCCCCGCGGCCTTAAGCAGGAGCCGACATGCCGCGCACGCTCATCAGAAAGAACCCGAGCAATTTCAAGACCCTGCCGCTGTTCGTCGAAGCCACCCCGGAAGGCCTGACCTACCAGAGCGTCGGCAGGCCGCTGAACTTCGCCCAGACCCTGCAGCGGCGGCGGCCGGTCACGGTGCCGGACGCCGAGCGCTTTGCGCTGGAGCTGGCCAACCTCGGGGTTTCGGTGCGCCTGACCCTGCGTTGGCAGAGCCGCGACTACTGGGTACTGGTGCGCCAGCGCCGGCAGGACCGCGGCGATGTGGTGCTGAAGCTGATCTCAGGCTATGTGCCGGCCCATGAGCTGAACCTGCCCTTGCACACGGCCATCCAGGAAATCGCCGAGGAATGCCTGCTGGAGACGCCCGAAGGCTGGCTCGGCGGGCGCTTCAACGACACCTGGCTGCCGGCGCCTTACGCCTCGGCACTGCATTACCGCGAAGCCCTGCCGTTTCGCCTGACGCCGGAGTCCGGCTCGGCGCGGCCGGTGCGCTGCGCCAGCCTGCAACTGATGGAACGCCCGCGGGCCTACGTGCACCTGCCGACCGCCTCGTTGCAGCTGATCTACGACCTGCGCCTGGACGTGCCCAAGGAAGCCAAGAACCTGAGCCTGTTCCATGTGGACGAGCGGCTGGAAGGCGACCAGTTGGTGGCGCGGCTGGACCGCAAGCGTCCGGACCTTTACCTGATGCCGCTGCAGGACGGCGAGCCGCTGGCCGAGCTGTACACACTCAAGAAAGGCCAGCTGCACCCGGCCGGCACCCGGGGCCTGTACCTGGCCGAAAGCTTCGCCCGGCAGGACGGCTGGCTGGTGCGCGATGAGCGGATCCGCTGGAAGGACTGGCTGCGCCAGCAAGGGCTGACCGCGCCCGCCAAGGACACGGGGCTGGCCCGGTTGCGGGGCAAGGCGACGCAACTGCTCAAGCGAATCGTGCCGAGCAAGAACGTGGGTTCCTGAAAGCCAAAGACCGCGCCGGCGATGGCTCTTGCGAGCGCATCACCGGCGCGGTCTTTTTCAGGGCTTCACTCGGACTTGCGGATCTTTTCCACGATCGCCGTGGTGGAGCTGTTTTCCACCAGCCCCAGCACCTTCACCGTGCCGCCGTAGGCCTTGACGATGTCGGCGCCGACCACTTGGTCGATCCCGTAGTCGCCGCCCTTGACCAGCACGTCCGGCTTGACCTCGCGCAGCAGGTTTTCCGGGGTGCCTTCAGGGAAGCTGATCACCCAATCCACCGCACCGAGGCCGGCCAGCACGGCCATGCGCCGGTCGACGCTGTTGATCGGACGGCCCGGCCCTTTCAGGCGGCTGACCGACGCGTCGTCGTTGATCGCCACGATCAGACGGTCGCCCTGGGCCCGAGCTTGCTCGAGGTAGGTCACGTGGCCGGCGTGGAGGATGTCGAAGCAACCGTTGGTGAACACGATCCGCTCGTTGTGCGCGCGGGCATCGGCCACCGCCAGCAGCAGTTGCTCCAGCCCCAGCACGCCGCGCTCGGAGCCTTCTTCGCGCTGGATCGCGCGGCGCAGTTCCGGGGCGCTGATCGCCGCCGTACCGAGCTTGCCCACCACGATGCCGGCGGCCAGGTTGGCCAGCGCCACCGCATGGGGCAGGTCCTCGCCGGCGGCGATCGCCGCCGCCAAGGTGGAGATCACCGTGTCGCCGGCGCCGGTCACGTCGAACACTTCGCGGGCGCGGGCCGGCAGGTGCAGCGCCGGATGCTCCGGGCGCAGCAGGGTCATGCCGTGTTCGCCGCGGGTGACCAGCAGCGCGCCCAGCTCAAGGTCGTGCATCAGCGCCGCGCCCTTGCTCACCAGTTCGTGCTCGTCGGCGCACTTGCCGACGATGGTCTCGAACTCGCTGAGGTTCGGGGTGATCAGGCTGGCGCCGCGGTAGATCGAAAAGTCCTTGCCCTTCGGATCCGCCAGCACCGGGATGCCCTTGGCGCGGGCGGCCTGGATCAGCGCCTGGTGGTTCTTCAGCGCACCCTTGCCGTAGTCGGACAGCACCAGCACCTTGATGCCTTCGAGCAGGTCGTCGACCTGTGCGCCCAAGGCCAGGGCATCGGTGGCGAACGGTTCTTCGAAATCGATGCGCAGCAATTGCTGGTGCCGGCTCATGACCCGCAGCTTGACGATGGTCGGCTGGTGCGCGATGCGCTGGAACAGGGCCCGCACGCCCGCGCCCTTGAGGCTGTTGCTCAGGCTGTCGGCGGCCTCGTCGTCGCCGGTCACGCCGACCAGCGAAGCCGGCGCACCCAGCGCGGCGATGTTGAGGGCAACGTTGGCGGCGCCGCCCGGACGGTCTTCGATTTGCTCGACCTTGACGACCGGAACCGGCGCCTCAGGGGAAATCCGTGAGGTTCCGCCATGCCAGTAACGGTCGAGCATGACATCGCCGACCACCAAGACAGGGGCTTGATCGAATCGCGGCATGGACAACTTCATGGAGCAACCCACATACAAAATGAACAGGGGCGCGATATTAGCACAGGGTGGGCGAAGGCTTGTGCAGCGGCTGCAACAGGATGAAACAGCTGACTTTTTTGCTCGTTTTTTGAGCACCTACGCCGCCGTAGGCAGGCCGGCGCACGTCACCGTTCACTCATAGCCGAGCAGGTCGTAGTCGCGCTGGTACACCCGCCGCACCAGCCGACGGGTGCGCACCGAGCAGAACTCCCGCGCCGGCATCGGCTGACGCTGGCGGGAGCCGTTGACGTGAGGCAACCGCCCTTCGATCCCCAAATGTTCGCAGACCAGGTGGAAATCCCGCTCCAGATGTTCCTGGTAGCCGATGAAGTCCAGCGCCAGGTGCCCCAGCGAATCGACGAGAAAGTCGGTTTGCGCGGCGAAGTGCAATTGCCGCGGGATCGTTTCGGCGTGCAGCCAGCGGGCGACGAAGTCATCGAAATCGCGGTAGCGCCTGACCAGCCGCTGGGCCCCTTGGTCACGGCTGCCCAGCTCATTGCCCCGCAGAAAGACATAGGCCGAGTAGGCGCGCTCAAGCGGATCGCGCACAAAGGCGAACTTGTACGCCGCCGCGTAGCGCTCGGGGAACTGCTCTTCGTACCAGTACAGCGGCAGGTGGCCGGGGCGCCAGCCTTCGAACAGCGCCGTGCAGATGCTGCTGCCGGCGCATTTGGGCACATGGATGAACAGGCAGGCACGCTGCTCGAACGCCTTGGGAAAGGCCCGTTGGGCCGACATCGACTTGTTCACCACTTGCCGGTCGACCACCGGCAGGCGCCCCAGCAGGAAGGCGCGCTGGGGTTTGGGCAGCAGTTTCCAGAGATAACGTTGCAGCATGACGGGATCCGCGTGAAGGGGATGGCCCTTCGGTTCAGGTTCTGGGTTCGTTCAGGAACCTTAACAAGCGCGGTGCCGGGATTTATTCCGGTTTGGTCAAGAAGCGTAAAGGAGCGGATACAAACCGGACCGGTGGCGAGGGGAACTGCTCCCTCGCCACCGCAAGGGGTCAGGCGATGTCTTCGGCCGGGGCGTCCAGGCCCATGGCGTTGAGGCGGGCGTAGTAGCCGTTCTGCGCCAGCAGCGACTGGTGGGTGCCGCGCTCGACGATCCGGCCCTGATCCATCACCAGGATCAGGTCGGCCTTCTCGATGGTCGACAGGCGGTGGGCGATCACCAGTGTGGTGCGGCCCTTCATCACTTGATCCAGCGCTGCCTGGATGTGCCGCTCGGATTCGGTGTCGAGCGCCGAGGTGGCCTCGTCGAGAATCAGCAACGGCGCGTTCTTGAGCAAGGCGCGGGCGATCGCCAGGCGCTGGCGCTGGCCGCCGGAGAGCAGCACGCCGTTTTCGCCGACCTGGGTGTCCAGGCCCTGGGGCAGCTGCGCGATGAAGTCCATGGCGTAGGCGTCGCGGGCCGCCTTCTCGATGTCCTCGCGCGGCGCGCCGGCCAGGTCGCCGTAGGCGATGTTGTTGGCCACGGTGTCGCTGAACAGGGTCACGTGCTGGGTCACCTGGGCGATGTGCCGGCGCAGGTTCAGCAGCTTGTATTGCTCCACTTCCACGCCGTCGATCAGGATTTCGCCCTTGTCGTGGTGGTAGAAGCGCGGAATCAGGTTGGCCAGCGTCGACTTGCCGCTGCCCGAACGCCCCACCAGCGCCACCATCTGCCCCGGCTCCGCCGAGAAGCTGATGTCGTCGAGCACCTGACGTTCGGTGCCCGGGTAGGTGAAGCTCAGGTTGCGCACATCGAGACGGCCGCTGACCGAATCGCGCGTGACCGTGCCGGTGTCGATTTCCGGCTCGACGTCCAGCTGTTCGAAGATGCTTTCGGCGCCCGCCACGCCCTTCTGGATGGTCGAGCTGACTTCGGACAGCTGACGGATCGGCTTGGGCAGCAGGCCGGCCAGGGTGATGTAGGCCACCATGTCGCCGGCCGAGGCGTCGCCGCGCAGGAACAGCACCAGGAACATCAGGATCGCCATGGCGGTGTAGATGACCAGTTGCAGCAGCGGCGTGTAGATCGCGCCGGTGCGGGTCATGCGCAGTTGCTTGTCGGTGTTGCCTTGGCTGGCGTCGAAGAAGCGCTTCTCTTCATAGGCTTCGCCGCCGAAGCTGCGCACCACGCGGTAGCCCTGGATGGTTTCCGAGGCGACATGGGTCACGTCGCCCATGGCCAGCTGGATCTTCTTGCTCTGCTTGCGGAATTTCTTGCTCGCGGTGCGCACCATCAAGGCGATGAGCGGCAGGATCGCGACCATCACCAGCGTCAGCCTCCAGTTCATGAACAGCAGCGAGGCGAACAGGAAGACGACGGTCATGCCCTCACGGATTACGACCTTGATCGCATCTGTTGCCGCCCCCGTGACCATCGTCACGTTGAAGGTGATGCGCGAAATCAGGTGGCCGGAGTTATGCTTGTCGAAATAGCGGTTGGGCAGGATCAGCAGGTTGTTGAACAGCTGCACCCGCAGGTCATGCACCAGGCCCAGGGAGACCTTGGCCAGGAAGTAGTTGCCCAGATAGGAGCCCAGCCCCTGCCACGCGGCGATCAGGATGATCAGCAGCGGCACGGCCTGCAGCAGCTGCAGGTCGCGCAGGTAAGGCACGGAGGGGAACAGCGCCGCCTCGGGGTTGGACAGGCCGTCGACGAAGTACTTGAGGATGTAGCCGAGCATCGGCTGGGTCGAGGCGAAGATCAGGAAACCGACGATGCTGATCAGGAACAGACTGATGTACGGCCTGACGTAACCGAGCAGGCGGAAGTAGATTTTCAAGCTCGATGGGCTTGCGGCGGGACTGGAGTCGGTCATATCACGCAGAAGTCGATAAAAAGGACGCTGACTTTAGCACAGCTTCTTCAGGTCTCTGGCAATCGGCGAAAGGCTGGTATTGTTAGGCGTCTCGTTCAGCGCCAAATAGCCATCATCCGAATGGCCGTACCTTTTCAGGATTTAAACTCACAGCATGCAACTTCGCGGCTTCAACAGCACCTCTAACCGGGTCTTCGATTTCATTTGCCTGTGGATTCTTCCCCTCGGCTATCTCCTGCTCCTGTGCGCGCTGTTTTTCCTGCCGGGACGCAGCCTGCACCACAAGCTGTTCTACGGCCTGTTCAGCATTCCGACGCTGATCGCCCTCTGCCTGCGCCCCAGGGAAGCCCGGGAACTGCTGCGCGAGCCGCTGATCGTCGCCCTCCTGCTGTTCGTCGGATGGGCGCTGCTCAGCCTGTGCTGGGGCCCCGCCGATGAACCGGTCGGCGGCATGTTCAAGCCGCCGCTGCACACCGTGCTGCTGTTTGCCGGCTGTTACCTGCTCGTGCGCTACCGCAGCGAGCTGCTGCAGCCGCTGCTGTTCACCGCCGCGCTGATCGCGCTGGCGGCCACGGCCGTGTTCCTGTTCCTGTTCGCCCGCGCCTACGAACCCGGCATGCGCCTGGTCGGCGGCGGGGCGTTCGACAACCCGCTGCTGAGCTCGCACCTGTTCGGCTTCTTCAGCGCCTACTGGCTGGGCATGACCATGATCGCCAAGCGCCGGCAGTTCCTGTGGCTCAGCGTGCCGGCCATGGCGGTGATGTTCATGGCCGTGATCGCGACCGGCTCCAGGACTCCGCTGGTGGCCCTCACGCTGGCGGCGCTGTGGCTGTGCTTCATCTGCTGGAACCGGCGCTCGCTGTTCCTGCTCGGCGCCATGGCCGTCGGCGGCCTCGGGGTGTCCTGGCTGTTCGGCCAGATGCTGATCGAGCGCGGCGACTCCTACCGCCTGGAGATCTGGCAGATGGCCCTGCACAAGATCGCCGAACACCCGTGGATCGGCCATGGCTACAACGCCAGCCTGGCCATCGACCCGGGGGTCGGCTACGACTTCGCCGAGCCCCACAGCTTTACCTTGGGCGTGCTCTATTACGTCGGCATCCTGGGCCTGCTGCCCTGGCTGTTCTTCCAGGTCTGGGGTCTGTACAGCAGCTGGCGCCAGCGTGTGCAGCCGCTGCTGATCCTCGCCTCGGCCCTGCTGGTGTTCGGCATCGGCGCCGGCCTGACGGAAGGCGGCGGCATCATTTCCCGGCCGAAGGAACACTGGTTCCTGCTGTGGATTCCCCTGGCGCTGATCGCCGCCCTGTCCATCAACCAGCGGGCCCGGCGCCTGCTGGCGCTGCCGGTGGAGCCGCTGTCGGCGGCCGGACTGCAGCAGATGGCCAGCGATGCCCAGGTGATCGAAGAGGACGGCCTGGGCCCGAAGGTCCTGCGCCTTGGCGACGGCAGTTTCCTGAAGCTGTTCCGCCCGCGCCGCTGGTACACCTCCGGCAGCTTCAACCCCTATTCGGAGCGCTTTGCCGTCAACAGCGAACAGTTGCGCCGGATGGGCATCCCGACCCCGCAAGTGCTCGGCCTCTATCGCCTGGACGACGGCAGCAGCGCCGTGCACTACTCGCCGCTGCCGGGCCACACCCTGCGCCAGGTGCTGCAGGGCATCACCGCCCCGGCGGTGCGTCAGGCACTGGTGGAGCGCTTCGGCCGGTTCATGGCGCAACTGCATGAGCAGGGCGTGTACTTCCGCTCGCTGCACCTGGGCAACGTGCTGGTGCTCGAGGACGGCGAGTTCGGCCTGATCGACCTGGCCGACCTGCGCATCTACCCGTCCGCGCTCGGCCTGTCGCTGCGTCAGCGCAACCTGCGCCACATGCAACGCTACACCGTCGACAAGCGCTGGCTGTTCGAAGACCATCTCGACGCGCTGCTTCAGGGCTATGCCATGACCGCGTCGCAATCCGCTGTGGATAACCTGCACAGGCAAGTGCTGGCCAGCACCGCTCCGGCCCGGGTTCACTGATGAACGAAACCAATCCCCTCATCGCGTTGGCCGCCTATGCGCTGGCCATCGCCAGCGCCGCCCTGCTGCTGCGGGCGGTCCCGACCATCACCCGGCACCTGCAGCACGCCGGAGAGAGCCGTTTCGCCAGCATCGACGGGCTGCGCGGCTACCTGGCGTTCGGCGTGTTCGTGCACCACTCGATCATCACCTGGATATTCCTGCGCACCGGGGTGATCGACTTTCCGCCGAACAACCTCTACGCCATGCTCGGCCAGGGCAGCGTCGCCCTGTTCTTCATGATCACCGGGTTCCTGTTCTGGGATCGGCTGCTGACCCACGGCCGCCGGCACGACTGGCTGGCGTTCGGGATCTCGCGGGTGTTCCGGCTGTATCCGCTGTACCTGCCCCTGATGCTGCTGGTGTTCGTCACGGTGTTCCACCTGCAGGGCTGGGAACTGAAGGAGCCGGGCAGCCAACTGGCCCGGCAGGTGCTGGCCTGGCTGACGTTCGACCGGCCCGACATCAACCGCTACCCGCAGACCGGCATGCTGATCTCCAACGTGACCTGGACGCTGGCCTATGAAGTGTTCTTCTACCTGGCGCTGCCGCTGGCCGGCATGGTGTTCATCTACCGCGGCAGCTGGCGGCAGGTCTTGCTGTGCCTGATCAGCATCTACGCGCTGTATCAGGCGGTGGGCTGGGAGCACTCGCTGAAGAAGCATTTCCTGGCCAGTTTCCTCGGCGGGATCGCGGCGGCCTACTGGATCCGCCGGCCGCAGCTGGTCGCCTGGAGCCGGACACGCACGGCCGGCATCGTCGCCCTGCTGGCCCTGGCGATCGCCTTCACGGCGTTCAACCGGGCGTTCAAGGCGCCGCCGCTGCTTCTGCTGGGGCTGTTCTTCGTGATCGTGGCGTCGGGCAATTCGCTGTTCGGCGCACTCAAGCCGCGCAGCATCCGCTGGATGGGCGAAATCAGCTACAGCACCTACCTGCTGCACGGTTTCGTGCTCTGGGCCATGGTGCAGCGCCTGCCGCTGTGGCTGCAGGTCGATGCACGGGACGCGTGGGTCTACCTGCCGCTGCTGGCGGTGTGCACCTGCCTGCTGATCCTCATCAGCAGCCTGACCTTCCTGTACATCGAGCGGCCGGGGATGGCCCTCGGCAAGACGCTGCTGAACCGGCTGCGCCAGCGCAAGGAAAGCCAGAAACGCCTGGCCCAGAAGGTCGCCCGCTGAAGCCGGGCGCCCTTCCCGGGGGTGGGCTCAATCCTTTTCCAGCGGCGAAAACAGCAAGCGGCCCAGGCCGCGCCAGGTTTTCTTGTTCCAGGCCTTGAACGGGATCTGCGCCAGCAGTTCCCGCGCCAGCTTGCGGTCGCGGTTGGCGGTCTTGAGGAACATCGAGTTGAGCGACTTGAAGCGCACCTCGTCGTACAGCGGATGGTCGCTGAACAACGCGTAGGTGCGCAGGATGTTGTCGATCATGAACCGGTGGTTCTTGTAGGAGTTGGTGGCGTGCTTGCGGTAGCGCGCCATCACCACGTTCAGGCCGTCGATGAAGTAGCCGGCGCGGGTGACCTTCAGTTCGATCAGCAGGTCCTCCAGCCGGATCGTCGGGTCGAAGCCGCCGACCTTCTCCAGCGCTTCGCGGCGGATCATCAGGGTCGGCGCCGGCGGATACGGCTTGCGCTCCAGGAACATGTCATCGAAGTCCAGGCGGCGGAACGGCACGTCGCGGCGCTGGCGCTTTTCCGGGTACAGGTTGCCGTCGGCGTCGATCAGTTCGATGTTGCCGGCGCAGATGCCCACCTCCGGCTTGCCGTCCATGTACGCGACCTGGGTGGCGATCCGGTCCGGGTACATGATGTCGTCGGAACCGAACGGCACGATCAGGCTGCCCTTGGCCCGGGCGATGGCGCCGTTGAGCGTGTTGGTCAGCCCCTGGTTCTGCTGCACGCGGAAGTCGAAGCCATGCTGGGCCTGCAAGGCGCCGATGCGCTGGGCGCTGTCGTCCTTGGAGCCGTCGTCGACCACCAGCAGCTCGATGTTCGGGTAGGTCTGGTTGATGACGCTGAGGATGCTTTCCTCGATGTACGGGCCGTGGTTGTACGACGCGATGATGACGGTGACGAGAGGTTGCGCGTCGCTCATGGCTGTTCCTTGCGGGCCTGTTCCAGGCCGGAGTCGATCAGGTTCAGGTATTCCTGACGGAACACCTCGATGTCGTGCTGTTGCTGCAGATAGCGGTAAGCTTGCGCGCCCTTGGCCTTGAGTTCCTCGTCCGACAGGCCGAGGTAGGCGTCCAGTGCCGCGGTCAGGCCCGACACGTCCTTGGGCGCGACCGCCAGGCCGCCGGCGCCTTCGATCAGCGGCAGCATGGCCGGCACGTTCGAGGCGATCACCGGCAGATGCCCGCTCATGCCTTCCAGCAGGGCCAGGCCCAGGCCTTCGGCCAGCGACGGCATGGTCCAGATGTCGAAGGCGCGAACGTACTGCAGGGCGTTTTCCTTGAAACCGAGCAGGTGCGCGCGGCCGGTCAGGCCCAGTTGCGCGATCTCCTCGGCCAGCGGCGCCTGCAGGCGGCCGGCGCCGATGATCGCCAGTTGCGTGTTCGGGTACTTGTCTTTCAGCGCGGCAAAGGCCTGCAACAGGTAGGTGTGGCCCTTGACCGACACCAGCCGCCCCAGGGCACCGACCAGACGCACGTCCGGGTCGATCCCCAGCAGCTCGCGGGCACGCTCGCGGCTGTGCTGCAGGCCTTCGGCCTGCTCGATGTCGATGGCGTTGGTGATGGCCCAGGTGTTGGCGTCGGTGAAGCCGCAGGCGCAGTCCAGCAGGTACTGCTTGACCGCCGGCGACACGCCGACGAAGCGCCAGTGCCGGTCGATCAGGCGCTGGGTCTGGCGTCGCCGGTAGAAGCGGTCGTATTCACCGAAGCCATGGGAGATGCCGATGCACAGCGGCACCTTCAGCCAGCGGTTGAGGGCCAGCATCATGTTCACCGGCTTGAAGCGGTTGCAGATCACCACGTCGAACTTTTCCCGGCGGCAGAACTTGTACAACTGCCACATCGCCCGCAGGCGCATGCCCTTGAGGGACTTGTCGGAAAACTCGAAGTACACCGAACGGTCGGCGCGGCTCACCGGCTCGCCCGGGCCAGGCTTGCCGCGCAGGAACGCGGCGGTCACCTCATAGCGATCCTTGGGCAGGGCCTTGACGATCTGCTCCGCGAGGTCGGCAAAATCATGGGCCTTGACGTTGTAGTCCGGCTGCAGCTGCAGCACCTTTGAACGTTGACTCATACCTCTCCCCGCTGGACGCCTGTCTCACCTGGGCGGACCTGCCAGAACAACTCCTGGCGCCGCACCGCTTTTCTGAAGAATTCGTTTTCGCCGTACACCGACGGCTTCCGGCCCGCCAGCAGCCGCTGGAGGCAACGGCGCAGGCGCCGCTTGAACGGGGCCGGCGGCTGCAGGTCGTGCATCATGCCCAGCGCCATGGCCTTGTCGCGCTGCTGCGCGAGCGACAGCGGCAGGCACAGCGGCTGCATCGCCACCGTCGCGTCGAACGCAGGCGGCAGCGCGATGCCCTGGCCGTTGTCGCCCATCGGCCAGCGGTCGTTGTCGTGCAGATGGTTGGCGTAGCCGAGCAGCGTCGGCTGCCAGTCCAGGCCCTCCAGCACCTGCATCACCGCCTGCTGCGAGCAGAGGTGGTCGGGGTGCGGATCGAGGGTCGGGTGCGGCAGCACAATCACGTCGGGACGCGCCCGCAGCAGCACTTCGCGCAGGTCCGCCAGCAGGTTGTTCCAGGTCGGCGCGCCGTCGGCATCGCCAGGCAGCGTGAACGGATTCAAGCGGCGGAACAGCCGGGTGTCGTTGAGGTCGGCCTCCCGCGAGCCCACCGGCCGATCCGGCGCGGCCTGCATCGCCGCCAGTTGCAGGCAGAAGTAGCCGAGCTGCACACAATGCGCCTGCGGCACGCCGGCCCAACGCGGCACGGCCAGGCTGTCCCAGGCACGCAGACGGCCCTTGAGCCGCGCCGCCTCGACCTTGTCCAGGCCCATCTGCCGGTAGTGATCGGCTTCGATCTCACCGGCGGTCAGCGTCACGATCCACGCCTCGTCGGCCTGGCTGTACAGCCCGTAGGCCGCCAGTTCGGCGTCGTCGGCGTGCGGCGCAATCACCATCACCCGCTGACGGCGGTAGTCCGGCTGCTCCAGCGCCCACAGCAGCGGCTCGCCGGACACCCGGCAAAAACGTCCGCGCAGGCGCAGCCGGCCTTGGGAAAGCGCCTGGGCCTGGCCGCTCAGGTTGAGGTAGCGCAGGCCGTTGACGCCCCGCTCGAAGGTCTGCGCATCCGGGTCGTCGCCGCCGAGCAACTCGACCCGCGGATCGAGAAAACGCCCCAGCCAGGTGCTCTTGACCTTCACGGCGAGGATCAGGGTGGCGTCGTCCACCAGCATCACGCCGTCATCCAGACGCAGTTGCCCACCGTTGAGGTGCACCTTGGGCTGCGGGGTGAACGGCGGGAAGCTGTAGCGATAGTCGTCCTTCGGCGAATAGAACAGGTGATCGGCGAACCAGGCCTCGTGGGCGATCCAGCCGAGCACCGCGAGCAGCGGCGGCAACCACCACGCCACCGCGAAGCCCAACACAGCCAGGACGATCAAGGCGACCAGCAGACCGATGCGCTTGTTGCGCCGGTGACGCTTGAGCAGTTGCTGTTTGCGGTTCATGGGCGCACTCATACGGTGAACACCGGCACAGGATTGCACCAGCGATCCTTGTATTCACGGTCGGCGCGACCGAAGGAGAAGCGCAGCGGCTTGCCCAGCGCCCGGGCGTCTTCCCAGGCGCTCTGGGTGTTGAGGAAGCTCAGCACGCTGCCTGGGCTGAATTCGCGGGTTTCCGGATCGACGCCGCCGTTGATGTATTCGACGCTGATCCATTGCGGCGCTTCGACGCGGTACACCAACTGGATGGCGATCGGCGCATCGTTGAGGAAGATCACCGAACCGATCAGCAACTCGCGCAACAGCTCGATCACCTCGGCCATCCGCGCCGCGCCGGTGGCCGGGAAGCCCCAACGGCGCTGGAACAGGTCGCAGTAGATCGCCGCCAGCTCGCTGCTGGAGAACCCGCCCACCGGCCGCACCACGCCGCCCGCCTCTTCCAGCAGGCGCAGTTCGCGGCGCTGGTTGTAGCGGAATTTCTTCGACAGTTCTTCCGGGGTGCGGGCCATGGCCAGCTGTTCGGCCTGCGGCTTGAGGCCGCTGAAGCGGGTTTCGTTGAGCGCCGACAGGTAGCGGCCGCGATGGCGCAGCGGCGCTTGGGCGTCGGGCGCCGCCGGCAGGATCAGCTCGGCGTTGCCGAGGTCGAACAGGCCCTTCTTGCCGCTGCGCTTGAGCACGTCCTTGGACAGCGCCAGATCGCGGCCCCAGGTCGGGATCGCGGCCTTGATCTCGCCGTGCTGCTCCCAGGCCAGGTAACGCACCGGGATCCCGGCCAGGGCCGCCAGACGTTCGACCACCATCGGGTGGGTCGCGACGCTGCCGCCGAAACGCTGCCAGGCCTGTGCATAAGTGGAGGCGTCGACGGGCGACCAGCCACGTTCGCGCCAGCCTTGAAAACGATTGAGCATCAGCCCCTCGGTGCCAGATCGGTGACTTGCGGCAAGCGCCAGAACGTGTCGCGCACCGCACGGTCGCTGAAGCGCTCGCGCAGCCGGTCGAACATCAGTTCGGCGCACTGGCGGCGCTGCTGTTCGTCCATGCCGGCCAGGTGCTGCAGGCCCTGGGCCAGGTGTTCGGCATCGCCGAGCGGGAACAGGATCCCCACGCCTTCGACCACTTCCTTCGCCCCGCCGCAGGCGGTCGCCAGCAACGGCACGCCGGCGGCCATGGCCTCCAGCAGCACCATGCCGAACGGCTCGTGGTCGGAGCTCAAGGCAAACACATCGAAGGCGCGGAAGTAGTTGCGCGCCTCCGGCACCTGGCCGAGAAACAGCACCCGGTCGCCGATGCCCAGTTCCCGGGCGAGGGCCTTGAGGCTGTCCTCAAGTCGCCCCTTGCCGAGGATCACCAGTTGACTGTTGGCCGGCAGCCCCGGCAACGCCGCGGCGAAACCGCGCAACAGGGTGGCCTGGTCCTTGTCCGGGTGCAGGCGGCCGACGTTGCCGACGATCCAGGCATCCGCCGTCAGCCCCAGGGTTTCCCGGGCTTCGCGGGCGGAGACCTGACGGGTCTGCAGCGCACCCACATCGATGCGGTTGTAGAGGGTCTGGATCCGGGTCGCCGGCCATTTCGGCAGGCAGCGCCGCATGTCGTCGCGCACCGCATCCGACACGCCGAGCAGGCTCAGGCGCTTGCGGAAGATGTGGGCGAACAGTTTGCGCGAACCGCGCTTGTAGTCGCCGAACGCGTGGTGCACGCCGATCACCGGCAGCGACGTGCCGAGCAAGGCGATGTAGATCGGCTTGAAGCGATGGGCGATGCAGAAACTGAAGTTGCGCGAAGCGGCGATCTTGCGCAGATCGCCGATGGCGCCCAGCTTCAGGCCACGGATGGCCTTGGAGCTGTATTCCATGAACAGCACTTCGTCGGAAGCGCAGGCCGCGGCCACCTCGCTGTCGGCGGCCCCGGTCAGGAAGACCGTGGTCACCCGGTAGCCGGTGCCCGCGAACAGGCTGGCGTACTGCCGCGCGCAGTCCAGGAACGGCCCGTCATAGCCGTGGCAGAACTGCAGCACATGGCGTTCAGCCGAGCGTGTCATAAGCGTTTGCGCCTTCTTTGACCACCAGAATGTCTTCCATGATCAGGTACTGCAGATCAGAACCGAAGAACATGTTCAGCGCGTCGGTCGGCGAGCAGATCATCGGCTCGCCGCGGCGGTTGAGCGAGGTGTTCAGCGACACGCCGTTGCCGGTCAGGTTCTCCAGCGCCTTCATCATGTCGTAGTAGCGTGGGTTGTATTCGCGCTTGAGCACCTGGGCACGGGAGGTGCCGTCTTCGTGGACGACTTCCGGCACGCGGGTCTTCCACTCTTCCGCCACTTCGAAGGTGAAGGTCATGAACGGCGCCGGGTGGTCGATCTTGATCATCTGCGGCGCGACGGTGTCGAGCATCGACGGGCAGAAAGGCCTCCAGCGCTCACGGAACTTGATCTGGTGGTTGATCCGGTCGGCCACGCCCTCGACGCTCGGGCAGCCGATGATCGATCGCCCGCCCAACGCGCGCGGACCGAACTCCATGCGGCCCTGGAACCAGGCCACCGGATTGCCGTCGACCATGATCTTGGCGATCTGCTCGGGCATGTTGTCCAGCTTGCGCCAGACCGGCTTGTTCTCGTGACGGGCGCACGCGGCGATCACGTCTTCGTTGCTGTACGACGGGCCGAGGTAGACGTGCTCCATCTTCTCGACCGGCACGCCGCGGGCGTGGGACACATAGGCCGCCGCGCCGACCGCGGTGCCGGCGTCGCCGGAGGCCGGCTGCACGAACAGCTCCTTGATGTCGTCGCGGGCGATGATCTTCTGGTTGAGCTTGACGTTCAGGGCGCAGCCGCCGGCGAAGGCCAGCTTGCCGGTTTCCTTGAGCACGTCGCCCAGGTAATGGTCGATCATCTGCAGGGCCAGCTTCTCGAACAGCGCCTGCATGCTCGCCGCGTAGTGGATGTACGGCTCGTCGGCGATGTCGCCTTCGCGTTTCGGGCCGAGCCATTCGATCAGCTTCGGCGAGAAGTAGAAGCCCTTGCCCTTCTCTTTGTAGCGGCGCAGGCCGATGACGTTGGCGTAGTCGGTGTTGATCACCAGCTCGCCGTTCTCGAACGAGGCCAGGCGCGAGAAGTCATACTTGCTGGCATCGCCGTACGGCGCCATGCCCATGACCTTGAACTCGCCGTCGAGCATTTCGAAGCCGAGGAACTCGGTGATCGCGCCGTACAGGCCGCCGAGGGAGTCCGGATCGAAGAATTCCTTGATCTTGTGGATCTTGCCGTTTTCGCCGTAGCCGAAGAAGGTCGTGGCGTATTCGCCCTTGCCGTCGATGCCCAGGATCGCGGTCTTCTCCTTGAAGCCCGAGCAGTGGTAGGCGCTGGAGGCGTGGGCCAGGTGGTGCTCGACCGGCTCGATCTTGATCTTCTTCGGATCGAAGCCCAGTTGCTCCAGGCACCAGACGATCTTCTTGCGGTAGCGCTTGTAGCGGCGGTTGCCCATCAGGATCGCGTCGAGGGCGCGGTCCGGGGCGTACCAGTAACGCTTGGCGTAGTGCCAGCGGGCCTTGCCGAACAGGCTGATCGGGGCGAACGGGATCGCCACCACGTCAACGTCGGACGGCTTGATGCCGGCCTGTTCCAGGCAGAACTTCGCCGATTCGTAGGGCATGCGGTTCTTTGCATGTTTATCGCGCACGAAGCGCTCTTCTTCAGCCGCCGCCACCAGCTTGCCGTCGATGTATAAGGCTGCGGAAGGATCATGGCTAAGGGCGCCGGACAGGCCAAGAATCGTCAATGCCACAGGGGTCTAGCCTCTTTAGTCTGCATGCAGGCGCGGTGCGCCTTGAAAAGATGATGTGCCCTCGCACCGGGCGAGAGACAGCTAAAGGGCGGGATTATAGCTTAAAAGCACCGACAAACCTCTAGCGGGAACTGGCCGGAAGCTGCGTTGACATGCCGCATCCCCCGCCATAGACTCAGGCGCAAATGGACTGGGAGATCCCGGTCGGCGTTAATGCCTCGGTGAGATCACCGGGGCTTTTCGCTTTCTGGAGACGGGAAAAGCTTCAGCCCCCAGTTTTCGAAACCCTCTCCAACTTTGTTCCGACCACCGCTGCAATAGAACTTGCGTTTGAGCACATCGAAAGCTCGATTCTCTTGCCCCGCCCTCAGTACGCTCATGCCAATGGGCCTCGCAACAAGGTCAGCCAGTTGCAATCCCGTGGAGTTCACCTGCTTGGTGGCAAACACGATGTCAAACGGCAGTTGAATGCCCAATCGGTTCGCACCACTGCACATCCTGCGAAACTCCAGCTCAAGCTCGTTATCCTCTCGCCTCCCCCGGCGCTCGAAAATCACATGCGTCAGTGCCTGCTGCTGATTCTTCTCCTGCAAAAACTCATAGAGCGTTTCCAGACAAAAACCGAGAGCAAGGTGATACGGGTTGTGGCCCAGGCCTTGTTTTTCACGAAGTGAAGCTTTGTCTATCACACAACTGATCAGAACGAAGTTGCTGGCCTCAATGATGCAGGTCAGTTCCTCAAGAAAAGCATTCTTGTGCTCCCTGGATACGAACAGACCGGAGAACGCTCCTTTTTCTTTACGGATTTCGAGCTCATGCAGACCAATCAAATCGTGCCCCATATGGGTGAACTTGAACTTCTGCAGGGCCGGAATGACTTTCTCGCAATAATGCTTTTTATGAAAGGCGCAAAACGCGAGCACAAAGACTGGATAGTTGCGATCCAGAGTCTGCATCCCATGATCACCGCTCTCATCGACATAAACGATGAAATCGCCGTACTGACAGGCCGAGGGCAATGGAATCACCTAAGGCTTGTTCGCCAGCAAATATGGTTTTCGCAGTCCTTGGACTGGCAATAGATCGCGCAGGGCAGCAGCATCGCGCAGAGGGCGCCGGACATCGACAGATTGACCAGCGGTCACAACCATTTTGATCTTCAAGATTTGCCCTCCAGAAACATCGGGGCAAACTAGCATCGGGGCTTTACGGGGGGCAGCTCATCGCTTCTGACAAGGCCGTAGGACAAGTCACTAGGATTTGTCACCACATGCCTTGCCCGATTCCATTGCAGAAATTTCTTACGTGCGTACGAACAATCACGCAGCGCCCAATACATCCTTAGGCAACCGCTGATCAATCACCCGGTGCAACGCACTGCCCTCAGGCCAGTTGCGCATGAACCGTGCGCGGTCGCGCGCGTAGGCCGGTGCGAAGCGGCTGGCCGATCCGTGCTGGCACATCGAGTCCAGGTCGATCAGCGCCCAACGGTCGCCCTGCCAGAACAGGTTGTGGCCCTTGAAGTCACCGTGGCTGATGCGCTCGGCGATCAGTTGCGCAAACAGCAGGTCCAGCGCCTTCAGTTCCGGCTCCGGGGCCTCGCCGCTTTCGACGTACGGCGCGAAGCGCTCGATGATGTCCGGCCCCGCCAGATGCTCGGTGATCAGGTAGGCCTTGCGGCGCAGCCAGAAAAACCGCGTTTCCAGCACCGCCAGCGGTTTGGGCGTGGCGATGCCGAGGAACGCCAGGCGATTGCCTTCGCGCCACGAATGCCAGGCCCGGCTCGGCCGCCAGAACCGCTTGAGCCAATGGGCGAAGCCCTTGATGTTGTAGCGTTTGATCACCAGCGTGCGCCCGGCCGCCTCGACCTTGCCGACGCTGGCCGCGCCGCCGGTCTTGTACAGGTGTCCACGGTCGAGCAAGGCATCGGCCTGTTCCAGCACCGGCAGCATCGCCGGCTCTTCTTCGCGGCGCACCGCGCGCAGGCCGAACGCGCCGCGCACCACGCTGAACAGCGTGCAGTCGCGGCCGACCTTGGTCAGGTAGTCCTTCAGGCGCCAGGCGCGCACCTTGTCGATCTGCTTCTGCAAGGCCTCCAGCGGCAGCGCGTGCTCGCTGTTGCCCAGCAGGTAATACACCAGCAATTCTTCGGTGAACGGCGCCAGCGACGGGGGCAACTGGGCGAAGAACACACCGAGGTTCTCCAGCACTTTCTGGCGCGACAGCGGCTGGCCGACGTTTTCGGCACGGATGCCGGCGCCGTCGATCAGGTACAGCTGCCCGCCATGGCGCAACAGGTTGTCCAGGTGCAGGTCTTCCTGCCACAGGCCTTTGCCGTGCAACTGCGCGATGGCGCCGAGCGCCTCGGCCAGCACCGCCGACTGTTCGTCCGCCAACACCGGCAGCGACTCGACCTGGCGCCACGCATCGCCCAGGCTTTCGGCGCCTTCGAGGAACTCGAACAGCAGCCAGCCGCCCTCACCGTCCTTCAGGCCGTCGGCCAGCAGCAACGGCGTGGTCATGCCTTGGGCCGCGAGCCGTTTCACGCCATCCAGCTCACGCTGAAAATGCCGCGCCGCCTTGCCGCCCACCAGCAGCTTGGCCAGCACCGGCCGGCCGCGCCACACGCCGGCGCCGACATAACGCTGCCCCGGCAGCACCCGCAGCAGGCTGAGCAGCTGCAGGTCCGCCGGCCCCGCCGCATCGGCCAGCGACACGGTCAACGGCAGCGGCGGCGTACGTCCGGCATCCTTGAGTTCAGACAACTGCATCAGCGGGTCTCCTTGCGGCTGCGCCGTGCGGTCAGGCGCGTGACCCAGCTGTCGACCAGCGATGCGTCGGCCGGCTGGTCGAGATAGGCGGCCAGCAATTCGCGCAACTGCGCCTCGTTCCATTCCGGCGCGCGGCGCAGCAAGGGCTCCAGGTCCTTGACCCGGTCACGCAGGCCGAACAGCAAGGGACGGGTCTTCTCAAGGTCAATCAGTTGCGCCTGATACGCAGCGCCGTCGGCCTTGAGGAAAATGTGCTTGGGATAGAAACAGCCGTGCACCTGGCGCCTGCCGTGCAGGTGACGGGCCAGTTGGCCGCAGGCCTTGAGGATGGCCGACTGCTGCGCCGCGCCCAGATCCGACCAGCGCTGCAGCAGCGAATCGAGGTCGTCCCAGCCGTCGAGGGCGCGGGTCAGCAGGATCGCACGGACTTCGCCGTTGACCTTGCGCGCGCCGAAGAACGCCGCCTGCAACGCCGGGATGCCGAGCTGGCGGTACCGGCTGATGTTGCGGAACTCACGGGCGAACGTCGGCTCGCCGAACGGCGCGTGCAACGTGCGGGTCAGGTAGTCGCTCTGGCGCTTGAGGTAGTAGCCGCAGCCTTCGAGCTCCAGCCTGTACACACTGCTCCAGCCGCCGCCGTCGGTGTTCGGCTCGTCCACCGCGTCGAGCTGCTTGGCCCACAGCGCCTCGAAGGTGCCGAGGCCGTGGCGCTCCAGCAGCGCACGGTCTTCAGCGGCCAGGAAATCAGTCATTCGCGTCCCTCGAAAAATCTCACCACGTGACGGATCCGTTTCTTGTCGGCGGCATTGAGCCGGTCACGCTGACGGTATTGCAGGTAGAAGCGCAGGCGCTGGGTGTTCGACAGGTGATACTTGGCCACCTTGTCGAGGCAGGCCAGGTCCTTGGTGATCCGGTACTTGAGCCAGAAGCCGCGCCAGAAGTCGCCGTTGGGGCAGTCGATCAGGAACAGCTGCGCCTGGTCGTCGATCAAAAGGTTGCGCCACTTCAGGTCGTTGTGGGTGAAGCGGTGGTCGTGCATCGTGCGGGTGTACACCGCCAGTTGCCGGCTGATGCCGTCGACCCAGGCGCGGTCCTTGAGCTTGGGATCGTTGCGCTCGGCGAGCGCCGAAAGGTCTTCGGTGCGCGGCAGCTCGCGGGTGATCATCGCGCCGCGGGCATAGGCCGCGCCCCGGCGCTCCAGGCCCCAGGCCACCACTTCGGCGGTGGGGATGCCCCACTTGGCGAAGCGCTTGAGGTTCTGCCACTCCATCTTCACCCGCGGCTTGCCGATGTAGCGGCGCAGGCCCTTGCCGGCGCCGGAGTAGCGCTTGACGTAATAGTTGACCCCGTCGCGCTGCACGCGGATGACCTCCGACAGCGGATCGCGGGTCAGGCGCTCGCCCTGAAGGGCGAACACCGCTTCGAGGGAACCGAAGTCTGCGCTGAGGTCGCGGTAAGTCGGCTCAAGGTTCCAACCCGCCATCAGAGCGCATCCCCGTAACGTTGCTTGCGTGCGTAGAGTTTGTTGGCCTTGCCCTCCAGCCAGCTCAGCAGCGACGCCTCTTCGGCGAGGATCCGGCGCAGCGGCTGCTGGAAGTAGCCCTTGAGGAAACGCAGCTTGTCGCGGCGGGTCAGGCCGATGTCCAGCGCGGAGAAGTACAGCGCCGCCAGGTCCTTGTCGCGCCAGCGCCGGGTGATGGCCGGGCGGGTCTGGGCGCGGTGCAGGTCGATCACCGATAGCTTGAGGTCACCGGCGGTGACCGGTCGGTCGGTGTGCAGCAGGAAGTGGCAGATGTAGCAGTCACGGTGGTTCACGCCGGCCCGGTGCATCATGCCGGTCATGCGCGCGACCTCGGCGATCAGCGCGCGCTTGAGCGCAGGCTGCGGCGGCTGCCGGACCCAGTCGATGCTGAAGTCTTCGAGGCTGACGGTCGGCGCCAGCTCCTCGGTGACGATGAACGAATGCTGGCCCGCCGGGTTGCTGCCCTTCTCGCCGTAGGCGACGGCGGTCATGGTCGGCACGCCGACCTGCTGCAGGCGCTGGATGGCTCGCCATTCCTGGCCCGCACCGAGCACCGGCAGCTTGGCGGTGAGCAGGTTCTTGAAGATCTCGCCCCAGCCGATGCCCCGGTGGATCTTGACGAAATAACCGTTGCCGTCGACTTCCGTGCGCAATGTCCGGCGGGCTTCCAGCTCGCGGTAGACCTCGCCCTTGAGCCCTTCGACCTGCGCGAACGCATCGCGGCCGGCCCACAGGCTCTTGAACGGTTCAGCCAGCATCAACTTCATTTAAGCGTGCTCCGCCAGAATCACATCGGCCGCGTGCTGCGGCATGCTGTACAGATCGGCCGTCCCGGCGAACGCCACGCCGTTGCGGCTCCAGGCCGCCCGCGCCGAGGCGTCGCCGAGCATGTCGGCCAGGTAGCGGGTCAGTTGCGCCTGGTCGAACGGCTCGTCCAGCACCCGCCCGGCGTCGGCCTCGGCGATGTAGTGGGCGTAGCCGCAGACCGCGCTGACCAACACCGGCAGGCCGGCCACCAGGGCTTCGAGCAGCACCGTCCCGGTGTTCTCGTTGTACGCCGGGTGGATCAACAGATCCGCGCCCAGCAGGAAACGCGGGATGTCGCTGCGCCCCTTGAGGAACGTCACGTTGTCGCCCAGGCCCAGGGTGGCGCTCTGCATCTGGAACAATTTGGGGTCATCCTGGCCGATTACAAACAGCCGGGTGCGTTTCCTCAGTTCCGCCGGCAGCGCGGCCAGCGCCTTCAGGCTGCGGTCGACGCCCTTGGTCTTGAAGCCGGAGCCGATCTGCACCAGCAGCAGCTCATCATCCTTGAGGTTGAATTCGGCGCGGAAACCGGCGCGGATCTCGTCCGCATCCGCCGGACGCCGACGGTCCTGGGCGATGCCCGGCGGCAGCAGGTGGAAGCGCTCCACCGGCGTGCCGTAATGCTTGATGAACAGCGGCTGCTGCACTTCGGAAATCATCAGCACTTCGGTCTTCGCATCTTTGGCGAACACCGCCCGCTCGTACTCGGCGAAGTGGCGGTAACGGCCCCAGCGGCGGTACAGCGAATGGCGCAGGTTCTGCGCCTTGTCTTCGAAGCAGCCGTCGGCGGCGTAGTAGACGTCCAGCCCCGGCATCTTGTTGAAGCCGATCAGACGGTCCACCGGGCGCTTGGCCAGGTCGGCCTCCATCCAGGCGCTGAGCTTTTCGTTGCGCCGATGGTTGAACAGCGCCTTGACCGGCGCCACCAGCACCTCGAAACCGGGCGGCACGTCGCCTTCCCAGATCAGGGTGTAGACGCGGATCGCATGGCCGCGCTTCTGGCATTCAAGGGCGATGCGCATGAAATCGCGCTGCAGGCCGCCGAACGGGAAATACTTGTACAGGACAAATGCCAATTGCATCAGCGCAGCTCCTCAGCCATCAACAACGTGCTCAGTCGGCTGGCGACACGCTCGGGGTTCACACGCGTGAAGCACAGGGGCGACTCGCGTTTCAGGTCGAATTGACGGGCGTCTTCGGCCGTCGGTTGGTAAGTGCATTTCTTCTGCAGGCACGGCGCGCAGGGGAAATCGCTGCCCAGGTGGATCTGCACCTTGCCGTAGGCGCCGGTCAGGCCGGGATTGGTCGGGCCGAACAGCGACAGGGTCGGCACATCCAGCGCGGCGGCCAGGTGGCCGAGGCCGGTGTCCACCGCCACGCAGGCCTGGGCGCCGGCCAGCACCTTGCCGACACCGGCCAGGTTGAGCTTGGGCAGCACCTCGGCGTGCCTGAAGCCGGCGGCGATGCGCTCGGCCCGGGCCTTCTCCACCGGGTTGCCCCACGGCAGCCTCACGCCGACGCCGAGGTAGCCGACCCGCTCGGTCAGCTCGCGCCAGTAGGCTTCCGGCCAGTGCTTGGTGTCCCAGGTGGTGCCGTGCAGGAACACCACGTAGGCGCTCTTGCGCGGCAGCTCGACCAGGCGCTCGACGTTGAGGCCGTAGTCGCCCAGACCTTTGGGCAAGTCATAGCCCAGGGCGATGGCGAACAACTGGCGCACCCGCTCGACCGCGTGCTGACCGCGGGCCACCGCCAGCTTGCGGTCGTAGAACCGCGCCGCGATCGGCTCGCGGGCCGAGCCCTTGTCCAGGCCCGCCACCGGTGCCTTGACGTAACGGGTCAGCCAGGCGCTCTTGAGCAGGCCCTGGGCGTCGATCACCAGATCGTACTTGGCCGCCCGCACGCTTTGCTTGAAGCGTTTCCACTCGCCGCTCTTGACGGTTTGCCAGAGGTTCTTGCGCCAGCGGCGGATCGCGACCGGAATCACCTTGCCCACGGCCGGGTGCCAGCTCGGGATTTCGGCGAAGCCTTCCTCCACGACCCAGTCGAACTTGATGCCGGGGATCGCCCGGGCCGCGTCGGTCAGCGCCGGCAACGCATGGATCACGTCACCCAGCGACGAAGTCTTGATCAGCAGTACCCGCAACTTAATGAACCTCGACCACGTTGCCCTGCAAACGCAGCAAGGCGTCGGTCACCGCATCCGGCATCAGTTGGCGCAGGCAGTTGTAGTGGCCGAACCGGCAGGTGCGGTCGAAGCACGGGCTGCACTCCAGACCCAGCCGCACGATTTCCACCTGGTCGGCCAACGGCGGGGTGAAGCCCGGCGACGTCGAGCCGTACACCGCCACCAAAGGGCGGTTCAGCGCGGCGGCCACGTGCATCAGGCCCGAATCGTTGGACACCACCGCGTCGGCGCAGGACATCAGGTCGATGGCCTCGGCCAGCGACGTGCCGCCGCTGAGGTTGACCGATTCCTCGCGCAGGCCGGGAATCAGCCGGGCGCGGATGTCTTCGCCGACCGCGTGATCGTTCTTGGAACCGAACAGCCAGACCTGCCAGCCTTCGCGGATCCGCGCCTCGGCGACCTTGGCGTAATGCTCGGACGGCCAGCGCTTGGCTTCGCCGAACTCGGCGCCGGGGCACAGCACCAGCACCGGGCGGTCGAGGGTCAGGCCGAACTTGGCCAGCGCCGCTTCGCGGGTCACCGGGTCGATCTGCAGGCTCGGGCGCGGATAGGGCTTGGGCAGTTCGGCGTTCGCGTCATAGGCCAGCGCCATGAAGCGCTCGATCATCAGCGGGTAGCGTTCTTTGTCGAGGGTGCGCACGTCGTTGAGCAGGCCGTAGCGGAACTCGCCGCGCCAGCCGGTGCGTTTCGGGATCCCGGCGAAGAACGGCACCAGCGCCGACTTCAGCGAGTTCGGCAGCAGGATCGCCTGGTCGTACCGGCCGGCCAGGGACTTGCCGATCCGCCGACGGGTCGCCAGTTCCAGCACGCCATGGCCGAGCGGGAAGCTCAAGGCCTGGCGCACCTCTGGCATGCGCTCAAGGATCGGCCGGCTCCACTCGGGGGCCAGCACGTCGATCTCGCACTGCGGGTGACGCTGCTTCAGACACTGGAAGAGTGTCTGGGCCATCACCATGTCACCGACCCAACTGGGCCCAACGATCAGAATATTCATGTGGTTTCCAAAAACGAACCGGGGAGGCATCACGCCTCCCCGCCTCGAGAGTTCTACAAACACTGTAGAGCCACTGTGGGAGCCGGCCTGCCGGCGATGGGGCCGTCGCATCCGGCATCGGTGCGGGCCTGCCATCCGCTTTCGCGCCCACAGGGATAATCAATGTGGCGACAGGGCGGTGTCAGCTCAACCCCAGCCCGCGCCAGATCCGCATCACCTGTCGCCGTTCGTCCGCGAACTGGTCGCCCGGTATCACCCCGGCCTCTTTCTGCAAGGCCTGCCGGTGGGCGGCGGAGCGGTAGGCCTTGTAGGCCTCGCGCAGCAGCGCGGCGTCTTCGACGGGCATCAGCCCTTCGTGCTCCAGCTCCTCCAGGATGCGGATGTTGTCCGTCCAGCGCAGCAGCGGCGGGTGCTTCTGCGACCACGCCAGGGCCGCGTATTGCACCATAAATTCAATATCGACGATACCTCCGGCGTCCTGCTTGAGGTCGAACGGCGCCGTGGCCTCGAAGGCATTCGCCCCGGTGCCGGCGGCGGTGGCCTTGCTGCCGAGGTTGTCGCGCATCTTGGCGCGCATCTCGCTGACTTCCTGACGCAGCGTCGCCGGATCCCGCACCTTGCCCAGCACTTGGGCGCGCACGCCCTCGAAGGCCTGGCCGACATCCTGGCTGCCCACCAGCACCCGCGCCCGCACCAGGGCCTGATGCTCCCAGGTCCAGGCTTCGCTTTCCTGATAACGGGCGAACGCCCCCAGCGAACTCACCAACAGGCCCGACGCCCCGGACGGCCGCAGGCGCATGTCCACCTCATAGAGCTGGCCGGAGTTGGTCTGCGCCGTCAGCAGATGGATGATCCGCTGGCCCAGCCGGGTGAAGAACTGCGCGCCGTCGATCGGCTTCGGCCCGTCGGTCTCCGCCTGGGGGTCGCCGTCATGGATGAACACCAGGTCCAGATCCGAACCATGCCCCAACTCGATGCCGCCGACTTTCCCGTAACCGACAATGATGAAGCCGGGATCGCACAACGTGCCGTCGGTGCGCAGCGGAGTACCGTACTTGGCCACCGTCTGGCGCCAGGCCAGGGCCAGCACCTGCTCCAGGATCGCCTCGGCCAGCCAGGTCAGGTAATCGCTGACCTTCATCAAGGGCAGGCTGCCGGCGATTTCGGAGGCCGCGACACGCAGGCGGTGCGCCAGCTTGAAGTGGCGCAGCGCTTCCATCTGCTGTTCGAGGTCGTCCTCCGGGATCCGGGTCAGGCGCTCGCGCAGTTCGGCCGCCAGCTCCGGGGCCAGCGGCGGCTTGAACAGCCGGCCTTCGTTGAGCAGTTCGTCCAGCAGCAGCGGGAACCGGGTGATCTGCTCGGCGATCCACGGGCTGGCGGCGCACAGGGTCAGCAGGCGGCGCAAGGCGCCGGGGTTTTCCGTCAGCAGCACCAGGTAGGCCGAACGCCGGGCCACCGCTTCGACCAGCGGCAGCACCCGTTCCAGCACCAGGTCCGGGTTGTCGTGCTCCACCGCTTGGGCCAGCAGGCGCGGAATGAAGGCATCGAGACGCTCACGCCCCAAGCGCTGCATCGCCCGCAACTGGGCGCTGCCGCGCAGGTTGGCCAACGCCTTCAGGGCCTTGGTCGCGTCCGCGAACCCGGCCTCTTCCAGCTGACGGCAGGCAGCCTCTTCATCCTGGGCCTCCTCCCACAGCGGCAGCCATTCGCCGCCGACCGCCACTTCGCTCGGGGCACCCTCTTCCTCGTCCGGATCGGCGATCACCTGGGCGAAATGCCAGGCCACCCGGTCGCGCCAGAACATGAGCTTTTCGTGGAAGGCGTCCCAATCGGCGAAGCCGAGCATGAAAGCGATGCGCGCCTGGTCCTGGGCGCCGTCCGGCAGCATCTGGGTCTGGCGGTCGGCGATCGCCTGGATGGCGTGCTCGGTGTAACGCAGGAACAAATAGCCTTCGCGCAACTCGCTGACCACCGCCGGCGGCAGGTAGCCTTGCCCCTCCAGCGTGGCCAGCACCTTTAATAGAGGGCGCTGCTGCAGGCTGAGGTCGCGGCCGCCGTGGATCAGCTGGAAGGCCTGGGCGATGAACTCGACTTCGCGGATGCCGCCTGCGCCCAACTTGATGTTGTCGGCCATGCCCTTGCGCCGCACTTCCTGCTGGATCAGCTGCTTCATGGTGCGCAGGGCTTCGATGGCGGAGAAGTCCAGGTAGCGCCGGTACACGAACGGACGCAGCATCTCCAGCAACTGCGCGCCGGCCGCCTGGTCGCCGGCCACCACCCGCGCCTTGATCATCGCGTAGCGTTCCCAGTCGCGACCCTGGTCCTGGTAGTACTGCTCCAGCGCATTGAAGCTCAGCACCAGCGCCCCGGACGAGCCGTAAGGGCGCAGGCGCATGTCGACGCGGAACACGAAGCCGTCGACGGTCATCGGGTCGAGGGCCTTGATCAGGCGCTGGCCGAGGCGGATGAAGAATTCCTGGTTGTCCAGCGGCCGTTTCACGCCGACGGTCTCGCCCCCTTCGGGGTAGGCGAAGATCAGGTCGATGTCGGACGACAGGTTCAGCTCGACCGCGCCGAGCTTGCCCATGCCGAGGATCACCATCGGCTGCGGCTGGCCGCTGCGCCGGCCGGTGGGCGTGCCGAACTGGGTGCAGTGGCGCTCGTACAGCCAGCGGTAGGCCTGGTCGATGCAGGCGTCGGCCATGTCCGAGAGGTCGCGGCAGGTCTGCGCCAGGTCGGCCTGGCGGGTCAGGTCGCGCCAGATGATGCGTACCTGGTGCCGGGCGCGCTGGCGGCGCAGGACACGCCCCAGTTCGTCGTCGGTCTGCGCGGCGCTCACGGCGTCGGCGATCTGCCCGCACAGCTCGCCGGGGGCGAACGGCCGGTCCAGTTCGCCGCAGCGCACCAGCGACAGCAACATCAAAGGGTCACGCAGGCTCTGTTCAATGACGAAGTCGCTGGCCGCCGTGACTCGGGCGAATTGTGACCAGCGCTCGGGCGTCCAAGTCGAAAGGCCATGGTCGTCGTCCAGGACACCGACGGCGGCACGGAACGACTGCTCGGATCGGCTGACCAACGGCAGGAGAATGGCGGGCAGTTCGGCAAGCGCAGGCAGGGTCATGGTCTATCCTTGATCGGCGTGTGAACGGCCGTTTGTAGTGACGAGTGAAAAACCGCTACGCGAAGGAGTGTCGAACAAAAGTGAGAAATAGCTGAAATTTCTTTCTCTTTGGCAGCCAGCATCAAACTTTCACCTTCTTCAGATGGAAAACGACCAAGCTTAACGATTATTCTCACAACGCAGTCCGAGGCCACAAGCCTTTCATCTGTAGTTTTACTACTCGTCTATACATCCGGGAGGCTGAAATGCCGGATCATTTGTAGTAAAACTACACGCCGCCGGAACAACCTGTCGGCAATCCAAGAATTTTAAATCGTCTGCCCACAAGGCCAGTCGCAACTCAGGCAACCGATTCTGGAAGCCTTTCCGCCCTGGAGCAAGCCATGCAAGACCTCGATCCCGTCGAAACCCAGGAATGGCTGGACGCCCTGGAATCGGTTCTCGACAAAGAAGGCGAAGACCGTGCTCACTATCTGATGACCCGTATGGGCGAACTGGCGACCCGCAGCGGCTCGCAGCTCCCTTACGCCATCACCACGCCTTACCGCAACACGATCCCCGTCACCCACGAAGCACGCATGCCAGGCGACCTGTTCATGGAACGCCGCATTCGCTCGCTGGTGCGCTGGAACGCGATGGCCATGGTAATGCGCACGAACCTGAAAGATTCTGACCTGGGTGGTCACATCTCCAGCTTCGCCTCCAGTGCGACCCTGTACGACATCGGCTTCAACTACTTCTTCCAGGCCCCGACCGACGAGCACGGCGGCGACCTGATCTACTTCCAGGGCCACACCTCTCCGGGCGTCTACGCCCGTGCGTTCATGGAAGGCCGCATCAGCGAAGACCAGATGAACAACTTCCGTCAGGAAGTCGACGGCAACGGTCTGTCGTCCTACCCGCACCCATGGCTGATGCCTGACTTCTGGCAGTTCCCGACCGTGTCCATGGGTCTGGGCCCGATCCAGGCGATCTACCAGGCGCGCTTCATGAAGTACCTGGAGCACCGCGGCTTCATCCAGCCGGGCAAGCAGAAAGTCTGGTGCTTCCTGGGCGACGGCGAGTGCGACGAGCCGGAATCCCTGGGCGCGATCTCCCTGGCCGGCCGCGAGAAGCTGGACAACCTGATCTTCGTCATCAACTGCAACCTGCAGCGCCTCGACGGCCCGGTCCGCGGCAACGGCAAGATCATCCAGGAACTCGAAGGCGTGTTCCGCGGCGCCCAATGGAACGTGACCAAAGTCATCTGGGGCCGTTTCTGGGATCCGCTGCTGGCCAAGGACGTCGACGGCATCCTGCAGCGCCGCATGGACGAAGTCATCGACGGCGAATACCAGAACTACAAGGCCAAGGACGGCGCGTTCGTCCGCGAGCACTTCTTCAACACGCCTGAACTCAAGGCCATGGTCGCCGACCTGTCCGACGACGAGATCTGGAAGCTCAACCGTGGCGGCCACGACCCGTACAAGGTCTACGCGGCGTACCACGAAGCGGTCAACCACAAAGACCAGCCGACCGTTGTCCTGGCCAAGACCATCAAGGGTTATGGCACCGGCGCCGGCGAAGCGAAGAACACCGCGCACAACACCAAGAAGGTCGACGTCGACAGCCTGAAGCTGTTCCGCGACCGCTTCGACATCCCGGTCAAGGACGAAGACCTGGAGAACCTGCCGTTCTTCAAGCCGGAAGAAGGCAGCGCCGAAGCCCGCTACCTGGCCGAGCGCCGCGCCGCGCTGGGCGGTTTCGTGCCGCAGCGCCGTGCGCAGAGCTTCAGCGTGCCGACCCCGGACCTGGACACCCTCAAGGCCATCCTCGACGGTTCGGGCGACCGTGAGATCTCCACCACCATGGCGTTCGTGCGCATCCTCGCGCAACTGGTCAAGGACAAGGAAATCGGCCCGCGCATCGTGCCGATCATCCCGGACGAGGCCCGTACCTTCGGCATGGAAGGCATGTTCCGTCAGTTGGGCATCTACTCGTCCGTCGGTCAGCTCTACGAGCCGGTCGATAAAGACCAGGTGATGTTCTACAAGGAAGACCAGAAAGGTCAGATCCTTGAGGAAGGCATCAACGAAGCGGGCGCCATGAGCTCCTTCATCGCGGCCGGTACTTCGTACTCCAGCCACAACCAGCCGATGCTGCCGTTCTACATCTTCTACTCGATGTTCGGCTTCCAGCGCATCGGCGACTTGGCCTGGGCCGCCGGCGACAGCCGTACCCGTGGCTTCCTGATCGGCGGCACCGCCGGCCGCACCACCCTCAACGGTGAAGGCCTGCAGCACGAAGACGGTCACAGCCACATGCTGGCCGCGACCATCCCGAACTGCCGCACCTACGATCCGACCTACGGCTACGAGCTGGCGGTGATCATTCAGGACGGCATGAAGAAGATGACCGAAGAGCAACAGGACGTCTTCTACTACATCACCGTGATGAACGAGTCCTACCAGCAGCCAGCCATGCCGGCCGGTGCCGAAGAAGGCATCAAGAAAGGCATGTACCTGCTGGAAGAAGACACCCGCGACGCGGCGCACCACGTTCAGCTGATGGGCTCCGGCACCATCCTGCGCGAAGTGCGCGAAGCGGCGAAGATCCTGCGTGAAGAGTTCAACATCGGCGCCGACGTGTGGAGCGTCACCAGCTTCAACGAACTGCGTCGCGACGGCCTGGCCGTAGAGCGCAGCAACCGTCTGCACCCGGGCCAGAAGCCGAAGAAGAGCTATGTCGAAGAGTGCCTGAACGGCCGCAAGGGTCCGGTCATCGCCTCCACCGACTACATGAAGCTGTTCGCCGAGCAGATCCGTCAGTGGGTGCCGTCCAAGGAGTTCAAGGTCCTGGGCACCGACGGCTACGGCCGCAGCGACAGCCGCAAGAAACTGCGTCATTTCTTCGAAGTCGACCGTCATTTCGTGGTGTTGGCAGCCCTGGAAGCCCTGGCTGACCGCGGCGATATCGAACCTAAGGTGGTGGCCGAGGCCATCGTCAAGTTCGGCATCGACCCGGAAAAACGCAACCCACTGGACTGCTGAGGAGAAACTCTGTGAGCGAACTCATTCGCGTACCTGACATCGGCAGCGGTGAAGGTGAAGTAATCGAACTGTTTGTGAAGGTCGGCGACCGCATCGAAGCCGACCAGAGCATCCTGACCCTGGAATCGGACAAGGCCAGCATGGAAGTGCCGGCCCCGAAGGCCGGCGTCATCAAAAGCCTGAAAGTGAAGCTGGGCGACCGCCTGAAGGAAGGCGACGAGCTGCTGGAGCTGGAAGTCGAGGGCGCCGCCGCTGCGGCCCCTGCGCCTGCCGCCCCTGCTGCTCCGGCCGCCGCGCCTGCCGCTGCACCGGCTGCCGCCCCTGCGGCAGCTGCAGCCCCTGCCGCCGCTTCGGTGCAGCAAGTGCACGTGCCGGACATCGGTTCGTCGGGCAAGGCCCAGATCATCGAGATCCAGGTCAAGGTCGGCGACAAGGTCGAGGCTGACCAGTCGCTGATCACCCTGGAATCCGACAAGGCGAGCATGGAGATCCCGTCGCCCGCCGCTGGCGTGGTCAAGGCCATCAGCGTCAAGCTCAACGACGAAGTCGGCACCGGCGACCTGATCCTGGACCTGGAAGTGGCGGGCGCTGCGGCCCCTGCCGCCGCTCCGGCCCAGGCGGCAGCCCCGGCGCCCGCCGCTGCCGCGCCTGCCCCGGCTGCCGCCCCTGCGGCGCCGGTGGCCGACAGCGTCCAGGACATCCACGTTCCGGACATCGGCTCGGCCGGCAAGGCCAAGATCATCGAAGTGCTGGTCAAGGCCGGCGACAGCGTCGAAGCCGACCAGTCGCTGATCACCCTGGAATCCGACAAGGCGAGCATGGAGATTCCATCGCCTGCCGCCGGCGTGGTGGAAAGCGTCTCCATCAAGCTGGATGACGAAGTCGGCACCGGCGACCTGATCCTGAAGCTGAAGGTCAAGGGCGCCGCTCCGGCTGCTGCCCCGGCTCCAGCTGCCGCTGCTGCTGCCCCAAGCGCTCCGGCACCAGCCGCTGCTGCTCCGGCTGCCGCTGCACCTGCCGCTGCCGCTCCGGTCGCCGCCCCAGCCAAACCGGGCGCCAAGGTTCACGCAGGTCCGGCCGTGCGTCAGCTGGCCCGCGAGTTCGGCGTCGAGCTGAGCGCCGTGAGCCCGAGCGGTCCGCACGGTCGCATCCTGAAGGAAGACGTGCAGGTCTACGTCAAGGCCATGATGCAGAAGGCCAAGGAAGCCCCGGCCGCCGCTGCCGGCGCGACCGGCGGCGCGGGCATCCCGCCGATCCCGGCCGTGGACTTCAGCCGCTTCGGCGAGATCGAAGAAGTGCCGATGACCCGCCTGATGCAGGTCGGCGCCGCCAACCTGCACCGCAGCTGGCTGAACGTGCCGCACGTGACGCAATTCGACTCGGCGGACATCACCGAGCTGGAAGCCTTCCGCGTCGCCCAGAAAGCCGTTGCGGAGAAGGCCGGCGTCAAGCTGACCATCCTGCCGCTGCTGCTCAAGACCTGCGCGCACCTGCTCAAGGAACTGCCGGACTTCAACAGTTCGCTGGCCCCGAGCGGCAAGGCGATCATCCGCAAGAAGTACGTGAACATCGGCTTCGCCGTCGACACCCCGGATGGCCTGCTGGTGCCGGTCATCAAGAACGTCGACCAGAAGAGCCTGCTGCAACTGGCTGCCGAAGCCGCTTCCCTGGCTGAGAAAGCCCGGACCAAGAAGCTGTCGTCGGACGAGATGCAGGGCGCCTGCTTCACCATCTCCAGCCTCGGCCACATTGGCGGCACCGGCTTCACGCCGATCGTCAACGCGCCGGAAGTGGCGATCCTCGGTGTCTCCAAGGCAACCATCCAGCCGGTCTGGGACGGCAAGGCCTTCCAGCCGAAGCTGATGCTGCCGCTGTCGCTGTCCTACGATCACCGTGTGATCAACGGCGCCGCCGCCGCACGCTTCACCCAGCGCCTGGGCAGCCTGCTGGCGGACATCCGCACCATCCTGCTGTAAAACGCTCGGCCCTCCCGCCACGGAGGGCCGAACGCCGCACGATTTCGGGCGCCACACGCCCGTACCTCAACCCCGCCTTTGGCGGGGCTTTTTTTGCCCTGAATACCCGCCTTCGCAGCGCTTATTCCCACAAGCCACGCTGACTTCGGCCACAGCCCGGGTCGACTTCCCGTCGATATTTTTTTAAGCCCCGCAACTAACCTTGGCGCGCAAAAGTTCACCCAGAAACTTCATTGCCTGTTTCTTTTTGTTCCACCTACATTCGAATGGATTCGAACATGTTCAAACCGACCGTTGGGCCGATTCTCGGCCACGTAACAACTCATCACGCCCGGATATTCATTCGCGGCGAGCACAATGGAAACACACCGGTATTTGCCGGTGTCCGCTATCGAAAGATCGGCGAAGCGCGTTGGTCAAACGCAACTTTCGTCAAACTCGATGCATGCAGTGACATGTCAGGCGTCGTGGCGCTCAACAACTTGAGCGAAGACACCGAACACGAATACCAGGCGGGCTGGTTCAGCCCGATGAGTCCGGCGCACACCGTGGAGAGCGTCGCGGAGTTGCCGCTGCAATGGCCCAGGGCGACCTATCGCCTGCGTACGCGCTCGGGCAAGCGGTCGCAGCCCCGGGCCTATGTCGTGGGCTCGTGCCGCTACTTGCGGATGACCGCCGGCATCGCCACGCTGCCCGCTCTGGGTGACCGGATCTTCGCGTCGATCCATCGGCTGGCCCATGATGCGCAACCGCCGGTGAGCGCCATGCTGATGACCGGGGATCAAGTCTATGTCGATGACCTGAACCGGATCGCGCCGGATCGGGAACACGAGGACATTCATAAAAAGTATCGAACTGCGTTCTCTCAACCGAACATTCGGCAACTAATGTCCGGCACTTCCACTTACATGATCCTCGATGACCACGAGATCGAAGACAACTGGCCGGCCAATGCCACAAAGAACGATCACGCGTTGTTTCGCAATGCCATGGCCGCCTACGAAAGTTACCAAGTCAGCCATAGCCCGGCACATGAGCTGGATGAACAGTCGCAAATCAATCGCGCGAAACCCGAACGCTATTGGTATCGGTTCGCCGACGGTGACATCGAATGGTTCGTGACCGACAGCCGCACCCGGCGCAACCTGGCAGCCGGCGACCGGCGCATCCTCGACGAGGAACAGGAGCAGGCCCTGCTCAAGTGGCTGATCCACAGCCCGGCGCGGGTGAAGTTCGTGGTCACCAGCGTGATGTTCTACCCGGACCGCAAGCTCAACGGCGACGATGCCTGGATGGGTTTCCCCGAGCAGCGCCTGCGCCTGTTGGAGACCATCCGCCGGCACAGGATCGAGAATGTCGTGTTCGTCAGCGGCGACGTGCACGGCTCACTGACCGCCCGCCTGAGCCACAGCGAAGATCCGGACTTCGAGGTGCACACCGTCGTGTCCTCGCCGCTGCACAACAGCATGCTGTTGCCCTACGCCAAGGCGTCCACCTTCATCCTCGACAAGCCGCTGGCCTGCACCGCGACCGGCGATTACCGACATGAACTGACCGGTCAGGTGATCAGCCAGGACAATTTCGCCCACCTGGTGGTGGAGGCCGACCGTCTGCAGGTTCACTATCACGACCGCGACGGCAAGCGTCTGCAGTCGGTCAGCATCCCGCTGCGCTGATCCGCCAGCACTGCCGTTCCGTGAGCAAAAGGCTCTGGGACGGCACTCTTGCGCCACCCCCGGATTGTTTTTCGCGGCCCGCTGGAGAAATGCGCCGGTCAGCCGACACATTCTTATAGCACTTGGCCTTCATCTCTCTTGTCAGTCGGTGCCGCAATGATGCAACCTTGCCGCAGGCAACAGTAAAGAGGGCGAGAGCCCGGCGCGTTCAGCATATTTCCAAGCGAGTTCCCTTCATGAAGAGCCAACCCGATGCCGCCAGCCGTATGGTGGCCGAGGTAGTGACGCAGTTGCCTGTGCCCTCGCGGCTCGGCATGCTGCGTTTCGAGCGCCTGAATGAAGCGAGCTGGGCGATGCTGTTCCTCGACCCCAACTGCGAACGCCAGTTCGGCCAGCCGGCCGTCGAGCTCTGCGCCCTGGTCGGCTCGCCCTACGCCAGCCTGATGGAGCCGGAGGCGCGCTATCAGCTGCACGACACGATCCAGCAGCAACTGAGCGCGAGCCCCCATTACCTGGTGCGCTACACCCTGCACACCGCCGCCGGCGTGCTGAGCGTGCTGGAACTGGGAGAGGCCTACAAACAGCACAACCGCCATCTGCTGCGCGGTTACCTGCTGGTGGTCGACGATGTGTTCGACGACGTGCCGGCGCTGCCCTCCGTCGACCTGGAAACCCAGAACTCACGCCTGCAGATCGCCCTGGAACTCAACCAGCGCGCCCAGCAGGAACAACTGCAGCACCTGGAGCGGGTGCGCGCCCAGCAAGACCTGATCCTGCTGCTGGCCCGCCAGCGCTACAGCAGCCACAACTCACTGCAGGAAGCGGCCGAACTGATCACCCGCTGCGCCTGCGACATCTATGAGATCGACTGCGCCAGCCTGTGGAACCTCGAAGGCCAACAGTTGGTGCCGATCTCGGCCTACCACCGCGCCAGCCAGGAATACCTGCTGCCGGACGTGATCGACGTCAGCGGTTTCCCCGACTACATGGAGGCGCTGCACAGCAGCCGCGCCATCGACGCCCACAATGCGATGCACGACCCGCGCACCCGCGACATGGCCGAAGCCCTGCGCCCGCGCGACGTCAATGCGATGCTCGACGCCAGCATCCGGGTCGACGGCCAGGTGGTCGGCGTGCTCTGCCTGGAGCAGACCGGCGTGACCCGCGCCTGGCAATCCGACGAGATCGCCTTTGCCGGCGAACTGGCCGACCAGTTCGCCCAAGTCATCAACAACCACAACCGACGCACCGCCACCAGCGCCCTGCATCTGTTCCAGCGAGCGGTCGAGCAGAGCGCCAACGCCTTTCTGCTGGTCAACTGCGAAGGCGTGGTCGAGTACGTCAACCCCAGCTTCACCGCCATCACCCAGTACACCACCGAGGAAGTTCACGGCCAGCGCCTGTCTGAGCTGCCGGCCCTGGAGAACCTCAGCGAGCTGCTGTTCGACGCGCCGTCGGCGCTGGCCAAGAGCAACAGTTGGCAGGGCGAATTCAAGAGCCGGCGCAAGAACCTCGAACCGTACTGGGGGCAACTGTCGATCTCCAAGGTCTACGGCGACAACCGCGAGTTGACCCATTACATCGGCATCTACGAAGACATCACCCAGAGCAAGCTGGCGCAGCAGCGCATCGAACGCCTGGCCTACACCGACAACCTGACCAACCTGGGCAACCGCCCCGCGTTCATCCGCAACCTGGACGAGCGCTTCGCCCGAGACAGCGATACCCCGATCAGCCTGCTGCTGGTGGACATCGACAACTTCAAGCGGATCAACGACAGCCTCGGCCACCAGACCGGCGACAAGCTGCTGATCAGCCTGGCCCGGCGCCTGCGCAACAGCCTGAGCCCGAGCGGCAGCCTGGCGCGGTTCGCCAGCAACGAATTCGCGGTGCTGCTGGACAACACCGACCTTGAGGCCGGCCAACAGATCGCCAGCCAGCTGCTGATGACCCTCGACAAACCGATGTTCGTCGACAACCAGCTGATCAGCGTCACCGGTTCCGTGGGCCTGGCCAGCGCGCCGCTGCACGGCCGCGATCCGCAGACCCTGATGCGCAACGCGGGCCTGGCGCTGCACAAGGCCAAGGCCAACGGCAAGCATCAGGTGCAGGTGTTCACCGAAGCCTTGAACGCCGAGGCCAGCTACAAGCTGTTCGTCGAGAACAACCTGCGCCGGGCCCTGACCCAGAACGAACTGGACGTGTTCTACCAGCCCAAGCTGTGCCTGCGCAGCGGCCGGCTGCTGGGCATGGAAGCGCTGCTGCGCTGGAATCACCCGGAGCGCGGCATGATCCGCCCGGATCAGTTCATCAGCGTCGCCGAAGAAACCGGGCTGATCATCCCGATCGGCAAATGGATCGCCCGCCAGGCCTGCCGCATGAGCAAGGCCCTGACCGCCGCCGGCCTGGGCAACCTGCAGGTGGCGATCAACCTGTCGCCCAAGCAGTTCTCCGACCCGGACCTGGTGGCGTCCATCGCCAACATCCTCAAGGAAGAAGCGCTGCCGGCCAACCTGCTGGAACTGGAACTGACCGAAGGCCTGCTGCTGGAGGCCACCGAAGACACCCACCTGCAGCTCGACCAGCTCAAGCGCCTGGGCCTGACCCTGGCCATGGACGACTTCGGCACCGGCTACTCGTCGCTCAGCTACCTGAAGAAATTCCCGATCGACATCATCAAGATCGACCGCAGCTTCATCCATGAGATCCCGGACAACCAGGACGACATGGAAATCACTTCCGCCGTGATCGCCATGGCCCACAACCTGAAGCTGAAGGTGGTGGCCGAAGGCATCGAGACCGCCGAGCAGCTGGCGTTCCTGCGCCGCCACCGCTGCGACGTCGGCCAGGGCTACCTGTTCGACCGGCCGATCCCCGGCGCCGAACTGATCGGCACGCTCAAGCGCTACCCGCGCGGCCCGCTGTCCCTGTAAGACCTGCCCCGGCCCGGATGGGCCAATCCCACATCGTTTGGCTAGTGATTAACTCGGCATCATTGGGCACACTGGCGGTCTGCTGATTGAACATCCCATCCTGACTGAGAGGAACGATCATGGTTCTGCGCTCGGAAATTCTGGTGAACAAAAACGTGCTACCGACTCAAGATCAAGCCCTGCCCGGCCGAGAAACCCCGATGGCCCTGCCCGAAAACCATTTCGTCTTCAAAGACACCCCGCTGCTCGGCCCGTTCTTCGACGATGTCGAGTTCGCCATTTTCGGCCTGGGTTGCTTCTGGGGCGCCGAGCGCCGCTTCTGGCAGCGCGAGGGCGTGGTCAGCACCGTGGTCGGCTACGCCGGCGGCTACACGCCGAACCCGACCTACGAAGAAGTCTGCTCGGGCCTGACCGCTCACGCCGAAGTGGTGCTGGTGGTGTTCGACAAGGCGAAAGTCAGCTACCAGGACCTGCTGAACATGTTCTGGGAACTGCACAACCCGACCCAGGGCATGCGCCAGGGCAACGACATCGGCACCCAGTACCGTTCGGTGATCTACGCCACCACCCCGGAGCAGCTGGATGCGGCGAACAAGAGCAAGGCCGTGTACCAGGCCGAGCTGAACAAGGCCGGCCTGGGCGAGATCAGCACCGAGATCGAGCAGGCCCCGACCGTGTACTTCGCCGAGGCCTATCACCAGCAGTACCTGGCGAAGAACCCGGAAGGCTACTGCGGAATCGGCGGCACCGGCGTGTGCATGCCGCCGAGCCTGGCGGGCAACTAAGCTTGAAACCGTGGCGAGGGCGTTGCTCCCTCGCCACAACTGGTTAAATGTTGATCAGCTCTCGGCGATCAACCAATCCATCTGCCAGCCGCCCTGGGTCTGCCCAAGCTTCTTGGACAGCCACGGCAGCAGCTCGCGCAACTCCTCTTCCAGCCCCCACGGCGGATTGGCGATCGCCAGTCCCGAGCCGTTCAGGCTGTTGGGCGTGTCCAGGGGATGCACCAGCAGTTCGACCCGCAGCAGTTTCGGTGCGCCGGTGCCGGCCAGGTCCTGGTAGAAACGGCGCAGGGCGCGCTGGTCCTTCACCGGGTACCAGATCGCCGCCACGGTCTGACGCATCCGCGAGATCGCCTCTTTCAGGGAAGCGGCGCAGCGCTGCATCTCGTCGAGCTTCTCGAACGGCGGATCGATCAGCATCACCGCACGTTTTTCGGCCACCGGCAGCAGCGCCCGCGCCACGTGCCAGCCTTCGCCCAGGTGCACCGCCACCCGACGGTCGCCCTTCATGTTGTCCTTGAGCAGCACGCCGTCCTGCGGGTGCTTCTCGTTGAGCAACACCCGGTCCTGCGGCCGGGTCAGGCGCCGCGCCAGTTCCGGCGAGCCGGGGTAGTAGCGCAGCTGGCCGTCCGGGTTCATCTCGTGCAGCACCTGCATGTAGTCGGCGGTCAGCGCCGGCAGGTCAGGCTGGTTCCACAACCGTGCGATGCCTTCCAGGTATTCGCCGGTGCGGTTGGCCTGATCGCCCTGCAGGTCATACAGGCCGATGCCGGCGTGGCTGTCGAGATAGGCAAACGGCTGCTCCTTGCGCGACATCAGGGCGATGAGGCGGGTCAAGGTCAGGTGTTTGAACACATCGGCGTGGTTGCCGGCATGGAAGGCGTGACGATAATTCATGGTGGCTCCTGCGAGGGCCGCAAAGTTTACCTTTTACCGGGCGGCAAGTCAGGGGGCCGCAGCCGAACGGGCCGCTAAGGCCCCTCGCCCGCCAACCTCACTGCGTTTCCTCCAACAGGTAATCCAGCAGCGCCGTTTCCGACGCCTCTTGCGACACCGAAACCCGATAAAACCTTGCGACCTTGTGGCGCAGCACATCGGCCGGAAATGCCTGGGCCAGCGCCGGATGCGCCTCGTTCAGCCACTGCAAAGCGTTGCGCATCCGGACATCGCCGCCGAACGACGCCAGCAGCCCTTGCGGCACCCGCCACCAAGGAAAGGCACACCCCGAGGCTTGCCCCCGGCCACCGACCGTCACCGCCCGGCCATTGACCAGGGCACGCCCGAAGACCGCCAGCAGCGTCTCCGCATCGACCTCAGGCGACGCCAGGATCGGCAATAGGAAGCGCCCGTCCCAGAACCGGAAGAACGCCGGGCGCCCATCCGACAGAAGCACTTGCGTCAGGCTGCAAAGATGCGCGGCCACTTCTTCAAGGCTTGCCGAGGACACCCCCAGCCACCCCCAATCCTCAGACTCGGTGCTCGCCGCCCATTCCAGAAACTCACTGTCGGCGGCAACGACTCCCACGTAAGGCATTACCGCTTCCCACTCGGAAAATGCCGTTTCCGCCCAGACCGGTGTCGGCGCCTGCGAGGGCCAAGCCTTGAGCGGCTCTCCCGCGCTGGCACCGCTCAACACCGCAAACAACTGTTCCGAAGGCTTCAGCGGCTCAGCCGCCAGCCATTGATCAGGTCGCACAGATTCCCTCCTTGCACCGCTCGCACTCTTCGCAGAACGGCGCATCACTTTTCAGGCTCATGATTTGCGCGGCGGTCAGGATCGCCGCCGGCGCTGCCGCCAACCCCGCCGCCTGCCCCGCCACCGCCGGGGCCGCCGCCATCGGCGCCATCGGCGCGCCGCCCACCTGGATCGGCACGCTGCTGAAGATCCCGCCGGGGCCGATATTGATCCACTGTCCGCCCGCCTGGATCGTCGCGCTGGCGCCGCCGTCGATCACCACCTGCTGGCCGGCGCTGACGTGGAACTGTGCACTGGCGCTGAACGCCTGACTGCTCACGCGGACATGCCGGTCGCCGGTCACCGTGAGGTGGTCGTCCTGCTTCACCTCGGCCTGGCGCCGGCCGTGGGTGATGCGCTGTTCGTCGGCCTTCAGTTCGTGCTTCGCCAGACCGGTGACGACGACGCTGCGCTGGTTGTCCACCCGCACCTGTTGGTCGTGCAGCACATGCTGCGTCCAGTTGCGCTGGGCGCGCAGGTAGATTTCCTCGGCGCCCTTGCGGTCCTCGATGCGCAGTTCGTTGTAGCCCCCGCCGCCGGGGCTGCTCTGGCTGCGGAACACACTGCGGGTCTTGTCTGCCGGAAGCTCCAGCGGCACTGGGGTGGCGGCGTTCGGCAGGCAGCCCATGACCAGCGGCTTGTCCGCGTCGGCATCGACGAACCCCACCAGCACTTCCATGCCGACCCGCGGGATCAGCACGCTGCCGTAGCGGTCGTGGGCCCAACCGGTGGCGACCCGCAGCCAGCAACTGGAATGCTCATTGAGTTCGCCGTCCCGGTCCCAGGCCAGTTGCACCTTGATCCGCCCGTACTCGTCGCAGTGGATCTCGCTGTCTTTCGGCCCGGTGACGGCCGCCGGCTGGTAGCCGGACATCCGCGGTTTTTCCGGAACCGCTGACGGGCGGAAGAAGACGTCCCACGGCGTGGCGAGAAAAGTGTTGCGGTAACCCTGGAACGCTTCCCCGTCGCTGGTGACCGATTCCTCCAGCACCTGTGGCTGGCGCCCCCGGTGCTCGACGGCGGTCAACAGCCACAGGTCGTTCCAGTCCTGGCGTGGATGCTCGATCAGTTGCAGGAAATGTCCGCTGAGCAACGCGGATTCGTCGCTGTGCCCCTCCGCCAGGCAGTGGTCGGCCAGGTGCCGCTCCAGGGTTCGCCGGGCCATTCGCTTGCCGGCCTCCCGCTCGGTGAACTGGCCGGGAAAGTGATAGTCCTCCAGCACCGGCCGCTGCTCGCTGTCGACCCGGGCCTCCAGGGACAGCTGCGGCTTTTCGAAATCGTAGTCACGGCGGGTGACCACGCTGGTGCGGGTCTCGACCCGGACACTCAGGCGCTTGACCGCCGGCGCCGCGGCGGCCATGCCGCTGCCCGGCAGGTAGGGCGTCGCCCCGGCCAGGCGGGGAAACACGGTCTGGTCATCGCCGAACACCAGCAGATGCCCTTCCGGGCTGTGCTGAAAGTGGAAGTGAATGCCGACTTCGCCGCACAGCCGCTGAATGAACGTCAGGTCGCTTTCGGCGTATTGCACGCAGTATTCCCGGGGCGGGTATTCGCTGCCCAGACGGAATTCGAAGGCATCGCGCAGGATCCCGTGATCCTTGAGCACTTGCGCCACGATCTGCGGGACGCTCTGCCGCTGGAAGATCCGTTGGTTGATCCGGTGCCCGAGGTACGCCAGGCGCGGAACGAGGCTGACGTGATAGCGGGTCAGACGCTTGCCCGAATCCCCTTGGCCGACGCGATGGATCTGACCGTGGATGCCGGATCCTTGCACACCGAAACTCAGAAACGCCTGACGGTGCAGCAGGCTTTCGAGATCCAGGTCCGGTCGTTCGCTGACCAGTTCCAGGTCGAAGCGAAAAGGTTGGCTGATGGCTTCCTTGCCCGTGAACTCAAGCACTTTGAGGTCATAGTGGGCGCCTTCGAGGGTCAACGTGAAACGCGGTTGATGGGCAGGCGCGAACATCCGATGTGTCTCTGCAGAATGAAGGCGGGCGATTCTGCATGAGGGGCCAAGACTGGAGAGCCAGTGACAGGAAAATCAGATTTGCCCTACTTGAAACTTCGATCTCCCCTTCAAAAATCAGCGCTTTCAACTACAGACACATCCCTCAAATACATCGCTGAATCTGTGGGAGCTGGCTTGCCAGCGATGAGGTCGGCAGATTCGACTGTTCGCTGACCGACACGCCGCCATCGCTGGCAAGCCAGCTCCCACAGGGTTCTCCAATACTCTTGAAAAATTGCAGGCATGAAAAACGGCCCGCCTCCGGGGGGAGACGGGCCGTTTTCAGGTCAGGCAATGGGCTGAGGCTCAGCCCGTCGCCCTCACTTGTTCAGGTGGTAATCCTGCTCGGCCGCCTCGAAGCGCTGAACCATGCCGGCGCTCGGCTGGCCCATCAGGCTGACCAGGTAGATCGCCAGGCTGGCGAAGATGAAGCCCGGGATGATTTCGTACAGGCCCAGCAGTTCGAAATGCTTCCACACGATCACGGTCACCGCGCCGACCAGGATGCCGGCCAGGGCGCCGTTGCGGGTCATGCCCTTCCAGATCACCGAAATCAGCACGACAGGGCCGAACGCCGCACCGAAACCGGCCCAGGCGTAGGACACCAGACCCAGCACGCGGTTTTCCGGGTTGGCCGCCATGGCGATGGCGATCAGCGCCACCAGCAGCACCATGGCGCGGCCGACCCACACCAGTTCCAGCTGCGAAGCGGACTTGCGCAGGAAGGTCTTGTAGAAGTCTTCGGTCAGGGCGCTCGAGCACACCAGCAGCTGGCAGCTCAGCGTGCTCATCACCGCCGCCAGGATGGCCGACAGCAGCACACCGGCGATCCACGGGTTGAACAGCAGCTTGGCCAGTTCGATGAACACACGCTCATGGTTCTCGCTGACCGGAGTGGCCACGGCCGGGTTGGCCGAGAAGTAAGCGATGCCGAAGAAGCCCACCGCCACGGTGCCGCCCAGGCACAGGATCATCCAGGTCATGGAGATGCGGCGGGCGTTGGCGATGGATTTCACCGAGTCGGCGGCCATGAAGCGCGCCAGGATGTGCGGCTGGCCGAAGTAGCCCAGGCCCCAGCCCATCAGCGAGATGATGCCGATGAAGGTGGTGCCCTTGAGCATGTCGAAGTTGCTCGGGTCGTTGGCCTCGATGGCCAGGAACGTGGTGTCCACGCCGCCGGTGGCCAACAGCACGATGATCGGCGTGAGGATCAGGGCGAAGATCATCAGGGTGGCCTGGACGGTGTCGGTCCAGCTCACCGCCAGGAAGCCGCCGACGAAGGTGTAGGCGATGGTCGCCGCAGCGCCGGCCCACAGCGCGGTCTCGTAGGACATGCCGAAGGTGCTTTCGAACAGGCGGGCGCCGGCCACGATGCCGGACGCGCAATAGATGGTGAAGAACACCAGGATCACCACCGCCGAGATGATCCGCAGCAGGCCGCTCTTGTCTTCGAAACGGCTGGCGAAGTAGTCCGGCAGGGTCAGCGCATCGCCGTTGTGCTCGGTCTGCACCCGCAGGCGGCCGGCGACGAACAGCCAGTTCAGGTAGGCGCCGACGATCAGGCCGATGGCGATCCAGCTTTCGGACAGGCCGGACATGTAGATGGCGCCCGGCAGGCCCATCAGCAGCCAGCCGCTCATGTCGGAGGCACCGGCGGACAGGGCCGTCACGACGCTGCCGAGGCTGCGGCCGCCAAGAATGTAGTCGGAGAGGTTGTTGGTGGAGCGATAGGCCATGAAGCCGATCAGCACCATTGCTGCGATGTAGATCACGAACGTGATCAGTGTTGGATTGCTTGCGCTCATTACGTTTCGGCCCTGGCTTTGTTTTTATGTAGCGGCGGCGGTTGCACCGTCTGCAGACTGACGCCTGAAGGACGAAATGCACGGCCGCGCATTTATGACCGATGTTTCCCCAGGAAAGCCATCGGCCGATGCACCGGGTTGTCCCGGTTGCACCTAGGGCGCGAATCCTATGCAACAAAACAGAACAGGTGCAACCTGTTTCTTGGGAATCAGTTGCACCTACATCGCTTTTTCGGACGAAACGACTGTTTTTGCCCCCAGCCTGGCGCATTGTCTGCACGACGCCCCCGCGAAAGCAGCACGCTAGAGCGGTCACTTCAAGCCAGAAAATAATTCCTGACGAGCTGCCGATAATTCCGACAAAAAATGGGTTGCACCCGGTTGCACCTCTTCCGGGCCGAAGCTAATCTTGCCGCCAGCTGTTGCCGCGCAATTGCGGCACCTATGAGGATAAGAATATGGCTACCACCACCCTTGGGGTCAAACTCGACGACCCGACCCGCGAGCGCCTGAAAGCCGCCGCGACCTCGATTGACCGCACGCCGCACTGGCTGATCAAACAGGCGATTTTCAATTACCTGGAAAAACTCGAGGGTGGTGCAACCCTGAACGAGCTCAACGGCCTGGCCGTCAAGGACGCCGATGACGCGGGCGAAGTCCACGTGGACCATGCCCACCAATGCTTCCTCGAATTCGCCGAAAGCATCCTGCCGCAATCGGTGCTGCGCGCCGCGATCACCGCCGCCTACCGCCGCCCCGAGCCGGAAGTGGTGCCGATGCTGATCGAACAGGCCCGCCTGCCGGCGCCGATGGCCGAAGCCACCAACAAGCTCGCCGCGACCATCGCGGAAAAACTGCGCAACCAGAAGAGCGCCGGCGGCCGTGCCGGCATCGTCCAGGGCCTGCTGCAGGAATTCTCCCTGTCGTCCCAGGAAGGCGTGGCGCTGATGTGCCTGGCCGAAGCGCTGCTGCGCATCCCGGACAAGGGCACCCGCGACGCCCTGATCCGCGACAAGATCAGCACCGGCAACTGGCAGCCGCATCTGGGCAACAGCCCGTCGCTGTTCGTCAACGCCGCCACCTGGGGCCTGCTGCTGACCGGCAAGCTGGTCTCCACCCACAACGAAGCGGGCCTGACCTCGTCCCTGAGCCGCATCATCGGCAAGAGCGGCGAGCCGATGATCCGCAAGGGCGTGGACATGGCCATGCGCCTGATGGGCGAGCAGTTCGTCACCGGCGAAACCATCGCCGAAGCGCTGGCCAACGCGAGCAAGTTCGAAGCCAAGGGCTTCCGCTACTCCTACGACATGCTCGGCGAAGCCGCGCTGACCGAACACGACGCCCAGAAGTACCTGGCCTCGTACGAACAAGCCATCCACTCGATCGGCAAAGCCTCCCACGGCCGTGGGATCTATGAAGGCCCGGGCATCTCGATCAAGCTGTCCGCCCTGCACCCGCGCTACAGCCGTGCCCAGTACGAGCGCGTGATGGACGAGCTGTACCCGCGCCTGCTGTCGCTGACCCTGCTGGCCAAGCAGTACGACATCGGCCTGAACATCGACGCCGAAGAGGCCGACCGCCTCGAACTGTCGCTGGACCTGCTGGAACGCCTGTGCTTCGAGCCGCAGCTGACCGGCTGGAACGGCATCGGCTTCGTGATCCAGGCCTATCAGAAGCGCTGCCCGTACGTGATCGACTACGTCATCGACCTGGCGCGCCGCAGCCGCCACCGCCTGATGATCCGCCTGGTGAAAGGCGCGTACTGGGACAGCGAGATCAAGCGCGCCCAGCTCGAAGGCCTGGAAGGCTACCCGGTCTACACCCGCAAGGTGTACACCGACGTTTCCTACATCGCCTGCGCCCGCAAACTGCTGTCGGTGCCGGAAGTCATCTACCCGCAGTTCGCCACCCACAACGCCCACACGCTGTCGGCCATCTACCACATCGCCGGCCAGAACTATTACCCGGGCCAGTACGAGTTCCAGTGCCTGCACGGCATGGGCGAACCGCTGTACGAACAAGTCGTGGGCAAGGTCGCCGAAGGCAAGCTGAACCGTCCGTGCCGCGTGTACGCCCCGGTCGGCACCCACGAGACCCTGCTCGCCTACCTGGTGCGCCGCCTGCTGGAAAACGGCGCGAACACCTCGTTCGTCAACCGCATCGCCGACCAGTCGATCTCGATCCAGGAACTGGTGGCCGATCCGGTCGCAAGCATCGAGCAGATGGCCACCGTGGAAGGCGGCTTCGGCCTGCCGCACCCGCGCATTCCGCTGCCGCGTGACCTGTACGGCTCCGAGCGCGCCAACTCCAGCGGCATCGACATGGCCAACGAACACCGTCTGGCGTCGTTGTCCTGCGCCCTGCTGGCCACCGCGCACAACAACTGGAAAGCCGCGCCGATGCTCGGCTGCGCCTCCAGCAACGAAGCGCCGGCGCCGGTGCTGAACCCGGCGGACCACCGCGACGTGGTCGGCCACGTGCAGGAAGCCACCGTCGACGACGTCAACAATGCGATCCAGTGCGCCCTGAGCGCCGCGCCGATCTGGCAGGCCACCCCGCCGGCCGAACGCGCCGCGATCCTCGAGCGCGCCGCCGACCTGATGGAAGCCGAGATCCAGCCGCTGATGGGCCTGCTGGCCCGCGAAGCCGGCAAGACCTTCGCCAACGCCATCGCCGAAGTCCGCGAAGCCGTCGACTTCCTGCGCTACTACGCCGTGCAGGCCCGCAATGACTTCAGCAACGACGCCCACCGTCCGCTGGGCCCTGTGGTGTGCATCAGCCCGTGGAACTTCCCGCTGGCGATCTTCAGCGGCCAGGTCGCCGCCGCGCTGGCCGCCGGTAACCCGGTGCTGGCCAAGCCGGCCGAACAGACCCCGCTGGTGGCCGCCCAGGCCGTGCGCCTGCTGCTCGAAGCCGGGATTCCGGAAGGCGTGCTGCAACTGCTGCCGGGCCGCGGCGAAACCGTCGGCGCCGGCCTGGTGGGCGACGAGCGCGTCAAAGGCGTGATGTTCACCGGCTCCACCGAGGTGGCGCGCCTGCTGCAGCGCAACATCGCCGGCCGCCTGGACAACCAGGGCCGTCCGATCCCGCTGATCGCCGAGACCGGCGGCCAGAACGCGATGATCGTCGACTCTTCGGCGCTGACCGAACAGGTGGTGATCGACGTGGTGTCCTCGGCGTTCGACAGCGCCGGCCAGCGTTGCTCGGCCCTGCGCGTGCTGTGCCTGCAGGAAGACTCCGCCGACCGCGTCATCGAAATGCTCAAGGGCGCGATGGCCGAATCCCGTCTCGGCAACCCTGAGCGCCTGGCCGTGGACATCGGCCCTGTCATCGACGCCGAAGCCAAGGCCGGCATCGAGAAGCACATCCAGGGCATGCGCGACAAAGGCCGCAGCGTGTACCAGGTGGCCATCGCCGACGCCGAGGAAGTCAAGCGCGGCACCTTCGTCATGCCGACCCTGATCGAGCTGGAAAGCTTCGACGAGCTGCAGCGCGAAATCTTCGGCCCGGTGCTGCACGTAGTGCGCTACAAGCGCAAGGACATCGACCAGCTGATCGGCCAGATCAACGCCTCCGGCTACGGCCTGACCCTGGGCGTGCACACCCGCATCGACGAGACCATCGCCAAGGTGATCGACAACGTCAACGCCGGTAACGTCTACGTCAACCGCAACATCGTCGGCGCCGTGGTCGGCGTCCAGCCGTTCGGCGGCGAAGGCCTGTCGGGCACCGGCCCGAAAGCCGGCGGCCCGCTGTACCTGTACCGCCTGCTGTCCACCCGCCCGGCCGACGCCATCGGGCAGTCGTTCGCCCGCGGCGACGCGACCAACGCGCCGGACGTGCGCCTGCGCGACGCCATGGCCAAGCCGCTGGCCGCCCTGAAGGCCTGGGCCGACAGCAACCAGTACGCTGACCTCAGCACCCTGTGCGTGCAGTACGGCGCCCAATCGCAGAGCGGCATCACCCGCGTGCTGGCCGGCCCGACCGGCGAGCGCAACAGCTACACGATCCTGCCGCGCGAGCACGTGCTGTGCCTGGCGGACATCGAAGGCGACCTGCTGACCCAGCTGGCCGCGGTGCTGGCGGTGGGCGGCTCGGCGGTCTGGCCGGAGTCCGACACCAGCAAGGCATTGTTCGCACGCCTGCCGAAGGACATTCAGGCGCGGATCAAGCGCGTGGCCGACTGGAACAAGGACGAGACGATGTTCGACGCCGTGCTGCACCACGGTCATTCCGACCAGCTGCGCGCGGTGTGCGAGCAGGTGGCCAAGCGCAGCGGCGCGATCGTCGGCGTCCAGGGCCTGTCCCAGGGCGAGACCAACATTGCGCTGGAGCGTCTGGTGATCGAGCGGGCGTTGAGCGTCAACACCGCCGCGGCGGGCGGCAACGCCAGTCTGATGACTATCGGTTAATCAGCGACTCTGCCAGCCACATAAAAATGGGCGCCCTCACCGGCGCCCATTTTTTTTGCCTCTCCATCACCGTTATCAATCTTCCTGTTCAGCCTTTATTCGCACACCTAGACTCGATCCATTCCAAATACAGGTAGGCCGCCATGTCCGAGACGCTGCTCAGTTCCCGCAATCTGGCTTTCGAGCTGTACGAAGTCCTCGACGCCGAAGGTCTGACCCGGCGCGAGCGGTTTGCCGAACACAGCCGCGAAACCTTCGACGCCGCCATCGACACCGCCCGCAGCATCGCCGAGCAGCGCTTTGCGCCGCACAACCGCAAGGGCGACGAGAACGAACCGCGCTACGAGAACGGCCAGGCGATCCTGATTCCTGAAGTGAAGCCGGCGGTGGACGCGTTCCTGGAGGCCGGCTTCCTCAATGCGGCGCGCAGTTTCGAGGCCGGCGGCATGCAGTTGCCGACGCTGCTGTCCCAGGCCTGCTTCGCGCATTTCCAGTCGGCCAACGCGGCGACCACCTCGTACCCGTTCCTGACCATGGGCGCGGCCAACCTGATCGAGAGCTTCGGCACCGAGGAGCAGAAGCAGCGCTTCCTGGAGCCGATGATCGACGGCCGCTTCTTCGGCACCATGGCCCTGACCGAGCCCCACGCCGGCTCGTCGCTGTCGGACATCCGCACCCGCGCCGAACCGGCGGCCGACGGCACCTACCGCCTGAAGGGCAACAAGATCTTCATTTCCGGCGGCGACCATCCGCTGTCGGAAAACATCGTGCACATGGTGCTGGCCAAGCTGCCGGACGCGCCGCCGGGCGTGAAAGGCATTTCGCTGTTCATCGTGCCCAAGTTCCTGGTCAACGACGACGGCAGCCTCGGCAAACGCAACGACGTGCTGCTGGCCGGGCTGTTCCACAAGATGGGCTGGCGCGGCACCACCTCCACGGCGCTGAACTTCGGCGACAACGGCGAGTGCGTCGGCTATCTGGTGGGCAAGCCGCACCACGGCCTGAGCTACATGTTCCAGATGATGAACGAGGCGCGGATCGGCGTCGGCATGGGCGCGGTGATGCTCGGTTACGCCGGCTACCTCTATTCGCTGGAATACGCCCGCGAACGGCCGCAAGGGCGGCTGCCGGACAGCAAGGATCCGACCACGGCGCCGGTGGCGATCATCCGCCACGCGGACGTGCGGCGCATGCTGCTGACCCAGAAGGCCTATGTGGAAGGCGCCTTCGACCTCGGCCTGTACGCCGCCCGACTGTTCGACGACACCACCACGCTCGAGACCGAAGACGGGCGCAAGCAGGCCCATGAGTTGCTGGACCTGCTGACGCCGATCGTCAAATCCTGGCCGTCGGAGTTTTGCCTGAAGGCCAACGAACTGGCGATCCAGATCCTCGGCGGCCACGGCTACACCCGTGAATACCCGGTGGAGCAGTATTACCGCGACAACCGCCTGAACCCGATCCACGAGGGCACCCACGGCATCCAGTCCCTCGACTTGCTCGGGCGCAAACTGGCGCAGAACGGCGGCGCGGGGCTCAAGCAACTGATCCGCCTGATCGCCGACACCGCCGAACGCGCCCAAGCGTTCGATGCGCTCACGCCGCTGCGTGAGCCGTTGGAGAAACTGGTGGCCCGCCTCCAAGGCTTGACCCTCGGCCTGCTGACCGACCTGGCCCAAGGCAAGGTCAACGGCAGCCTGGCGAATTCGGCGCTGTACCTGAAAGTGTTCGGCCACGCGGTGATCGGCTGGCGTTGGCTGGAGCAGTCGATCCGTGCCGAGGAAGGCCTGGCCAAGGGCAATGCGGCGGACGCCGACTTCTATCAGGGCAAGCTGCAGGCGGCGCGGTATTTCCTGACCTGGGAGGTGCCGGGGTGCCACCATGAGCTGACCTTGCTGGAGGCTCGGGACGATACCTGCCTGGCCATGCAGGACGCCTGGTTCTGATCCAAGTCATGTGTGGTTTTTGAGGGCCATTCGCCAACAGGCTGGCTCCCACAGGAGAACGCGCTCCAATGTGGGAGCCAGCCTGCTGGCGATGGCGTCGACCCCATCAACTCAGCTTGAACCCGCCCATCTGCCGCGCCAGGTCATCGGCCAGGCGCCGCAGCATCTGACAGTCCTCGCGGCACGCCCTGACCTCTCCCGCCGTGGCCCGGGCCAGATCGGAAATGCCCTGAACGTTGCGGTTGATCTCTTCGGTCACCGCCGACTGCTCTTCGGTCGCCGTCGCCACCTGATGGTTCATGTCGCTGATGCGTTCCACCTGCCCGGTGATGGCGGTCAGCGACGCGCCGGTGCGCTGGCTCGACTCAACCCCGGTGCCGGTGGCGGCCTGGCCGGAGCGCATCGACGAGACGGCGTTTTCCGCGCCTTGCTTGAGGCTGCCGATCATCTGCTGGATTTCGTCGGTGGAAGCCTGGGTGCGCCGCGCCAGCGTGCGCACCTCATCGGCCACCACCGCAAAGCCACGGCCCATGTCCCCGGCCCGGGCCGCCTCGATGGCGGCGTTGAGCGCCAGCAGGTTGGTCTGTTCGGACACGCCGCGGATCACCGCCAGCACCTGATCGATGGACGCCACCTGCTGGGCCAGCTCGCCGACCGCGCCGGCCGCGACACCGATCTCGTCGGACATGCTTTCGATATGGCGGATTGAGCCGCCGACCACTTCCTGCGCCTGCTGAGCCTCGTCGCGGGCGGTCTGCGAGGCGAGCGCGGCATTGCCGGCGTTCTGCGCGATCTCCTGCACGGTGAGGCCCATTTCGTGGACGGCGGTGGCGACCATGTCGGTCATTTCCTGCTGGCGGCCGGAACGCTCGGCGGTGTTGTCCACCACCCGGGCAACCTGGCCGACGGCGACGCGCAGGCTTTCGCTGGTGGTCAGCACTTCGCCGATCATGGCGCGCTGGCTGTCCAGGAAACGGTTGAAGCCGCGGGCGAGGTCGCCCAGCTCATCGGCCCGGCTGGAATCTAACCGATGGGTCAAATCTCCACCACCGCTACCGATCGCTACCAATGCCGCTGTTACCTGACGGATCGGCCGCACCAATCCCTGGGCCAGCCACACCACCAGCGCCAGGCACAGCAGCGCCACCGCGACGCCGATGCCGCTGCTCATCCACATCGCACGGCGGGCCTCGGCGTAGATCTGCGACTGCGGCACTTCGGCCACCAGCGTCCAGCCCAGATCGCGCAGCGGCAGGCTGAAGGCGAGGAAATCTTCGCCATCGCGCCTGAAGGTGGCGCTCACCGCGGTCTTCTGGCCCAGCACGGCTTGCGCGGCACCTGCGCCGATCTGCTCGCTCAGCGTGCGCTTGCCGCTGAACTGCGCCTCGGGGTGCACCTGGATCAGACCGTCGGAACGCACGAGATAGACCTTGCCACGCTCGCCGAAGCTGAAGTCGTGGATCAGCTGCGACAGCTCTTTCATGCTCAGCCCGAGCCCCGCCACGCCCACCGTCTTGCCGGCCTGCTCGACCTTGAGGTCGATGAACAGCGCCAGCTCGCCGGTGGCGCCGTCCTTGTCGATGTTGAGGGTACGCGGCTGGCCGCTGTCCAGAAAGGCATAGAACCAGGCATCGGCCGGGTTGGAGCGGCTGAGGGTGCGGTCCAGGCCTTTTTCGGTGAGGTAATGGTTGGAGGCGGTGCCGACGATCAACGCCGTGAATGCTTTATGTTCGGCGCGGATGCCTTCCAGATACTGCACGAAGGCTGCCGTTTGGCTGCTGTCTTCGCCGTTGGCGAGCCAGTCGCGCACCATCTGGTTGCTGGCGATGTCCTTGGCGGCCGTCAGCGGCTGGACGAGGATGCGTTCGATGTCGTTGCGCGTCGCCTCGATGCTCGACGGCAGCGCCTGTTCCACCAGATAGCTCTGGGCGAGGCGGTTGACCACCAGGGTATAAATGCCGACCACGATCAGAATGCTGACCAGCAGGGCGGTGCCCATGCCGAGGATCAACTGCCACTGAATACTGCGCCGCCAGAACTGCATGGATCACCCCCGAGGAATAAGAGGCTGAAACACTGCAACAGCCGTGCCGATTGTATACAGCTCAATCGACAATCTTATTCCCAGGTTGTGCTCAGGCCATCAACCCTGGTGGATGGTCTTGGCGATGGTCTCGACCGTGGCGCTGACTTGCTCTTGGTAACGCTCGAGTTCCTGCTGGTGCTGCTTCTTCATTTCGATCTGCTGCGAGCACAGGTTCATCGCCGCCAGCACCAGCAGGCGGTCGCCGATCAGGGTCGGGTACTTGCGCTTGGTGTCGGCCAGCGCGGCCTTGAGCATCATGGCCGCGTCCATCAGGGTCTGTTCTTCCCCGGCCGGTGCCTTGATCGAATAGTCTTCCCCGAGAATGGAGATGACCTTTACCCCGGCTCCGTGGCTCATACGCTGACCGGACCTGCGTTGACCCGGTCGACCAGCGCCTGGATGCGGGCGGCGGTGGCGCCGTGCTTCTCTTCCTGCTCCATCAGGCTCAGTTGCAGGCTTTCGTTTTCATCCTTGGCCTGGGCCAGTTCCGCGGTCAGGGACTGGTTGGTGTGCGAAAGGGTCTGGTTCTGTTGCACCAGGTCGCTGACGAGCTGTTCCAATTGGCTGAGGGAGGCTTCCAACATTTTGATTTCCAGGCATTTTTCAAAGGGCGCGTACGATAAAGAAAAGTCACCGTGGATGCCAGGGTTAAACCGGCGCAAGGCCTTGATTTTCCTGGCGGTCGACCGTTCTCGCGAGCTTTAGAGACTGCCGTCGGCCGATTGGGTTCCTGCACTTCGTCGCTTGGGGCCCGATGCGGCAAATGCGCACAGGGGCTCAAGACTTCCATCCCATGACCGATAAGTCAGCCAACAGCAGTCTCAGCCCGCAAGGACGCGGCCCTTCCTGGTATCCCCAATGTCCCTTCGCAACATGAACATCGCCCCCCGGGCCTTCACCGGTTTCTCGCTGATCGGCGCCCTGATGCTGATCCTCGGCGTCTTCGCCCTGAACCAGATGAGCAACATCCGCAGCGCCGCCGAGAACATCACCACCAGCAGCGTGCCGAGCATCAAGAACCTCGACGAGTTCACCCAGCTGTCCCTGCGCCTGCGGGTGCTGTCGTACCGCCTGCTGGTGAACCGCGAGCCGGACGTCCAGCAAAAGACCATCGAGCTGCTGGAGATGCGCAACCAGCAGATCCGCAAGGCCCAGACCGACTACGAGCCGCTGATCAGCAGCCCGCAGGAACGTGCCGCCTATGACCAGTACGTGCAGTTGCTGGCGCAGTACCGCCAGATCGAAGACCGGATGAAGACCCTGTCGCGCAACAATCAGGTGGATGCGCTGCGCAATCTGGTGAACACCGAGCTTTTGGACAACTCCGAAGCAATCAACACCGTGCTCAACCAGCTGATGCAGATCAACGGCGAGCAGATCCGCAAGACCAACCAGAACGCCGCCGACCAGTACGCCACCGCGTTCACCCTGGTGGTGAGCCTGCTGGTGATCGCCACCGGCCTGACGTTCCTGTTCGCCTGGCTGCTGACCGTCAGCATCACCAAGCCGATCGCCAAGGCCCTGGACGCGGCGGAAACCATCGCCGAAGGCAACCTGACCCGTTCGATCCACGTCGACGGCAGCGACGAAGCCGGTCGCCTGCTGGCGGCCATGGCCAAGATGCAGTCCAAGCTGCGCGACACCCTGCAGCGGATCTCCGGCTCGGCCACCCAACTGGCCTCCGCCGCCGAAGAGCTCAACAGCGTCACCGACGAAAGCGCCCGTGGCCTGACCCAGCAAAACAACGAGATCGAGCAGGCCGCCACCGCGGTCAACGAAATGACCAGCGCCGTGGAAGAGGTCGCCCGCAACGCGGTCAGCACCTCCGAAGCCTCCAGGCACGCCACCACCTCCGCCGGCGACGGCCGCGACCTGGTGATGGAGACCGTCAGCGCCATCGAACGCATGAGCGCCGACGTGCAGAGCACCGCCACCCTGATCGGCGACCTGGCCAACGAATCCCGCGACATCGGCAAGGTGCTAGACGTGATCCGTGGCCTGGCCGACCAGACCAACCTGCTGGCCCTCAACGCCGCCATCGAGGCCGCCCGTGCAGGCGAAGCCGGTCGCGGCTTCGCGGTGGTGGCCGACGAAGTGCGGGCCCTGGCCCACCGCACCCAGCAGTCGACCAGCGAGATCGAGCGGATGATCGGCAGCATCCAGAGCGGCACCGAACACGCCGTGGACTCGATGCGCAACAGCACCGAACGCGCCGAATCGACCCTGAACATCGCCCGCGGCGCCGGCCTGTCGCTGGACACCATCAACAGCGCCATCGTCGAAATCAACGAGCGCAACCTGGTGATCGCCAGCGCCGCCGAAGAGCAGGCGCAGGTGGCGCGGGAAGTGGACCGCAACCTGGTGAACATCCGCGACCTCTCGGTGCAGTCGGCCACCGGCGCGAATCAGACCAGTGCGGCGAGCAACGAACTGTCGCGCCTGGCGTTGGATCTGAACAACATGGTCGGCCGCTTCAGCCTCTAAGCCCTCCAGCGGTGAGGGAGCCTGCTCCCTCACCACAAAATCCAAGTCTGTCCGCGGTATCGCAAGGGGTGCGCAAAAAGCTCTTTGACAGCCGCGCATTTGCGCAGGTTATTATCGCTGGCACACAGACTGCATGGTCAGTCCGTGCCCGCCTTTACGCTTTTCTGGAGTGATGCCTTTGAATGCGACGACCATCAACAGCCTGTTCTTGATCGGCGCGTTGCTGGTAGGTGCAAGCATTCTGGTGAGCTCACTGTCCTCCCGCCTGGGCATCCCGATCCTGGTCATCATCCTCGCCGTGGGCATGACCGCCGGGGTCGACGGCGGCGGGATCATCTTCGACAACTACCCGACGGCCTACCTGGTCGGCAACCTGGCGCTCGCGGTGATCCTGCTCGACGGCGGCCTGCGCACCCGGGTGTCGAGTTTCCGCGTGGCGCTGTGGCCGGCGCTGTCGCTGGCCACGGTCGGGGTGCTGATCACGACGGGCCTGACCGGCATGGCCGCGGCCTGGCTGTTCGACCTGAACCTGATCCAGGGCCTGCTGATCGGCGCCATCGTCGGCTCCACCGACGCCGCGGCGGTGTTCTCGCTGCTCGGCGGCAAAGGCCTGAACGAGCGGGTGACCGCCAGCCTGGAGATCGAATCCGGCAGCAACGACCCGATGGCGGTGTTCCTCACCGTCACCCTGATCGACATGCTCGCCAGCGGCCAGACCGGCCTGCACTGGAGCCTGCTCACCCACCTGATCCGCGAGTTCGGCATCGGCGGGGTGATCGGCCTGGGCGGCGGCTGGCTGATGCTGCAACTGGTCAACCGGATCAACCTCGCCACCGGCCTGTACCCGATCCTGGTGATCGCCGGCGGCCTGGTGGTGTTCGCCCTGACCAACGCCCTGCACGGCAGCGGCTTCCTGGCGGTCTACCTGTGCGGCCTGGTGATCGGCAACCGCCCGGTGCGCAGCCGCCACGGCATCCTGCACATGCTCGACGGCATGGCCTGGCTGGCGCAGATCGGCATGTTCCTGGTGCTGGGGCTGCTGGTCACCCCGCACGACCTGCTGCCCATCGCCCTGCCCGCCCTGGGCCTGGCGCTGTGGATGATTCTGTTCGCCCGGCCGCTGTCGGTGGTGGTCGGCCTGCTGCCGTTCAAGGCGTTCCACGGCCGCGAGAAAGCCTTCATTTCCTGGGTCGGCCTGCGCGGCGCGGTGCCGATCATCCTGGCGGTGTTCCCGCTGATGGCCGGGCTGCCCAATGCGCAGCTGTACTTCAACCTCGCCTTCTTCATCGTGCTGGTGTCGCTGCTGGTGCAGGGCACCAGCTTGCCCTGGGTCGCCCGCCTGCTGAAGGTCACCGTGCCGCCGGAGCCGGCGCCGATCTCCCGCTCGGCGCTGGAGGTGCACGTCACCAGTGAGTGGGAGCTGTTCGTCTACCGCCTCGGCGCGGAGAAATGGTGCATCGGTTCGCCCCTGCGCGAGCTGAAAATGCCCGAAGGCACCCGCATCGCAGCCCTGTTCCGTGGCCAGCAACTGCTCCATCCGTCGGGTAGTACGGTGCTGGAAGTCGACGATCTGCTGTGCGTCATCGGCCACGAACACAACCTGCCGGCCCTCGGAAAACTGTTCAGCCAGGCGCCGCAGCGGGGCCTGGACCTGCGCTTCTTCGGCGACTTCGTGCTCGAAGGAGACGCCCAGCTTAAAGCCGTCGCCGCCCTTTACGGCCTGTCCGCCGAGGGCATCGATCCGGACATGACCCTGGGCCGCTTCATCGCCCAGAAAGTCGGGGGCGCCCCGGTGGTCGGCGACCAGGTGGAGTGGAACAACACCCACTGGACGGTCGCGGTCATGGACGGGAACAAGATCGGCAAAGTGGGCGTCAGATTCCCCGAAGGAAGTCGCCCGGGCCCCGGGCTCTTCCTCTAAACTGCGTCCACCTTCACTTGCTTGACCGGTCTCTATGCCTACCCTGCGTTCCTTTTTCGCCGCGGCCCTGCTGGGCCTGAGTCTTTCCGTCGGCCCGCTCCACGCCGCCGAGCCGCCGTCCAGCGAAGCCGTGCAGGCCAGCCTGGACAAGATCGCCGACCGCAAACTGCCGGAGGCCGACCAGAAGGCCCTGCAGACAGTGCTGCAGAACACGCTGACCCAGCTCAACAACCGGCGCGACTACGAACGCAAGCTGAGCGACCTCAAGCAGCAGCTGGCCACCGCCCCCAAGCAGACCCTCGACAACACCCGCGAACTGACGCGGCTCAAGGCCAGCAGCGTGGTGCCGGTGGCGCAGCGCTTCCCCAAGGAATCGATCGCGCAACTGGAACAGATGCTGGCCGAGCGCTCGACCCAGCAGAGCGACATGCAGAAGGCCCTGGCCGACGCCAACAGCCTGATCATCACCGCCCAGACCCGCCCCGAGCGCGCCCAGGCCGAGATCGCCGGCAGCCAGACGCGCATCCAGCAGATCAACACCGTGCTCAAGACCGGCAAGGACAGCGGCAAGCCGCTGACCGCCGAACAGCGCGACCTGCTCAATGCCGAACTCGTGGCCCTGAACGCCCTGATCCCGCTGCGCCGCCAGGAACTGGCCGGCAACAGCCAGCTGCAGGACCTGGGCAACAGCCAGCATGACCTGCTCTCGGAGAAGTCCGACCGCCTGGACCGCGAGCTTCAGGAACTGCAGACCCTGATCAACCAGAAGCGCCTGGCCCAGTCCCAGGAGACCGTCACCCAACAGTCCATCGAGGCCCAGAAGGCCGGCGGCAGCAGCCTGCTGGCCACCGAAAGCGCGGCCAACCTGAAACTCTCGGACTACTTGCTCAAGAGCACCGACCGCCTCAACGAAGTCACCCAGCAGAACCTGCAGACCAAGCAGCAGCTGGACAGCCTGACCCAGAGCGACTCGGCCCTCGACGAGCAGATCAACGTGCTCAAGGGCAGCCTGCTGCTGTCCAAGATCCTCTACAAGCAGAAGCAGGCGCTGCCGCGGCTGCGGGTCGACCGTGACCTGGCGGACCAGATCGCCGACATCCGCCTGTACCAGTTCGAAGTCAGCCAGCAGCGTGAGCTGCTGAGCAACCCGGCCGCCTACGTCGACAACCTGCTGTCCACCCAGCCGCCGGAGCAAGTCACCCCGCAACTGCGCAAAAGCCTGCTGGAGCTGGCCAACACCCGCGCCGACCTGTTGGAGCGCCTGAACCGCGAACTGAGCGCGGTGCTCAACGAATCGATCACCCTGCAACTGAACCAGAAGCAATTGCTGAGCACCGCCCAGAGCCTGCGCGCGACCCTCGACGAGCAGATGTTCTGGATCCCCAGCAACAAGCCGCTGGACCTGGAATGGATGCGCGGCATTCCGGAGCGCCTCAAACGGCAGATCGACACCCTGCCGCTGGCCTCCAGCCTCAGCGAACTGACCGACGGCCTGACCCAGCGTCCGCTGCTGTTCCTGCCGCTGGCGCTGCTGATCGGCGCGCTGCTGTGGCGGCGCAAGCACCTGTATGCGCGCCTGAACAAGGTCCACCAGGACATCGGCCACTTCAAGCGCGACAGCCAGTGGCACACGCCTCAGGCGATCCTGATCAACATCCTGCTGGCGATGCCGGTGACCCTGGGCCTGGCCCTCTGCGGCCTGGCCCTGCAGATCGACGCCCGGGGGCAGAACGCCAACATGGGCGCGGCCTTGCTGCAGATGGCCCAGGCTTGGCTGGTGTTCTACACCGCCTACCGGATCCTCGCGCCGGGCGGCGTGGCCGAGCTGCATTTCCGCTGGGAAAAGCCGCAGGTCGAGTTCCTCCAGGGCTGGATCCGCCGGCTCGGGCTGGTGGTGATGGCGCTGGTGGCCGTGGTGGCGGTCGCCGAGCTGCAACCGGCGGCGCTGGCCGACGACGTGATCGGCATGCCGGTGGTGCTGACCTGCTACGCCCTGATGGCCTGGCTGCTCAGCCGCCTGCTGATCAGCAGCCCGACCCACGAGAACGCCTCGCTGTTTCGCAAGGCCGTGGGGATCATGTTCACCCTGCTGCCGATCGCGCTGTTCGTCGCCGTGTGCTTCGGCTACTACTACACCGCGCTGAAGCTCAGCGACCGCCTGATCAACACCCTGTACCTGCTGATGCTCTGGCTGGTCATCGAGGCCACCTTCGTGCGCGGCCTGGCCGTGGCGGCGCGGCGCCTGGCTTACCAGCGGGCGCTGGCCAAGCGGCAGGCGGCCAAGGAGGCCGGCGACGGCGAGGCCGTCATCGAAGAGCCGACCCTGGACATCGAGAAGGTCAACGAACAGTCCCTGCGCCTGATCCGCCTGGCCCTGCTCGGCGGCTTCATCGCCGCGCTGTACTGGGCGTGGGCGGACCTGATCACGGTGTTCTCGTACCTGGACAACGTCACCCTCTACGAATACACCAGCGGCACCGGCGCCAACATGAGCATGGTGCCGATCAGCATCGGCGACATGCTCGGCGCGCTGATCATCATCGGCATCACCTTCGCCCTGGCGCGCAACCTGCCGGGCCTGCTGGAAGTGTTCGTGCTGTCGAAACTGAACCTGGCCCAGGGCAGCGCCTATGCCACCACGACGCTGCTGTCCTACGTGATCGCCGGGGTCGGTTTCGTCTCCACCCTCTCCACCCTCGGCGTGAGCTGGGACAAGCTGCAATGGCTGGTGGCGGCGCTGTCGGTGGGCCTGGGCTTCGGCATGCAGGAGATCTTCGCCAACTTCATCTCCGGCATCATGATCCTGTTCGAGCGCCCGGTGCGGATCGGCGACACCATCACCATCGGCAACCTGTCGGGCACGGTGAGCAAGATCCGCATCCGCGCCACCACCATCACCGACTTCGACCGCAAGGACATCATCGTCCCGAACAAGACGTTCATCACCGGGCAACTGATCAACTGGTCGCTGACCGACACCATCACCCGGGTCACGCTCAAGCTGGGCGTGGACTACGGCTCGGACCTGGACCTGGTCAAGGAACTGCTGCTCAAGGCCGCCCGGGAAAACCCGCGGGTGCTCAAGGAGCCGGAGCCGCACGTGTACTTCCTCAACTTCGGCGAAAGCACCCTGGACCACGAGCTGCGCATGCACGTGCGCGACCTCGGCGACCGCAACCCGGTGATCGACGAGGTCAACCGCTTCATCAACCGCGAGTTCAAGAAGCAGCACATCAACATCTCGTTCCGCCAGATGGAGGTCTACCTGAAAAACCTCCACGGCCAGGAATACAAGATGGTGCCCATCGAGCCCGAGGCCAAAACCATCGTGCCGGTCGCCGACAACCAAAAGCCGCTGCAGGAACCGCCGCCGGCCAAGCTCGACTAACCGGCCTATTCCCAGCAGAATGCTCGGACATTCTGCTGGAGCCGGCCCTTGAAAGCCCTCGACGAACTGACCTTCGACAACCGCTTCGCCCGCCTGGGCGATGCGTTCTCGGCCCATGTGCTGCCCGACCCCATCGACAATCCGCGGCTGGTGGTCGCCAGCCCGGCCGCCCTGGCGCTGCTGGACCTCGACCCCGCAACGGCCGAAACGAAGGAATTCGCCGAACTGTTCGGCGGCCACAAGCTCTGGGCCGAGGCTGAACCGCGGGCGATGGTCTATTCCGGGCATCAGTTCGGCGGCTACACGCCGCAGTTGGGCGACGGTCGCGGCCTGCTGCTGGGCGAAGCGGTCAACGATGCCGGCGAACACTGGGACCTGCACCTCAAGGGCGCCGGGCAGACGCCGTTCTCGCGCATGGGCGACGGCCGTGCGGTGCTGCGTTCGTCGATCCGCGAGTTCCTCGCCTCCGAGGCGCTGCATGCCCTGAACATCCCCACCAGCCGCGCCTTGTGCGTGATCGGCTCAGACACCCCGGTATGGCGCGAGAAACAGGAACGCGCGGCGATGGTGCTGCGCCTGGCGCCGAGCCACATCCGCTTCGGCCACTTCGAATACTTCTACTACACCCAGCGCACCGAGCAGCAGAAGCAACTGGGCGAACACGTGCTGGCCGAGCATTTCCCCCATTGCCTGGAACAACCGGAACCGTACCTGGCGATGTTCCGCGAGATCGTCGAGCGCAACGCCGGACTGATCGCCCAATGGCAGGCCTACGGCTTCTGCCACGGAGTGATGAACACCGACAACATGTCGATCCTCGGCATCACCTTCGACTACGGCCCGTATGCCTTCCTCGACGACTTCGACGCCCACTTCATCTGCAACCACTCCGACGACCAGGGGCGCTACTCCTTCAGCAACCAGGTGCCGGTCGGCCAGTGGAACCTCAGCGCCCTGGCCCAGGCCCTGACGCCGTTCATCAGCGTCGAGGCCCTGCGCGAAACCCTCGGCCTGTACCTGCCGCTGTTCCAGGCCCATTACCTGGACCTGATGCGCCGCCGCTTCGGCTTCACCACCGCCGAGGACGGGGATCAGGCATTGCTCGAACAGTTGCTGCAACTGATGCAGAACAGCGGCGTCGACTACACCCTGTTCTTCCGCCGCCTGGGCGAAGAGCCGGCGGAGCAGGCCGTCGCCCGGCTGCGCGACGACTTCGTCGACATCAAGGGCTTCGATGCCTGGGGCGAGCGCTATGTCGCCCGCGCCGCACGGGACGGCGACACCGGCCAGGAGCAGCGCCGGGCGCGCATGCACGCGGTCAATCCGCTGTACATACTGCGCAACTACCTGGCCCAGCGGGCCATCGAAGCGGCCGAGAGCGGCGACTATTCAGAGGTTCGCCGCCTGCACGCGGTGCTGAGCAAGCCGTTCGAGGAACAGCCGGGGATGGAAAGCTACGCCGAGCGACCGCCGGAGTGGGGCAAGCATCTGGAGATCAGTTGTTCGTCGTGAGCCGTTTCATTCCAGAGGGTCGATGGCGCTCACGACACGGGCGACGATGTCCGCCATCGTCACGTCGTCCAACCGCTCGATGAACTTGGCCGAGCCTTCTCGCACGCGCTGCTCGATATCGAAACTTCGCACCTGGTTGCACACCGCCACACCATTGGTCTCATGGCCGCTGACGGTCACGGCAAGGCCAGAACTGCGGGCAAAGTTGCCTCCGCTGGTCACCGGGACGGTCATGCTGACGCCCAACGCGTTGATCTCGCATGGCGTGATAACGACAAAGCGGTGGCGGTTCATCATTTCCCTTCCGGCAACGGGATTGGGATCAATCCAGTACACATCCCCCCGCTGCGGGGGTTGCCTGCGCACCATCAACCCAATTCCCGCCCGATCGGACTGCCTTCCCGGGCTTCAGCCGTCTGAGCATTCAACTCTTGAAGCTGCTCGGCCCCCTCAAGCAGCTCAGACAACCGGTAGCGTTTACGTGCGGATGGATCCACCGGGCGGGCAATCAGTTCGCCATCCACCACATTCAGTTCAAGCTGCGCCCCCACTTCGAGGTGCATGAGCTTGAGCAGTGTCGGCGGTATCGTGATGATCGCCGCCCCACCTTGGCGACGGATCCTGGAGGTCACAGACATGGCGTCACTCCGTTCCGAGAAAAAGGAGTCGTTGGACTCCCCGAAAGTGCAACAAAAGTAGCACGCAGATTCAGGCAAAGCGATCTCCTGACGATAGACGCACAAAACGTTCAGGTGCCTTGCAGCGTAGTTTTGATTCGAGCCGGGAACCGGTTGAAACTGTGAGCAGTTGCGACATTGATAATTCGCTCCCGCGACACCAATTAATGCTCACCGAACGCCTATCGAAGAATCCCCATGACTGAAGCACTGCTCATCCCCTGCCCCACCTGCAACGGCCTCAACCGCATCCCCGCCGATCGCTTGGGCGACCACCCGAAATGCGGGCGCTGCAAGGCCGATGTCCTGCTGGACAAGCCTTTCGAGCTGAATCAGGGCGACTACGCCAGCCAGATCAAGGGCGACCTGCCGTTGCTGGTGGACGTGTGGGCGGACTGGTGCGGGCCGTGCAAGTCGTTTGCGCCGGTGTTCGCGCAGGCCGCGGCGCAACTGGCGGGCAAATGCCGGCTGGCCAAGCTCGACAGCGAGGCCAATCAGCAATTGTCGGCGCAGTTGGGGATCCGTTCGATCCCGAGCCTGATCCTGTTCAGGAACGGCAAAGAGGTGGCGCGCCAGAGCGGCGCGTTTCCGCTGCCGCAACTGATGGCCTGGCTGCGCAGCCAGGGCATCTGACAGCGGCCCCAACAATGTGGGAGCGAGCCCGCTCGCGAAGGCGGTTTGCCGTTCGGCATCTGCGCTGAGCAAACGTCCCTCATCGCGAGCAGGTTCGCTCCTACCCTTTTCAGGCGTCCGTCAGCAGGTTGTGCAGCTCGACGAACTGCTGGGTGAGCTTGTGCCGCGGATCCAGGTGGATCAACGGGATGCTGGCCTGGTGCGACTCACGCATCTTGACCGAACTGGCCAGGTAAACCGGCAGCACCGGCAGGCCTTCGGCGATCAGTTCGTCGAGCATCTGCTGGGGCAGGCTGGCCCGGGCCTGGAACTGGTTGACCACGATGCCCTCCACCTCCAGCGCTTCGTTGTGGTCGTCCTTCAGTTCTTCGATCTCCGCCATCAGGCCGTACAGTGCCTGGCGCGAGAAGCTGTCGCAATCGAAGGGGATCAACACACGGTCAGCGGCGATCAACGCCGATACGGCATAAAAGTTCAACGCCGGCGGGGTGTCGAGGTAGATCCGGTCGTACTCGCCGTCCAGCTCTTCCAGCAGCTTTCGCAGCTTGTTGATCTTGTGCTTGGCCTCAAGCTTGGGCTGCAGGTCGGCCAGCTCGGCGGTGGCGGTGATGACATGCAGGTTGTCGAACGGGGTCTCGTAGATGTCCACCTGGTTCTTCTTCGAGAACGGCCCCGACGAGAGCGTCTGTTTGAAGAAGTCGGCGATGCCCATCGGGATGTCTTCCCCGGTGAGCCCGGTCAGGTACTGGGTCGAGTTGGCCTGGGCGTCGAGATCCACCAACAGCGTGCGATAGCCTTCGCTGGCGCTGACCGCCGCCAGATTGCAGGCAATGCTGGATTTGCCCACGCCACCTTTCTGATTGAACACCACGCGCCGCATGACTAGACCTCCGTCCATCAAAGAATGACCGAGTGTAGATGCGCCTGGCCCTGCTTCGCTACCTTCGCCGAAGCGGACTACAAGGTCATACGCAAATAGCCGACAACATTCGCGCAGACTCTGCCCGCTCACGCTGACTTGGCTGACAGACACGGCTTGCTCAATCTGGAAAATAGCCACCGGCAGTCCGCAATGCGTACCATTCGGTACATTGTGCTGTACAAAATGTAACCAACATTTGCTACACACTCGTCGCACCGGGATAATGCGCGCCACCCGGCGCCAAGCGCCGCGCCCACGGCACCTGAAGCCCGGCCGCGGCATCGGTCGAACCGCGTCAACGAAGCCCGCAGGGGCGGGATGAATGTCCGTGATCAACTTCAACATCGCCCAATGGCGCGCATGGGCCCCGGGGCTCGACAGCGAGCAGGCCTGGCAGGAATGGAGCCAGCGGCCGCTCGTGCCCGAGGCCAGCGACGCCGCCCCCGATGTGTCGTTCCTGCCGGCCATGCAGCGCCGCCGTCTCAGCCGTCTGGCACGGATGGCGTTCAGCGTCGGCTGGCCCCTGGCCGAAGGCCGGGACGACCTGCCGCTGGTGTTCGTGTCGCGGCACGGCGAGACCCCGCGCACCTTCGACATCCTCAGCGATCTGGCCACGGAACAGCCACTGTCGCCGACCCAGTTCAGCCTGTCGGTGCACAACGCGATCATCGGCCTGTGGTCGATCATGCGCGGCGAAACCAGCGAGATGACCGCGCTCGCCGCCGCCGGCGACGGGCTGGAGCACGGCATGCTCGAAGCCTGCGCACTGCTGGACGAAGGCGCACCGGCCGTCCTGCTGGTGATCGCCGAAGAACAGCCGCCCCAGGCCTATTCGGCGTGGATCGACGACGTGCCGTTCCCCTACGCCCTCGGCCTGCTGCTGACGCCGGGCACCGGCTGGCGGCTGACGCTGAACAGCACCCCCGGTGCGCTGTCCAACGCGCACTGGCCCCACGCGCTGAACCTTGTGCAGACCCTGCTCGGCCAGCAAACCCTTTGCCAACATGCCTGGAAAAATCGAGTATGGACCTGGCAACGCAACCTGTGACCGGAAAACACCGCGACGCCTACCACTGGCGCCTGCTGGCCACTGCCGCAAGCTTCGCGTTGTTCGGGCTCGGCGGCCTGTGCCTGCGCCTGCTGGTGTTTCCGTTGCTGGCCTGCCTGCCGGGCGACGCCCAGGCCCATCGCCGGCGGGCGCGCCAGACCGTCAGCCGGCTGTTCTGGTTCTTCGTGCGGTTCATGGCCCGCACCGGCGTGCTGACCTACGACATCCAGGGCGCCGAACGCCTCGGCCGGCCCGGCCAGATGATCATCGCCAACCACCCGTCGCTGATCGACGTGGTGTTCCTGATCGGCCTGGTGCCCCACGCCAACTGCGTGGTGAAACAGAGCCTGTGGACCAACCCGTTCACCCGCGGCCCGCTGCGCCGCACCGGCTACATCAGCAACGACGGCAGCCTGGAAATGCTCGATGCCGCCGCCGACGCCCTGAAGGACGGCCAGCCCCTGATCATTTTCCCCGAAGGCACCCGCACCCGCCCGGGCCAGGCGCCGGCCTTTCATCGGGGGGCCGCGGCCATCGCGCTGCGCGGTGCCAGACTTCTCACACCGGTGATCATCAAGGTCAGCCCCACCACGCTGACCAAGGCCGAACCCTGGTATCGGATCCCCAGCCGCCGCGTGCATTTCAGTTTTCGCGTCGGCGCCGATATAGACCCACAGACCTTTGCCGCGCAGGGGCCCGCACCCCAGGCCTCGCGCAAGCTCAACGATTATTTGCACCAACTTTTCATTAAGGAGCTCGCCGAAGATGAGCGATCTGCACCGTGAGATAAAACGGCTGATCATCGATGCCCTGGGCCTCGAAGACATCAGCGTCGACGACATCGGCGACGACATGACGCTGTTCGGCGAAGGCCTGGGCCTGGATTCCGTCGACGCCCTGGAACTGGGCCTGGCCATCCAGAAAAAGTACGGCATCAAGATCGACGCCGATGCCAAGGACACCCGCAACCACTTCGCCAACGTGACCAGCCTCGCGGCTTTCGTCACGGCCAAACAGGCAGCTTGAGACCCACCATGCAAACTCGTGACGACATTTTCAACACCCTGCGCGACGCCCTGGTCGAACTGTTCGAACTGGATCCGGCCCGCGTGAGCCTGGAGTCGAACCTGTACCAGGACCTGGAAATCGACAGCATCGACGCCGTCGACCTGATCGATCACATCAAGCGCCAGACCGGCAAGAAAATCGCCGCCGAGGAATTCAAGTCGGTGCGCACCGTCAGCGACGTGGTCGAGGCGGTCTACCGTCTGGTTCAGCCGGCCGCATGAGCCGACTGATCGGCCTCGGCCTGCTGCTGGCGGGTCTGCTGTACCCCTTTGCGGTGTATTTCGGCATGGAGCACTTTGCGCCGTGGCAGTTCGGGCTGCTGCTGGGCGGCCTGTGGCTGGCCCGGGCGCTGACCGGTCGGCGCAAGCCCGGCAGCCTGTGGATGGCCGCCACGGCCATCGGCTTCTGCCTGGTGCTGGCGGTGTTCGACAGCCCGCGCCTGCTGCGCTGGTATCCGGTGCTGATCAGCGGCTTCATGCTGGCGCTGTTCGGCCTGAGCCTGAAGTACGGCCCGCCGATGGCCGAGCGCCTGGCGCGCCTGCGTGAACCGCACCTGCCGCCCGCCGCGGTGCGCTACACCCGCCGGGTCACCGTGGCCTGGAGCGTGTTCTTCTTCTGCAACGGTTTGTGCGCCGCCCTCCTGACCCTGTGGGCGCCGCTGCATTGGTGGATGTTGTACACCGGCCTGATCTCCTACGGACTGATCGGCCTGATGTTTGCCATTGAATGGCTGATACGACAACGGGTAAGAGGCCGTACATGAACTGGACAAGACTTGAGCGACTGTTGCTCAAGGAACTGCCGGCCCGCGCAGTCGCCTGCGCACCGGCGCTGAACCACGCGCAACTGCGCCGGCAGGCCCTGAGCCTGGCCGCCGGCCTGCAGGCCCGGGGCGTGCGGCAGATCGCCGTGCACCTGGAGGACGCCGCCGAGCTGGCCGTGGCGCTGCTCGGCGCCTGGCGCGCAGGCGTCGGCGTGCTGCTGCCTGCGGACCTGCAGGCCCAGACCCGCCAGCGCTGGTCGGACGACGTCGACCTGTGGCTGACCGACCAGGCCGGCGACCCGCACCTGAACGATTTCGACCCTCCGCCCCTGGACGCCGCCGAGCTCGACCTCGACCGGTGCCGGCTGAGCCTGTGCACGTCCGGCTCCAGCGGCGAACCCAAGCGCATCGACAAGACCCTGCGCCAACTGGCCAACGAGGTCGAAGCCCTCGAACAGCTCTGGGGCGCGGATCTGGGCCAGGCGTGCATCATCGGCAGCGTGGCCACCCAGCACATCTACGGCCTGCTGTTCCGCGTGCTGTGGCCGCTGTGCGCCGGGCGCCCGTTCGTGCGCCGGCAACTGCCGTTCCCCGAAGACCTGCAACGCGCCAGCCGCGAACACCCGTCCTTCGCCTGGGTCGCCAGCCCGGCCTTGCTCAAGCGCATGGGCGACAACCTCGACTGGCCGGCCCTGAGCGCCGTGCGCCGGGTATTTTCCTCCGGCGGCGCGCTGCCGCCGGACGCCGCGCAGGATCTGCACCGGCGCCTGGGGCAATGGCCGACGGAAATCCTCGGCAGCTCCGAGACCGGCGGCATCGCCTGGCGCCAGGGTGAACCGCTCTGGCAGCCCTTCCAGGGCGTCGAGCTGAGTCAGGACAACGACGGCGCCCTGCTGATCGCCTCGCCTTACTTGCCCGCCGGCCACATCGAGCACACCGCCGACGCCGCCCGCATGGCGGCCGATGGCCGGTTCGAGCTGCTGGGCCGGCTGGATCGGATCGTGAAACTGGAGGAGAAGCGCATCTCCCTGCCGATGCTCGAACAGGCACTGACGGCCCACGACTGGGTCGCCGAGGCGCGACTGGGCGTGGTGCAGGAAAACCGCGCCTCCCTCGGCGCCTTGCTGGTGCTCAGCGAGCAGGGATTGCACACCCTGCGCGAGCACGGCCGGCGCCACCTGACCGAAACCCTGCGCCGGCACCTGAGCCCGCACTGCGAAGCCCTGGCCCTGCCCCGGCGCTGGCGGTTGATGCGGCAATTGCCCCTGAACACCCAGGGCAAACTGCCCCAGGCCGATGTCGACGCATTGCTGCTGGCGCCCCGGCCGAAGGCGCCGGAGGTGCTGGAGCAACTCGAGAGCGACGGCGAATGGAGCCTGCAACTGGCGGTGCCGCCGGATCTGGCCCACTTCAGCGGGCACTTTCCCAAGGCGCCGGTGCTGCCCGGCGTGGTGCAGGTGGAATGGGCGTTCAACCTCGCCCGGCACTGCATGAACCTCGGCGGAACGTTCGCCGGCATGGAAGTGCTCAAGTTCCAGCAACTGGTGCGCCCCGGCGACGAGATCCAGTTGCACCTTCGCTTCGATCCCGAGCGCGGCAAAGTGTATTTCGCCTACCGCAACGAAACCGCCACCTGCTCCAGCGGCCGGATCCTGCTGGGGGATCCCCGCCCTTCCCAAGCGGAGGGCCGGCATGCATAACCCTTGCGCGGTGATCCCCGTCTACAACCACGAAACCGCCGTCACCACGGTGGTTGACGCCCTGCTCGCCCAAGGCCTGCCGTGCATCCTGGTGGACGACGCCAGCCACCGCGCCTGCGCCCAGGTGCTCGACGCACTGGCCGGGCGCGAACGGGTTCACCTGGTGCGCCTGACCGCCAACCAGGGCAAGGGCGGCGCGGTGATGACCGGCCTGCGCGAAGCGGCGCGGCTGGGCTTCACCCACGCCTTGCAGGTGGACGCCGACGGCCAGCACGACCTGCAGGACGTCGCCCGCTTCATCGAAGCCTCCCGCGCGCTGCCCGGCGCGGTCATCTGCGGCTATCCGCTGTACGACGCCAGCGTGCCCAAGGGGCGCCTGTACGCGCGTTACCTGACCCACGCGATGGTGTGGATCAACACCTTGTCGCTCAAGATCCGCGATTCGATGTGCGGCTTTCGCGTGTACCCGCTGGAGCCGACGCTGGCGGTGATCGACTCGGCGCGGATCGGCAAGCGCATGGACTTCGATTCGGACATCCTCGTGCGCCTGGCGTGGCGCAACCGGCCGATGCACTGGCTGCAGACCCGCGTGCACTACCCGCTGGACGGCGTGTCGCACTTCCGGCTGTTCCACGACAACCTGCTGATCTCGGGCATGCACACCCGGCTGTTCTTCGGCATGCTCGTGCGGGCGCCGGCGATCCTCTGGCGACGGTGGCGGACATGAGCGCCGAGACCGAAGACAAGCACTGGGCCGACCGCCAGGAACGCGGCAGCTTCCTGCTGATGAAATTCACCGCCTTCGCCGCACGGGTGCTGGGCCGGCGCCTGCTGAGCCCGCTGCTCTACGGCATCGTCCTGTACTTTTTCCTGTTCGGCCGCAGCGCCCGGCAGAGCGCCTGGCAGTACCAGCGGCGCCTCGCCGACTGGAGCGGGCGCAGCGACCTGCGCCCCGGCCTGTGGCGGGTGTTCAGCCAGTTCATGGCGTTCGCCGATGCGATGCTCGACAAGCTCGACGTGTGGCACGGCAAGATCGGCCTCGAACAGATCGAGATCGTCGACCCGGCGCTGCTGCGCCACCAGATGCGCGGCAAGCGCGGGCAACTGCTGGTGGGCTCGCACCTGGGCAACCTGGAGGTGTGCCGGGCGTTGGCGGAGATCGGCGAGAAGGTCACCATGAACGTGCTGGTGCACACCAAGCACGCCGAACAGTTCAACCGCCTGCTGGGCGAAGCCGGGGCCACCAACCTGCGGCTGATCCAGGTCAGCGAGCTGGATCCTGTGATCATGCTGCAGCTGCACGAACGCCTGGAGCGCGGCGAATGGCTGGCGATCGCCGGCGACCGCGTGCCGCTGCACGGCGGGCGCAGCGTGACCGTGGACTTCCTCGGCCATCCGGCCGCGTTCCCCCAGGGACCGTGGCTGCTGGCCGGGCTGCTCAAGTGCCCGGTCAATCTGCTGATGTGCCTGAAGCGGCCCGACGGCCGCTACCGCCTGACCCTCGAACCCTTCGCCGACAGCGTGGAATGGAAGCGCAGCGAACGCGAACAGGTCATTCATCAGTGGGCATCCCGCTATGCCCGGCGACTGAGTCACTATTGCCTCGAAGCACCGCTGCAATGGTTCAATTTCTACCCATTCTGGAAAACCGATGACCACGCCAACCCCTGAGCCGGTAACCTTCGGCGAACGCCCCTTGCGCATCGAAGACGTGCTGGCCCTGGCCGAACGCCGGGCGCCCGCGCAGTTGCAGAGCGACGCCGACTACCGTCGGCGCATCGCCAAGGGCGCGCAGTTCCTCGACTCGCTGCTGGACAAGGAAGGCGTGATCTACGGCGTGACCACCGGCTACGGCGACTCCTGCGTGGTCGCGGTGCCGCTGCACCACGTCGAGGCGCTGCCGCAGCACCTGTTCACCTTCCACGGCTGCGGGCTGGGCAAGCTGCTCGACGCCCAGGCCACCCGTGCGGTGCTGGCCGCGCGGCTGCAGTCGCTGTGCCACGGCGTGTCCGGGGTGCGGGTCGAACTGCTGGAGCGGCTGCAGGCATTCCTTGAGCACGACATCCTGCCGCTGATTCCGGAAGAGGGCTCGGTGGGCGCCAGCGGCGACCTGACGCCGCTGTCCTACGTCGCCGCGACCCTGTCCGGCGAGCGCGAAGTGATGTTCCGCGGCGAGCGCCGCCAGGCCGCCGACGTGCACCGCGAACTGGGCTGGACGCCGCTGGTGCTGCGGCCCAAGGAGGCCCTGGCCCTGATGAACGGCACGGCCGTGATGACCGGCCTGGCGTGCCTGGCCTTCGCCCGCGCCGATTACCTGCTGCGGCTGGCCACCCGCATCACCGCGCTCAACGTGGTGGCGCTGCAAGGCAATCCGGAGCACTTCGACGAGCGCCTGTTCGCCGCCAAGCCGCATCCGGGGCAGATGCAGGTCGCCGCATGGCTGCGCCAGGATCTGGCCATCGACGCGCCGACCGCGCCGCTGCACCGCCTGCAGGACCGCTACTCCCTGCGCTGCGCGCCCCACGTGCTCGGCGTGCTGGCCGACAGCCTGGGCTGGCTGCGCGGGTTCATCGAGACCGAACTCAACAGCGCCAACGACAACCCGATCATCGACGCCGAGGCCGAACGCGTGCTGCACGGCGGGCACTTCTACGGCGGCCACATCGCGTTCGCCATGGACAGCCTGAAAAACCTTGTGGCCAACGTCGCCGACCTGCTCGACCGCCAGCTCGCCCTGCTGGTGGACGAGCGCTACAACCACGGCCTGCCAAGCAACCTGTCCGGCGCCGACGCCGAACGGGCGATGCTCAACCACGGCTTCAAGGCCGTGCAGATCGGCGCCAGCGCCTGGACCGCCGAAGCCTTGAAGAACACGATGCCGGCCAGCGTGTTCTCGCGCTCCACCGAATGCCACAACCAGGACAAGGTGAGCATGGGCACCATCGCCGCCCGGGATGCGATCCGCGTGCTGGAGCTGACCGAGCAGGTGGCCGCCGCCACGCTGCTCGCCGCCCAGCAGGGCGTGTGGCTGCGCAGCCGGGCCGAAGACGCGCGGCCGTTGCCGCCGGCGCTGGCCGCGATGCACGAAGCGCTCGCCGAGGACTTTGCCCCGGTGATCGAAGACCGCGCCCTGGAAGGCGAACTGCGCCTGTGCCTGCAACGCATCGGCGAACGCCGCTGGAGGCTGCATGCGTAGCGCCGGGGTGCTTCACGCCGATGCGGAAGTGGTCGTGCCGTTCTTCGACGTCGATTCCATGCACGTGGTCTGGCACGGCCATTACGTCAAATACCTGGAAGTGGCGCGCTGCGCGCTGCTGGACAAGATCGGCCACAACTACAGTCAGATGTCCGACTCGGGCTACGCCTGGCCAGTGATCGACCTGCAGTTGCGCTATGTGCGCGGCGCGGTGTTCGGCCAGCGGCTGAACGTGCGCGCCAGCCTGGTGGAATGGGAAAACCGGCTGAAGATCCATTACCTGATCACCGACGCCGTCACCGGCGAGCGCCTGACCCGCGCAAGCTCGGTGCAGGTGGCGGTGGAGATCGGCAGCCGCGAGATGCAACTGGCGTCACCGAAAGTCTTCACCCAAGCCGTGGAAAGGATGCTGCGATGACCGTTCTCTGCAAATGGCTCGGCGCTTTGGCGTTGCTGGCCGTGACGACGCTGGCCAATGCCTTCGACCTGGAGCAGCTGCGCGATCAGTTGGCCAAGCCTGACGTGATCCATGGCCGGTTCATCCAGGAAAAGCACCTGCGCGCGCTGCCCAAGCCGCTGATCAGCCAGGGCCGTTTCGTCCTGGCCAAAGACCACGGCCTGCTCTGGCTGCTGAAGACCCCGCTGCAGCAGGACTACCGCATCACCGCCCAAGGCATCGCCCGGCGCGATGCCGGCGGCTGGCAGATGCTGCCGGACAAGAGCGCCGGCGCCGAACAGAACCGACTGTTCCTCGCCGTGCTGCAAGGCGACAGCAGCGGCCTGCAGCGGGATTTCGAACTGGCCCTGAGCGGCGACGCCGGTCAGTGGAAACTGACCCTGACCCCGCGTTCGGTGCTGCTCAAGCAGGTGTTCGACCGGATCGACATCGGCGGCGGCGCCTTGGTGCAGACCATCGAACTGCAGGAAACCCAGGGCGACAGCACCGTGCTGCGCATGCAGGACAGCACCGCCGGCCAACCGCTGAGCGACGCGGAGCGCCATGACTTTGCCCCGTGAACGCACGCCGGGCGAACGCCGGCTGCCATGGCTGTTCCTGATCCTGCTGCTGGCGGTCGTCGCCCTGGGCGCCTGGCAATGGCGCAACGGCGCGCCGCTGTCGGCCAACCTGATGGAGCTGGTGCCGGGCACCCACCCCGACGCGCTGGAGCTTAAGGCCGAACAGCGCATGCAGGAGCCGCTCAACCGCGAGATCCTGGTGCTGGTGGGCCACGCCGACCGCCGGCAAGCCGTCGCCATGGCCCAGGCCCTGGGCGAGCGCTGGCAGGCCAGCGGTCTGTTCGACAAGGTGCAGTGGAACCTTCAGGCGAACCTGCCGGCCCTGCGCACGCAACTGCTGCAAGGGCGGCTGGCGATGCTGTCGGCGGATGACCGGCAACTGCTGACCGAGCACCCGGATGCGTTCATCCAGCAACGGGTACAGGCGCTGTTCGACCCCTTCGCCGGTTTCAGCCTGGTGCCCAGCCAGGACGACTGGCTGGGCCTGACCGGGCGCATCCAGAACAGCCAGCCCAAGCACGGCACCGTGCAGCTGGACATCGGCAGCGGGGCGCTGGTCGCCGAGGCCGACGGCAAGCAGTGGGTGCTGCTGCGCGCCCGCAGCACCGGCAACGCGTTCGACATGAACCTGCCGCCGCAGGTCGCCGCATTGCTGCAGCACAGCCGCGAACAGGCGGCGACGGCGGACGTGCAACTGCTGGCCGCCAGCGGCCTGCTGTACGCCGCCAGCGGCCAGCGGCAAGCCACGCAGGAGATGACCTGGGTCGGCGGCGGCGCCACCCTCGGCATCCTGTTGCTGCTGCTGTTCGCCTTCCGCCGCTGGCGGGTGCTGCTGGCGTTCGTTCCGGTGCTGGCGGGCATGTTGTTCGGCGCGGTCGCCTGCGTGGCGCTGTTCGGCCACCTGCATGTGATGACCCTGGTGCTCGGTTCCAGCCTGATCGGCGTGGCGGTGGACTACCCGCTGCATTACCTGTCCAAGGGCTGGAGCCTCAAGCCCTGGCGCAGCTGGCCGGCCCTGCGCCTGACCCTGCCGGGGCTGACCCTGAGCCTGGTGACCAGCGCCATCGGCTACCTGGCCCTGGCCTGGACGCCGTTCCCGGCCCTGACCCAGATCGCCGTGTTCTCCGCCGCCGGGCTGCTCGGCGCGTACCTGTCGGCGGTGTGCCTGCTGCCGGCGCTGCTGGACAACGTCGAGCTGCGGCCGGCGCAATGGCCGCTGCGCCTGGCCGAACGACTGGTGACCCTGCGCGAACGTCTGCTGGCGCACGCCAAGACTCCCGTCCTGTTGGCGCTGCTGATCGCCTTCTGCACCGCAGGCCTGCTGCAGCTGGACACCCGCAACGACATCCGCCAGTGGATCGGCGCACCGAAACGACTGACCGACGAAGCCCAGGCCATCGCCCGCATCACCGGCTTCCAGCCCACCAGCCAGTTCTTCCTGGTCCGCGCCGCCAACCAGCAGGAACTGCTGGAGCGGCAAGCGGCGTTGAGCGAACGCCTGCAGCAACTGGTCAACCTCGACAAGCTGCAGGGCTATCTGGCCCTCGACCAGTTGCTCGGCCCGCCGGACCAACAGCAGCGGGTGCGCGAAGCCTTGGGCAAGCTGCCGCAGTTCTGGCAGCCGCTGATCGACCTCGGCGTGCCGCCCGAAGCGCTGCACGCCGAACTGGCCCGGTTGCAGGCCCTGCCCGCCGAGGACATCGACACCGCCCTGGCAGGCCCGCTCGGCGAGCCGTACCGCACCTTGTGGCTGGGCCCCACAGAAAACGGCGGCGTGGCGGCGATGACCAGCCTGCAAGGCCTGAACAACCCGGCGCTGCTGCGGGTGCAGGCGCGGGACTTGCCGGGGGTGGTGTTGGTGGACCGCCTCGGCGAGCTGAACGAGGTGTTCGCCGCCACCCAGATCAGCGCCGCCGAACTGAAGCTGGCCTCCTGCGTGCTGATCGTGCTGGTGCTGATCCTGCCGTTCGGCCTCGGCGGCGCGCTGCGCATCGTGTCCCTGCCGCTGCTGGCGGCGCTGTGCAGCCTGGCCAGTCTCGGCTGGCTGGGCCAGCCTTTGACCCTGTTCAGCCTGTTCGGCCTGTTGCTGGTGACGGCGATCAGTGTCGATTACGCGATCCTCATGCGCGAACAGGTCGGCGGCGCCGCCGTCAGCCTGCTCGGCACCCTGCTGGCGGCGGCCACGACCTGGCTGTCGTTCGGCCTGCTGGCGGTGTCGAGCACCCCGGCGGTGAGCAACTTCGGCCTGTCGGTGAGCCTGGGGCTGGCGTTCAGCTTCCTGCTCGCCCCCTGGGCCGGCCGTCATGCCCATGAGACCGTCGCCGCGGAGCCGGCAGCATGACGGTCGCCGCGTTCTGGCTGATGGCCTTGGCGCTGTTCGCCGGGGCGACCCGTGCCGGCCGGTGCCTGGGCCTGATCCCGATCGTCAGCCAGTTGCTGCTGGCCAGTTTCGTCCTGCCGGTGCTGATGTATTTCTGGATCGAACCGCAGTGGCACCTGAGCGGTGCGCAACTGATCGCGCCGGACTGGCTGAAACACCTCTACAGCCTGAGTTTCGCCCTGCTGCTGGGGCACATCCTCAGCGACGTGATCGACCTGCGCCTGGACCGCCAGAGCGTGAAGATCGCCGCGCCGAGCTTTGCCGTGCCGTTCGCCTGCGGCCTGGCGACCGCGCACTGGCTGCTGCCGGCACAACCGTGGATCAGCTCGCTGGCCATCGGCCTGGTGTTCGCCATCACCGCGATCCCGGTGCTGTACCTGTACCTGCGCCACATCGGTTACCCGCCGGCCGCCACCCGGCGCCTGGTGCAGACCGCCATCCTGATCGACCTGGCCTGCTGGACGCTGTTCGGCCTGGCCCAGGGCAGCCTGCACCTGAGCAGCCTGCTGCTGCCGCTCGGGCTGGCCTGCGTGCCGTTGCTGCTGCGCCTGTTGCGCGTGCGTCGGCCGCTGTCCTACAGCCTCGCTTTCTTCGGCCTGCTGGTGACGGCCGAACACTTCAAGCTCAATGCGCTGATCTTCGGCATCGGCTACCTGCTGTGCATGGCGGCGCTCAAGGTACCGCTGGTGCTGCCGCTGCCGGCGCACTGGATGAACCGCCTGCAGACCTGGGTCGCCATTCCGTTGATCCTCACCTTCGGCATCGTCCAGATCGACGTGCACAGCGCCCTCGCCAGCCTCGGAGCCGCGCAATGGGCGGCGCTGCTGCTGTTACCGGTCGCCAGCAAACTGCTGGGCAACTGGCTCGGCCTCGGCTGGGCCGGCGCCTCGTTCCCGGGCGCCAGCCGCTGGCGCGAAAGCGTGCTGCTGAACATCCGCGGCCTGAGCGAAATCGTCTTTCTCAACCTGCTGCTTCAACAAGGCCTGATCAGCCCGGCGCTGTACTTCGCGCTGATGCTGATGGGGCTGTTCGCAACGCTGATGCCGGCCCTCATCGGCCTGCACCGCGCGTCGCCGAACCCTACCGCCGCCCCGGCCAGGAGCTCACGTGCCGACCGTTGAAATGGAATCCCGCCAGGTGGCCATGATCGGCGCCGGCCCGTCCGGCGCCATCGCCGCCGCGCTGCTCAAGCGCCAGGGGCACGATGTGCTGGTGATCGAGCGCCAACACTTCCCGCGTTTCTCCATCGGAGAAAGCCTGCTGTGCCATTGCCTGGACTTCGTCGAGGAGGCCGGCATGCTCGACGCCGTCAACGCCGCCGGGTTCCAGCGCAAGACCGGCGCCGCGTTCGCCTGGGGCGAGCGTTACAGCGCCTTCGACTTCAGCGACACCTTCACCGCCGGCAAACCGACCACCTTCCAGGTGCAGCGCGCCGCTTTCGACAAGCTGCTGGCGGATCAGGCCGCCCTGCAAGGGGTGGAGATCCGCTACGGCGAAACCATCGCCGGCGTCGACTTCGACCGTCCGCGGCCACAACTGACCGTGCAGCGGGAGGACGGCGGCGAGTACCGCGTCGAAACGGATTTCGTGCTCGACGCCAGCGGTTACGGCCGGGTGCTTGCGCGCTTGCTGGACCTGGAGGCGCCGTCGGACTTCCCGCTGCGCCAGGCGGTGTTCACCCACGTCGAAGACCGCATCGCCCACCCGGGCTTCGACCGCGAGAAGATCCTCGTCACCGTCCACCCGCAGCAGCGGGACGTCTGGTTCTGGACCATTCCGTTCAGCGACGGCCGCTGCTCGGTGGGCGTGGTGGCCGGTGCCGAACACTTCCAGGGGCACGAGGGCGACCTCGACGCCTGCCTGCGCGGCTTCATCGCACAAACGCCGAGCCTGGCCGGCGTGCTGGCGCATGCCGTGTGGGACACCCCGGCGCGTTCCCTCGGCGGCTACGCGGCCAACGTCAAGGCCCTGCACGGCCCGGGCTTCGCGCTGCTGGGCAACGCGGCGGAATTCCTCGACCCGGTGTTTTCCTCCGGGGTGACCATCGCAATGCGCTCGGCGAGCATGGCCGCCGGCCTGCTGCACCGCCAGCTGCAGGGCGAAACGGTCGATTGGCACAGCGAATTCGCCGTCCCCCTCAAACGCGGCGTCGACACGTTCCGCGCCTACGTCGAAGGCTGGTATGCCGGCACCTTCCAGGACGTGATCTTCCATGAGCACGCCTCCCCCGACATCCGCCGGATGATCTGCTCGATCCTCGCCGGCTACGCCTGGGACGGGCGCAACCCGTTCGTCAGCGAAGCGCGCCGCCGGCTGAAAACGATTTCCGAACTCTGCGCAAAGGACGCCCCATGAACTACTTGAGCGACAGCTACGTCGAGGAGACCCGTTTCGGCTTCTGGTTCCTGCGCAGCCACACCTGGCAGCACCATGTGCTGCGCGTGGCGATCAATGACCTGCGCGGTCTGTTCGACGGGCCGCTGCCGGAGCGCCCGGTGCTGCTGGACGCAGGCTGCGGCCAAGGCAAGTCCTTCCGTCACCTGCACCAGACCTTCGCGCCGAAGCACCTGATCGGCCTCGACGCCGACCCCCACAGCCTCGCCCTGAGCGCCGAGGAAGCCGCCAGCCTGAACCTGGACGTCGAGCTGATCGGCAGCGACTGCGCCAGCCTCAAGGTGGCCGACAACAGCGTCGACCTGCTGTTCTGCCACCAGACCTTCCATCACCTGGTGGAACAGGAAAAGGCCCTCGCCGAGTTCTACCGGGTGCTCAAGCCCGGCGGCCACCTGCTGTTCGCCGAGTCCACCGAGGCCTACATTGATACATGGGTGATCCGCTGGCTGTTCCGCCATCCGATGCAGGTGCAGAAGAGCGCGGCGCAGTACCTGGAGATGATCCGCGGGCAGGGCTTCGAGTTCACCGGGCGCAACGTCTCGTACCCGTACCTGTGGTGGAGCCGGGCGAAGGATTTCGGCCTGCTCGAACGCTTCGGCCTGCGCCGGCCCAAACCGTTCGGCCAGCGTGAGGAAACCCTGGTCAACGTCGTCGCCCGCAAACCGCTGGAGGTCGCAGACTGATGCTGTGCGTACCGTATGGGCGCGGGCTCGCCCGCGAAGGCCGTGTGCCGGCCGCCCCCGTTGCCGGGCTTTGGCGCGCCGTGTCCGCGCTGCTGCGCCTGTTCGCGCTCGCGGGCCTGGCCTTGCTGGGCGCCTGCGCCAGCCAGGCGCCGCTGCCGGCGGCCGACCCGACGCTGCCTTTGCCGCTGCAACTGCACATCGAGCGGCAACTGGCCGGCCAGCGCCAGGACTGGCTGCTGGTGATCCAGCGCGAAGGCGGCGGGATCCGCTGGTCGATGATGGATCCCTTGGGCATTCCCCAGGCCCGCCAGCGGCTGGTCGACGGACGCTGGCAGGCCGACGGCCTGCTGCCGCCCAACCCGGAAGCCCGGGAACTGTTCGCCGCGCTGCTGTTCGCCCTGACCCCGTCCGCCGAACTGACGCACAATTACCCCGCCGCGCAACAGGGCGGCGGGCATCGTTCCCTGCCGGCGCGCTGGGACATCCGTTACGCACAACCGTTGAGCTTCGAATTGAATCTGCCCCAAGGCCCGCACTACCGCGTGTCCCCGCTCGGTGAACCGACGCCATGACCACCTACCTCAATGCCCTCGGAGTGGTCTGCGCCCTGGGCCGCGACAAGCCTGAAGTCGCCCGCAACCTGTTCGCCGGCGACTGCTCGGGCATGCGCCGCGAGGCCGGCTGGGTGCCGGAACGCGAGCTGCCGGTGGCGGGCGTCCACGGCGACCTGCCCCCCGTTCCGCCGGCGCTGACGGCGCACGGCAGCCGCAACAACCGGCTGCTGCTCGAAGCCGCCCTGCAGATCCGCGACGACATCGAACAGGCGATCCGCACCTACGGCCCCGACCGCGTCGGCGTGGTGCTCGGCACCAGCACCTCGGGCATCGACGAAGCCAGCCAGGGCCTGGCCCGCTACCTCCGCGAGCAGCGCTTCCCGGCCGACTACGACTACCGGCAACAGGAACTGGGCGCTCCGGCGGACTTCCTGGTCGACTGGCTGCAACTGAGCGGCCCGGCCTATGTGATTTCCACCGCCTGCACCTCCAGCGCCCGCGCGCTGATGAGCGCCCGCCGCCTGCTCGATCTGGGCGTGTGCGACGCGGTGCTGTGCGGCGGCGTCGACAGTCTGTGCAAGCTGACCCTCAACGGCTTCACGGCGCTGGAAGCGGTATCGGACGAACGCTGCAATCCGTTCTCGGCCAACCGCGACGGCATCAACATCGGCGAGGCGGCGGTGCTGTTCGTGATGAGCCGCGAACGCGGCGCAGGTCCTGCGATCGCGTTGCTGGGCGATGGCGCCAGTTCCGATGCGCATCACATCTCCGCACCGGAGCCCTCCGGCCGCGGCGCGCTGCAAGCGATGCAGAAGGCCTTGGCCCGCGCCGGCCTGCAAGCCTCGCAGATCGGCTACCTGAACCTGCACGGCACGGCGACCCAGCACAACGACGCCATGGAAAGCCTGGCCGTCGCCGGCCTGTTTCCGGACGGCGTGCCGTGCTCCTCGACCAAGCCGATGACCGGCCACACCCTCGGCGCCGCCGGGGCCCTGGAGGCCGCGTTCTGCTGGCTGAGCCTGGCGGCCGAGAACCGCGAAGGGCGCCTGCCGCCGCACATCTGGGACGGTCAGGCGGATCCGGCGTTGCCGGCCCTGCGCTGGGTGACCGCGCACGACCGCCTGTCGTCCATTGCACCCCGCTACCTGATGAGCAACTCGTTTGCCTTCGGCGGCAACAACGTCAGCCTGATTATCGGAGACGCACCATGAACGACTGGCCGCTCGCCGAACTGCTGCCCCACGCCGGCGACATGATCCTGATCGACCGGATCCTAGGCTTCGACGACGAGCAGATCCGCACCTGCCTCACGGTCCGCCCCGACGGCCTGTTCAGCCTGCCCGACGGCAGCCTGCCGGCATGGGTCGGCCTCGAACTGATGGCGCAGAGCGTCGCCGCCTTCGCCGGCTGCCACGCCCGGCAAAAGGGCAACCCGGTGGAGCTGGGCTTCCTGCTCGGCACCCGCCGCTTCGAGTGCAATGTCGAGGCGTTCCCGGCCGGCAGCGAGCTGACCGTCCACGGCATCCGCTCGCTGGAGGACGACAACGGCATGGGCGTGTTCGAATGCCACATCGATGCCCCCGGCATCCACGCCAGCGCCCGGCTCAACGTGTTCCGCCCGCCGCGGCCGGCCGCTTACCTCGATCAAACAACCTCTGGACAGAAAAGGGAGTCGAACGATGACTGAATCCGTACTGGTCACCGGCTCCAGCCGTGGCATCGGCCGCGCCATCGCCTTGCGCCTGGCCCGCGCAGGCCATGACATCGTCTTGCATTGCCGCAGCGGCATGGCCGAGGCGCAGGCCGTGAAGGCCGAGATCGAAGCGATGGGCCGCAACGCCCGGATCCTGCAGTTCGACGTGGCCGACCGCGAGGCCTGCAAGGCCGTGCTGGAAGCCGACGTCGAAGCCCACGGCGCCTGCTACGGCGTGGTGCTCAACGCCGGCCTGACCCGTGACGGCGCCTTTCCGGCCCTGGGCGAGGACGACTGGGACGTGGTGCTGCGCACCAACCTCGACGGTTTCTACAATGTCCTGCACCCGCTGACGATGCCGATGATCCGCCGCCGCGCCGCCGGTCGGATCGTCTGCATCACCTCGGTGTCGGGGCTGATCGGCAACCGCGGCCAGGTCAACTACAGCGCCTCCAAGGCCGGCGTGATCGGCGCGGCAAAGGCGTTGGCGATCGAGCTGGCCAAGCGCAAAATCACAGTGAACTGCGTCGCGCCGGGCCTGATCGACACGGCGATGCTCGACGAGAACGTGCCGGTGGAGGAACTTATGAAAATGATCCCGGCGCAACGCATGGGCACCCCGGAAGAGGTGGCCGGCGCGGTGAATTTCCTGATGTCGGCGGAAGCGTCGTACATCACCCGCCAGGTGCTGGCGGTCAACGGAGGCCTGTGCTGATGAAACGCGTCGTCGTCACCGGCATGGCCGGCATCACCTCGCTTGGCAGCGACTGGGATACCATCGCCGGCAACTTCGCCGCCAACCGCAGCGGCATCCGCCGGATGGACGAATGGGACCGGTTCAGCGAACTCAACACGCGCCTGGCCGGCCCCATCGATGACTTTTCCGTGCCCGCGCACTGGACGCGCAAGCAACTGCGCAGCATGGGCCGGGTTTCGCGCCTCGCCGTCGGCGCCGCCGAACAGGCGCTGGCCGACGCCGGGCTGCTCGGCGACGACTCGATCCGGGACGGCCGCATGGGCGTGGCCTGCGGTTCGTCCACCGGCAGCACCGACGAGATCAAGGCGTTCGGCAACATGCTGCTCAACTCGGTGGCCGAAGGCCTGAACGCCAACTCCTACGTGCGGATGATGCCGCACACCACGGCGGCCAACATCAGCATCTTCTTCGGCCTCACCGGGCGCCTGATCCCGACGTCCAGCGCCTGCACCAGCGGCAGCCAAGGCATCGGCTACGCCTACGAGGCGATCAAGTTCGGCCGTCTGCCGATGATGCTCGCCGGCGGCGCCGAAGAGCTGTGCCCGACCGAAGCCATGGTGTTCGACGCCCTGTACGCCACCAGCCTGAAGAACGACGCCCCGCACACCTCCCCGCGCCCCTACGACAAGGGCCGCGACGGCCTGGTGATCGGCGAAGGCGCCGGAATGCTGGTGCTGGAGGAGCTGGAGCACGCCCTGGCCCGCGGCGCGCGGATCCACGCCGAGATCGTCGGCTTCGGCAGCAACGCCGACGGCCAGCACACCACCCGTCCCGAGCTGGTCACCATGCGCCGGGCCATGGAACTGGCGCTGGAGGACGCCGGCCTTGCGCCGGACGCCATCGGCTACGTGAACGGCCACGGCACCGCCACCGAACAGGGCGACATCGCCGAGACCCTGGCCACCAGCGGCCTGTTCGGTGAACGCATGCCGATCAGCTCGCAGAAGAGCTTCCTGGGCCACACCCTGGGGGCCTGCGGGGCGCTGGAGTCGTGGTTCAGCATCGAAATGCTCAACCGCGACCTGTACGTGCACACGCTCAACCTCGACGAGATCGATCCGCTGTGCGGCAAGCTCGACTACCTGCGCGGCGAATTCCGGCAGATGAGCCATGACTACGTGATGAACAACAACTTCGCCTTCGGTGGCGTCAACACGTCGTTGATCTTCCGGCGTTGGCGCTGAAAGGCGATCTGATGAAGGTGCAGTGGCGCCGGAAATGACAAAGGGCGCCTTGCGGCGCCCTTTCACAGGCAGGTCGGCGTGTCATGGCCCATCACCTGCCTGGCTCTGCGATAGCTGCTTGCACAGGATCCTCAGAGTCTCACAAGCCCCTTGCGGGAACATCGACAGTATTGGCCGACAAGCGATATCGGGCAACGGCTGGCATTTGGCCCCTAACCATCAGAAGACGGCCATGAGACTCGTTTTAATGAAGGGCTGATTCTGGGCAAGACCGAAGACTTTCCCAACGACAGTTCCGTTACGCGAGATGTATAGCGGCAACCTCAATACCGAATCCCTTCGCCAGCACCATCTACACTCGCTCAAGCAGGCCTGCGCAAACGCCTGTCGGAACGGCGGGCCTTTCACTCGCGGTTCTCTTTCGCGTCAAGGAGTAGACCATGCCAGTGAAAGCCCTGATCGCCGCCGCTGTCCTCGCCCTGCTGCCGGTGGCCAGCCACGCCACCAACCTGATGTACATGCCGTTCGAGACCGTGCTGTCGGACGCGATCCGCGCCGGGCGGCTGGACGGCAGCGTGAAGTTCTACCTGACCGGCAACACGCCGCCGGGGGTTCAGCAGATGCTGCGCCGGGACGTGGTCAGCGATCTGGAAACCAACGGGTTCAACAAGAGCGATCACGACTCGTGCGAATGGGTGCTGCAATCGAACCTGATCGCGTTGCAGGCCGAGGCCAAGCGCGTCGGTGCGAATGCGGTGACCAACATCGTGAGTGTCTACGACGGGCACGTGCGCAAGGATCTGAACACCTACGAATGCCGGGCCGGGGTGTTCGTGACGCGGGTGGCGCTCAAGGGGGATCTGGTCAGAGTGCCTTGAGCGTCCTGGCCCCTCCCACAATAGCCGACGCAATCCCTGCGGGAGCGAGCCTGTTCGCGATCGACGGCGCAGCCCTCACGCCGTCAAGGGCTCGACCTTGCGCGTCAGCAGCTCCACGAACGCCTTGGCCATCGGCGATTTCTGATCCTTGCGCTGCACCAGCCACACCGCCGACACCGCCGCCGGGTCGAGCAGCGGGCGGTAGACCACGCCGTCGATGCGCATCCGCTGGAAGGACGCCGGCAGCACCGACACGCCCAGCCCTGCCGCCACCAGGCCGATGATGGTCATCGCCTCGCCGGCCTCCTGGGCGAAATGCGGGCTGAAACCGGCGTCGCGGGCCAGGCTCAGCAGTTGTGCATACAGGCCGCTGCCGTAGCTGCGCGGGAAAAACACGAACGGCTCCAAGGCCAACGCCGACAGGAACAGGCCGTCTTCGCTGCCCGACGCCAACGGATGCTTGGCGCTGAGCACCGCCACCAGCGGCTCCCGGGTCAGTTCCACCACGCTCAGCGAATCCGGCAGCCCCGCCAGCGGGCGCATGATGCCGACCTCGATCGACTCGTCCAGCAGCGCATCGGCCACCATCGTGCTGCTCATCTCCCGCAGCTTCAGGTGCACTGCCGCAAAACGCTGGCGGAAAGCGAAGATCGCCTGGGGAATGGTCGAGTTGAACGGCGCCGACGAAGTGAAACCGATCTTCAGTTCACCCAGTTCCCCCAACTGCGCACGCCGTGCGACGTCCGCCGCCTTGTCGACCTGGGCCAGCGCCAGCCGCGCCTCTTCCAGGAACAGCCGTCCGGCCTCGCTGAGCTCGACCCGACGGTTGGTGCGCTCGAACAGGCGCGCACCGATTTCCTGCTCCAGCGCCTGGATCTGCTGGCTCAACGGAGGCTGGGAAATGCCCAGCGACTGGGCGGCGCGGCCGAAATGCAGCTCTTCGGCCACGGCGATGAAGTAGCGCAGGTGACGTAATTCCATGGCGTTCCCAATAGGTCGTCAAAGCTATCAAACAGGTCGAACAATATATTGGATAGAAACATTAGCCAGCTATATGATTTTTTCACTGCCCGCCTGCCTGTGCCCTCCGAGGTCTGAAGTGAAAACCGCCGTCGCACCCCTCGCCCATGAAATCCCTCCCGTCGCGAAAGACGACGTGATGGCCGAACTGCAAGAGATCTACATCGAAAAAGGCACGCCGGCGTTCATGCGCACGGTGCTGGCGCTGTTCTGCGGCGGCTTCGCGACGTTCGCCCTGCTGTACTGCGTGCAGCCGATGATGCCGCTGCTGTCCAAGGAGTTTTCGGTCAATGCCGCGCAAAGCAGCCTGATCCTGTCGGTCGCGACCGCGCTGCTGGCCGTGGGCCTGTTGATCACCGGTCCCGTATCCGACCGCATCGGCCGCAAGCCGGTGATGGTGGCCGCCCTGTTCGCCGCGGCGCTGTGCACGGTCGGCAGCGCCCTGATGCCGGGCTGGCACGGCGTGCTGTTCATGCGTGCATTGGTCGGGCTGTCGCTGAGCGGCCTGGCGGCGGTGGCCATGACGTACCTGAGCGAAGAGATCCATCCGCAGCACCTGGGCCTGGCCATGGGCCTGTACATCGGCGGCAACGCGATCGGCGGCATGTGCGGGCGCCTGATCGTCGGCGTGCTGATCGATTTCGTCAGCTGGCACACGGCAATGCTGGTGCTCGGCGCCTTGGCGCTGATCGCGGCAGCGGTGTTCTGGCGGATCCTCCCCGAGTCGCGCAACTTCCGCCCGCGTTCGCTGCACCCGCGCAGCCTGCTCGACGGTTTCCTGATGCACTTTCGCGACGCCGGCCTGCCGCTGCTGTTCCTGGAAGCCTTCGTGCTGATGGGCGCGTTCGTCACCCTGTTCAACTACATCGGCTACCGCTTGCTGGCCGAGCCGTATCACCTGGATCAGGCGTTCGTCGGCCTGCTGTCGGTGGTGTACCTGTCGGGCATCTACAGCTCGGCGAAGATCGGCGCTTTGGCCGACCGGCTGGGCCGGCGCAAAGTGCTGTGGGCCACCATCGTGCTGATGTCCGCCGGCCTCGCCTTGACGATGGCCACACCGCTGGCGCTGGTGATCACCGGCATGTTGATCTTCACCTTCGGCTTCTTCGGCGCGCACTCGGTGGCCAGCAGTTGGATCGGCCGCCGCGCGACCAAGGCCAAGGGCCAGGCCTCGTCGCTGTACCTGTTCAGCTACTACGCGGGGTCAAGCATCGCCGGCACGGCGGGCGGGGTGTTCTGGCACGTGGGCGGGTGGAACGGCATCGGCCTGTTCATCGGCGCGCTGTTGCTGGTGGCGCTGCTGGTGGCGTTGAAGCTGGCCAAACTGCAACCCCTCGGCGGCGTGAAGGCCTGACAGACCGCCAAAAAACAACGGTGGGAGCGAGCCTTCCCGCGATAGCGGTGAATCCGTCAGAACTTGCGTGTCTGACGCTCCGCCATCGCGAGCTGGTTCGCTCCCACCATTCGTATCGGGTGTCGGTTACTCGTGATACTGCGCCGACAACTCATGCACCGCCCGCAGGAAGGCGCCGGCGTGTTCCGGATCGACCTCGGGGGTGATGCCGTGGCCGAGGTTGAACACATGGCCGCTGCCCTTGCCGTAGCTGGCGAGGATGCGTCCGACTTCGGTGCGGATCGCTTCCGGCTTGGCGTAGAGCACGGTCGGGTCCATGTTGCCTTGCAGCGCGACCTTGTCGCCGACACGGGCGCGGGCGTTGCCCAGGTCGCACGTCCAGTCCAGGCCCAGCGCGTCGGCGCCGGCCTCGGCGATGCTCTCCAGCCACAGGCCGCCGTTCTTGGTGAACAGGATCACCGGCACCTTGCGGCCTTCGTGCTCGCGGATCAGGCCGCTGACGATTTTCTTCATGTAGGCCAGGGAGAATTCCTGGTAAGCCGCCGCCGACAGGTTGCCGCCCCAAGTGTCGAAGATCTGCACCGCCTGCGCGCCGGCCTTGATCTGGCCGTTGAGGTAGGAAGTCACCGACTGCGCCAGCTTGTCGAGCAGCAGGTGCATGGCCTGCGGGTTGTCGTAGAGCATGGCCTTGGTCTTGCGGAAGTCTTTCGACGAGCCGCCTTCGACCATGTAGGTCGCCAGGGTCCACGGGCTGCCGGAGAAACCGATCAGCGGCACGCGGCCGTTCAGTTCGCGGCGGATGGTGCTGACCGCGTCCATCACGTAGCCCAGGTCCTTCTGCGGATCGGGGATCGGCAGGGCTTCGATGTCGGCCAGGGTGCTGACGACTTTCTTGAAGCGCGGGCCTTCGCCGGTCTCGAAGTACAGGCCCTGGCCCATGGCGTCGGGAATGGTGAGGATGTCGGAGAACAGGATCGCCGCGTCCAGCTGCGGATAGCGGTCGAGGGGTTGCAGGGTGACTTCGCAAGCGAACGCCGGGTTCATGCACAGGCTCATGAAGTCACCGGCCTGGGCACGGCTGGCGCGGTATTCAGGCAGGTAGCGGCCGGCCTGGCGCATCATCCACACCGGGGTGACGTCAACGGGTTGCTTGAGCAGGGCGCGGAGGAAACGGTCGTTCTTCAGGGCAGTCATGTCGGCATCCGGAAAAAAAGTGCGGGCATTTTCTCAGAGCGCGACGCAAAAGGCACGGATGCAGGTCAGCCTTTTGTCTATCGGGTCAATTTGTCGCAATGAATGCGCAGGTTTCGGCAACACCGAGAAACAACTGTAGGAGCGAGCCTGCTCGCGATGGCGGCGGATCAGCCACTGTGCAGTGACTGAAATACCTTCATCGCGAGCAGGCTCGCTCCTACAGGGCTTTGTGCCGCCCGGTCAGACACCCAGGTAGTCGAGGATCCCTTCCGCCGCATTGCGGCCTTCGAAGATCGCCGTCACCACCAGGTCAGAACCGCGCACCATGTCGCCGCCGGCGAAGATCTTCGGGTTGCTGGTCTGGTGCTTGTACTGGCCCTTCTCCGGAGCCACGACGCGGCCCTGGCTGTCGGTCTGGATGCTGAACTGCTCGAACCACGGCGCCGGGCTCGGGCGGAAACCGAAAGCGATGACCACGGCGTCGGCCGGGATGATCTCTTCGGAGCCCGGGATCGGCTCAGGGCTGCGGCGGCCGCGGGCGTCCGGTTCACCGAGACGGGTCTCGACCACCTTCACGCCTTCGACCTTGTCTTCGCCGACGATGGCGATCGGCTGGCGGTTGTAGAGGAACTTCACGCCTTCTTCCTTGGCGTTCTTCACCTCTTTGCGCGAGCCGGGCATGTTCGCTTCGTCACGGCGGTAGGCGCAGGTCACCGATTTGGCGCCCTGGCGGATGGAGGTGCGGTTGCAGTCCATCGCCGTGTCGCCGCCGCCGAGCACCACGACCTTCTTGCCTTTCATGTCGACGAAGTCTTCCGGCGACTTCTCGAAGCCCAGGTTGCGGTTGACGTTGGCGATCAGGAAATCCAGCGCGTCATAGACGCCCGGCAGATCCTCGCCGGCGAAGCCGCCCTTCATGTAGGTGTAGGTGCCCATGCCCATGAACACCGCATCGTATTCGGCGAGCAGTTGCTCCATGGTCACGTCCTTGCCCACCTCAGTGTTGAGGCGGAACTCGATGCCCATGCCGGTGAAGACTTCGCGCCGGTTGCTCAGCACGGTCTTCTCCAGCTTGAACTCGGGGATGCCGAAGGTCAGCAGACCGCCGATTTCCGGGTTCTTGTCGAACACCACCGGGGTCACGCCGCCGCGCACCAGCACGTCGGCACAACCCAGGCCCGCCGGGCCCGCGCCGATGATCGCGACGCGCTTGCCGGTCGGCTTGACCCTGGACATGTCCGGACGCCAGCCCATGGCGAACGCGGTGTCGGTGATGTACTTCTCGACCGAACCGATGGTCACCGCGCCGAAGCCGTCGTTGAGGGTGCAGGCACCCTCGCACAGACGGTCCTGCGGGCACACCCGGCCGCAGACTTCCGGCAGGGTGTTGGTCTGGTGCGAGAGTTCTGCGGCCTGGAGGATGTTGCCCTCGGCCACCAGCTTCAACCAGTTGGGAATGAAGTTGTGCACCGGGCACTTCCATTCGCAGTACGGGTTGCCGCAACCCAGGCAGCGGTGGGCCTGGTCGGCCGACTGCTGGGGTTTGAACGGTTCGTAGATCTCGACGAACTCTTTCTTGCGCTGACGCAACAGTTTCTTCTTCGGATCCTTGCGCCCGACATCGATGAACTGGAAGTCGTTATTCAGACGTTCAGCCATTGTTAAAACCTCATCAAACTCTTCAGGCGCATCACTGCGGGTTGGCACGGGTGCTGGAAAGCAACGATTTCAGGTTGGCGGCCTTCGGCTTGACCAACCAGAAACGGCGCAGGTAATCGTCGAGGTTCTCGGCGAGCTCACGACCCCACTCGCTGTCGGTTTCCGCGACGTACTCGTTCAGCACGTTCTGCAGGTGGCTGCGATAGGCCTCCATCGCCTCGCCGCTGATCCGCTGGATCTCCACCAGTTCGTGGTTGACCCGGTCAACGAAGGTGTTGTCCTGGTCGAGCACGTAGGCGAATCCGCCGGTCATGCCGGAGCCGAAGTTGTAGCCGGTCTTGCCCAGGACGCAGACGAAGCCGCCGGTCATGTATTCGCAGCAGTGATCGCCGGTGCCTTCCACGACCGTGTGGGCGCCGGAGTTGCGCACGGCGAAACGCTCGCCCGCGGTGCCGGCGGCGAACAGCTTGCCGCCGGTGGCGCCGTACAGGCAGGTGTTGCCGATGATGGCGCTGTTCTGAGTCTGATAGGCGCTGCCCTTGGGCGGCACGATGGTCAGCTTGCCGCCGGTCATGCCTTTGCCGACGTAGTCGTTGGCGTCGCCTTCCAGGTGCATGTTCAGGCCGCCGGCGTTCCACACGCCGAAGCTCTGGCCCGCCGTGCCCTTGAAGCGGAAGGTGACCGGCGCCTTGGCCATCCCTTGGTTGCCGTGCTTGCGCGCGATTTCGCCGGAGACCCGCGCACCAATCGAACGGTCGCAGTTGCAGATGTCCAGGCTGAATTCGGCGCCGCTGAGGTCGTTGATCGCCGCGGTCGCCATCTCGACCATTTTCTCGGCCAGCAGGCCCTGGTCGAACGGCGGGTTGCGTTCCACGCCGCAGAACTGAGGCTTGTCCGCCGGCACGTGGTCGCTGCCCAGCAGCGGCGTCAGGTCCAGGTGGTGCTGCTTCTCGGTCTGGCCTTCGAGCACTTCCAGCAGGTCGGTGCGGCCGATCAGCTCTTCGAGCGAGCGCACGCCGAGCTTGGCCAGCCACTCGCGGGTCTCTTCGGCGACGTAGGTGAAGAAGTTCACCACCATGTCGACGGTGCCGATGTAGTGATCCTTGCGCAGCTTCTCGTTCTGGGTCGCCACGCCGGTGGCGCAGTTGTTCAGGTGGCAGATGCGCAGGTACTTGCAGCCCAGGGCGATCATCGGCGCGGTGCCGAAGCCGAAGCTTTCGGCGCCGAGGATCGCGGCCTTGATCACGTCGAGGCCGGTCTTCAGGCCGCCGTCGGTCTGCACCCGCACCTTGCCGCGCAGGTCGTTGCCGCGCAGGGTCTGGTGGGTTTCGGCCAGGCCGAGCTCCCACGGCGCGCCGGCGTACTTGATCGAGGTCAGCGGGGAAGCGCCGGTGCCGCCGTCGTAGCCGGAGATGGTGATCAGGTCGGCATAGGCCTTGGCCACGCCGGCGGCGATGGTGCCGACGCCCGCTTCAGCCACCAGCTTCACCGAGACCAGCGCCTGGGGGTTGACCTGCTTCAGGTCGAAGATCAGTTGCGACAGGTCTTCGATCGAATAGATGTCGTGGTGCGGCGGCGGCGAAATCAGGGTCACGCCCGGCACCGCATAGCGCAGCTTGGCGATCAGGCCGTTGACCTTGCCGCCCGGCAGTTGACCGCCCTCGCCCGGCTTGGCGCCCTGGGCGACCTTGATCTGCAGCACTTCGGCGTTGACCAGGTACTCGGGAGTCACGCCGAAACGGCCGGTCGCGACCTGCTTGATCTTCGAGCTCTTGAGGGTGCCGTAACGCGCCGGATCCTCACCGCCTTCGCCGGAGTTGGAACGCGCGCCGAGGCGGTTCATGGCTTCGGCCAGGGCCTCGTGGGCCTCGGGCGACAGGGCGCCGAGGGAGATGCCGGCGGAGTCGAAGCGCTTGAGCACCGATTCCAGCGGCTCGATCTCACTGAGGTCCAGCGGCTTGTCGAGGGTCTTGACCTTGAGCAGGTCGCGGATCATCGACACCGGACGGTTGTCCACCAGCGCGGTGTATTCCTTGAACTTGGCGTAGTCGCCCTGCTGCACGGCGGCCTGCAGGGTGTTGACCACGTCCGGGTTGTACGCGTGGTATTCGCCGCCGTGGACGAACTTCAGCAGGCCGCCCTGCTGGATCGGCTTGCGCGGGCTCCAGGCTTCGGTCGCCAAGGCCTTCTGCTCGGCTTCGATGTCGACGAAACGCGCGCCCTTGATGCGGCTCGGCACGCCGCGGAAGCTCAGGTTGCACACTTCCTCCGACAGGCCGATGGCTTCGAACAGCTGGGCGCCGCGGTACGAGGCGATGGTCGAGATGCCCATCTTCGACAGGATCTTGAGCAGGCCCTTGGTGATGCCTTTGCGGTAGTTCTTGAACACCTCGTAGAGGTCGCCCAGCACTTCGCCGGTGCGGATCAGGTCGCCCAGCACCTCATAGGCCAGGAACGGGTAGACCGCCGACGCGCCGAAGCCGATCAGCACCGCGAAGTGATGCGGGTCGCGGGCGGTGGCGGTCTCGACGAGGATGTTGGAATCGCAGCGCAGGCCCTTTTCGGTCAGGCGGTGGTGCACCGCGCCGGTGGCCAGCGAAGCGTGGATCGGCAGTTTGCCCGGCGCGATGTGGCGGTCGCTCAGGACAATCTGGGTACGGCCGGCGCGCACGGCTTCTTCGGCCTGGTCGGCGACATTGCGGATCGCCGCTTCGAGGCCGACGCTTTCGTCGTAGTTCAGGTCGATGATGTGCCGCTCGAACCCCGGACGGTCGAGGTTCATCAGCGAACGCCACTTGGCCGGCGAAATGACCGGCGAGCTGAGGATCACGCGGGAGGCGTGCTCCGGCGATTCCTGGAAGATGTTGCGCTCGGCGCCGAGGCAGATCTCCAGCGACATCACGATCGCTTCGCGCAGCGGGTCGATCGGCGGGTTGGTCACCTGGGCGAACTGCTGACGGAAATAGTCGTACGGCGTGCGCACGCGCTGGGACAGCACGGCCATCGGCGTGTCGTCGCCCATCGAGCCGACGGCTTCGTAGCCTTGCTCGCCGAGCGGACGCAGCACCTGGTCGCGCTCCTCGAACGTGACCTGGTACATCTTCATGTACTGCTTGAGCTGGTCGACGTCGTAGAAGGCCGAACCGTGGTCGTTGTCTTCCATGGTCGCCTGGATGCGCAGGGCGTTCTTGCGCAGCCATTGCTTGTACGGATGGCGGGACTTGAGACGGTTGTCGATGGCGTCGGTGTCGAGGATCTGCCCGGTTTCGGTGTCCACGGCGAAGATCTGGCCAGGGCCGACGCGGCCCTTGGCGAGCACGTCCTCAGGCTGGTAGTTCCAGACGCCGATTTCCGACGCCAGGGTGATGAAACCGTTCTTGGTGGTGACCCAGCGCGCCGGGCGCAGGCCGTTGCGGTCGAGCAGGCACACGGCGTAGCGGCCGTCGGTCATCACCACGCCGGCCGGGCCGTCCCACGGCTCCATGTGCATCGAGTTGTACTCGTAGAACGCACGCAGGTCCGGATCCATGGTCTCGACGTTCTGCCAGGCCGGCGGAATGATCATCCGCACGCCGCGGAACAGGTCGATGCCGCCGGTGACCATCAGTTCGAGCATGTTGTCCATGCTCGAGGAGTCGGAACCGACGCGGTTGACCAGCGGGCCGAGCTCTTCCAGGTCCATCAAATCGTTGGTGAACTTGGTGCGGCGGGCCTGGGCCCAGTTGCGGTTGCCGGTGATGGTGTTGATCTCGCCGTTGTGGGCGAGGAAGCGGAACGGCTGGGCCAGCGGCCACTTCGGCAGGGTGTTGGTGGAAAAGCGCTGGTGGAACACGCAGATCGCGGTCTGCAGGCGCTGGTCACCCAGGTCCGGATAGAACGCGGCCAGGTCGGCCGGCATCATCAGGCCTTTATAGATGATGGTCTTGTGGGAAAAGCTGCAGATGTAGTGGTCGGTGTCGGCGGCGTTGGCCACGGACGAGCGACGGCGGGCGCTGAACAGCTTGACCGCCATGTCCTGGTCGCTCAGGCCTTCGCCGCCGATGAACACCTGCTCGATCTGCGGCAGGCGCTCCAGGGCCAGGCGGCCGAGGACGCTGGTGTCGATCGGCACCTTGCGCCAGCCGATCAGCTGCAGGCCTTCGGCGAGGATCTCGCGGTTCATGTTTTCGCGAGCGGCTTCGGCCTTGGCCGGATCCTGATTGAAGAAGACCATGCCCACGGCGTATTGCTTGGGCAGTTCGACGCTGAAGGCTTCCTGGGCGATGGCGCGCAGGAACGCATCAGGCTTTTGAATCAGCAGACCGCAACCGTCACCGGTCTTGCCGTCCGCGTTGATCCCACCGCGGTGGGTCATGCAGGTCAGGGCCTCAATGGCCGTTTGCAAAAGGGTATGACTGGGCTCGCCCTGCATGTGGGCTATCAGGCCGAAGCCGCAGTTATCCTTGAATTCATCTGGTTGGTACAGACCTGCTTTCATAGACACTTTCTCACCAGGCTGCCTCTTTTCGAGGCAAATTTCTTTTCAATTCAACCACTTGCGTCTCGCGCCGAACGTACGCCGGCTTTGCGGGGGCAAAAGGGTGGTCATTGTACACAGCGACACAGAGGCTCACAAATTTGACGACGAAATGTCGCAAATTCATGTCGCGTTTGTGAAATGTTTAAAGCGATCTGCTGTGCTAGTCAAAACTTTTTTAATTCTGACCGCAACGACTCAAAGACTACTGTGACGCAGACACCACAAGGCACGCGACCTTGGAAGGAAGCGCGCACTCGTGGAGATTTTGAGGTGCCGGGAGAGGCGGCCTGGGTAAGGCCGCCGAATCTTCAGCGAGTTGTAGCCAGTTCCTGTTGGACGCTGGCGACAGTGCGAGGCCAAGGTTTACCAGCCTGAACCTTCGCTGGCAAGGCCTTGATGGCAGAAACGGCCGCATCACGGTTGGCGAAGCTGCCATAGGTGATCACGTAGAGAGGCTTGCCGTTGAGGACTTTCTTGAAATAGCGGTACTCGCCGCCCTGCTCCTTGATGAAGCTTTGCGCGGTCGCTTCGGAGCTGGTGCCGAGGATCTGCACCACGTAGTTGCCCGGCGCCTGGCCGGCGTACCAGCTGCCGCCGGCAGCCTTGGCGACCGGCTTCTCGGCGGGCTTCTCGGCTGGTTTGGCGGCCGCCACAGGCTTGGCCGGCGCCGGGGCCGGTTTGGCCGCAGGCGCGACAGGGGCAGGCTTGGCGACGGCGACTTGGGTCGGGGCCGGCGCAGGCTTCGCCGCCGGCACGGGCACAGGCACCGGAACCGGGGTCGGTGCAGGGCCGGCCGGCACACCCGCCGGCGGCGCGGTGGTGGTCACGGTCGGCGGCGTGGCGCTGGAGCCCTCGACCGGCACACCGTCGTCGCCTTCGGTGATGCCGCCGGCCGCTTCGGCCAGCGGGCCGCGCATCACCGGCTGCGAGTTGCCGACCAACGGCAACGGCATCGGCTGGGTGTTGCCGTTGAACTCGACGGACGGAGCACCGCCCTGACCGCCCTGCCCCAGCGGCAGCTGGGCCTGTTCGTTGGCCGGTGCGCCGGCGGTCGGCGCCTTGCTGCGGCCCGGCATCAGCCAGGCGGCCGCGACCGCGACCACGACCACGGCGGAAATCGCCAATACGTGTTTCTTCGGCATGTTGAACCCCATACTTGGACGCTTGACCGCAGTGCGGCTGGCGATCATGGCTTCGATCATCGCATCGCGGGCGACCTGGTTGATGTTGCCCGGCCAGCCCTCGGAGCTTTCGTGAATATCAGAGATCTGATCTGCGGTGAAAAGTTCGATGCCGCGGCCTGCGCCTTCGAGCCGCTGGTCGAGGTACTCGCGGGTTTCCTCTTCCGTGTACGGCTGCAGCTCGATCACATGGAAGCGCTCTTCCTCAAGCTGCAGCGCGTCGAGCTGGGCGATCAGCGACGACTCGCCGAACAGGAACACGTGCGGACGGCCCTCCGGCGCACCGGCGCCCAAGGCCATCAGGGCCTCGAGGGCCGACTCGTCGAGCTGCTCGGCGTCATCCACCAGCAGGTAGACCTCCTGACCGGTCAGCGCCAGCTGCACCACCTGGGCGAGGATCGCGTTGACGTCGGCCTGGGCCACGTCCAGCGCCTGGGCCACCTGGCGCAGCACACCGGCCGCGTCGCCGGCGCCACGGGCCGAGACGACGACGCTCTGCACCGACTGCTTGTTGGTGCTGGCCACCAGCGCCTGGCGCAACAGGGTCTTGCCGCTGCCCTGAGGGCCGGTGACCACCAGCAGCAACTGGCTGTAGCGCGCCAGATGATGGAGCTGGCCCAGCACTGGCTTGCGCTGGGCGGGGAAGAATTTGAAGCCCGGCACCCTTGGCGCGAACGGGTCGTGACTTAACTGGAAATGGCCGAGGAACGCCTCGTCGGCATGCAAACTGGTCATCGGAATCCTATCAACCTTTAAGCTGAGCCAGGGCGCGGTAGTCCGCTCCCAGCGTGGCCTGTAGAACCTCTTTCGGATAATCGTCGGTCACCACCGCTTCGCCCATCCGGCGCAGCAGCACCAGGCGCAAGCGACCGTCGATCACTTTCTTGTCAATTGCCATGTGTTCGAGGAAATCGGCCTCGGTCATCTCTTCGGGCGGCACCACCGGCAGGCCGGCGCGCTGGAACAGGCGGATGCCGCGGTCACGCTCCCGGGCGCTGATCCAGCCCAGGCGCGCGGACATGTCCAGGGCCATGACCGTACCGGCGGCGACCGCCTCGCCATGCAACCAGACACCATAGCCCATGTGGGTCTCGATGGCGTGGCCGAAGGTATGGCCGAGGTTGAGGGTGGCGCGAACGCCGGACTCCCGTTCGTCGGCGCCGACCACGGCCGCCTTGGCCGCGCAGGAACGCTCGATGGCGTAGGTCAGCGCCTGCGGGTCGAGGTTGCGCAGCTTGTCGACGTTGTCTTCGAGCCAGGTCAGGAACGGCTCGTCGCAGATCAGCCCGTACTTGATGACTTCCGCCAGACCGGCGGACAGCTCGCGCGCCGGCAAGGTCTTGAGCGAGGCGGTGTCGATCAGCACCACGTTCGGCTGATAGAACGCGCCGACCATGTTCTTGCCCAGCGGATGGTTGATCCCGGTCTTGCCGCCCACCGACGAATCGACCTGGGACAGTAGCGTGGTGGGGATCTGGATGAAGTCGACGCCGCGCTGGTAGCAGGCGGCCGCAAAACCGGCCATGTCGCCGATGACGCCGCCGCCCAGGGCGATCACGGTGGTGCGGCGGTCGTGCCGGGCGGTCAGCAGGCCGTCGAAGATCAGTTGCAGGGTTTCCCAGTTCTTGTGCGCCTCGCCGTCTGGCAGCACCACCGAGATCACCGAGTACGGCGCCAGAGTGCGGGTCAGACGCTCAAGATAGAGCGGCGCCACGGTCTCGTTGGAGACGATCGCCACTTGCCGCCCATGGATGTGCGGAGCCAACAGTTCAGGTCGGTCCAACAAACCTTCGCCAATATGAATCGGGTAGCTGCGCTCGCCCAGATCGACCTTGAGTGTCTGCATGTGTCCCCACAGTGAAGATGGCTGAATTATCGGATGTCCGCGGTCTTAGCCGGTATGACGTCGCCCGCACGCCATCCGCCACACCCCCGGGCATGACGGGACGCCGAGGATAGCGCATTTCGGGCGGCGCTTTAACGGGGCGGAAGCTGCTGCAGACGGTCGAGGATGTCGAGCACCACCAGGCGCGGTGGCCGCTCGTCGGTTTCCACCACCAGATCGGCGATCTCCCGGTACAGCGGGTCACGGATCGCCAGCAGGTCGCGCAGGGTCTTTTCCGGATCGGCGGTGCGCAGCAACGGCCGGTTGCGGTCGCGTGACGTGCGCCCGACCTGCTGCTCGACGGAGGCGTGCAGGTACACCACCCGCCCGCCCTCGTGCAGGGCCTTGCGGTTGGCGTCGCGCATCACCGCGCCCCCGCCGGTGGCCAGCACCACGCCGTCGAACGCGCACAGCTCGGCGATCATCGCCTGCTCGCGGTCACGAAAGCCGGGCTCGCCTTCCTTGTCGAAGATCCACGGGATATTGGCGCCCGTGCGCAGTTCAATTTCCTTGTCGGAATCTTTGAACGGCAGGCGCAGCTCTTTGGCCAGCAACCGGCCGATGGTGCTTTTTCCAGCGCCCATCGGGCCTACAAGAATCAAATTTCGCACAGAATCAACGACTCACAGCAATCGCCTGGTTATTCATGATACGCGGAGTGAGGAAGACCAGCAGCTCGGATTTTTTCTCCGAGACCACATCACGCCGGAAAAGGCGGCCAAGATACGGCACATCGCCAAGAAATGGCACCTTATCTACGACCTTGCTTTGAGTATTTGAGAAAACGCCCCCGATCACGATGGTTTCGCCGTCGTTCACCAGCACCTTGGCGTTGACCTCGTTTTTCTTGATCGGCGGCACATCCTGCACCTTGTTCAGGTAGTCCGGTTCGTCCTTGGTGACCTTGACCTCCATGATGATGCGGTTGTCCGGGGTGATCTGTGGCGTCACCTCCAGCGACAGCGAAGCCTCCTTGAACGACACCGAGGTGGCGCCGCTGGAGCTGGCTTCCTGGTAGGGGATTTCGGTGCCCTTGAGGATCTTGGCGGTTTCCTTGTCGGAGGTGACCACCTTCGGCTGGGAGACGATTTCCCCGTTGCCGGTCTTCTCCATGGCAGTCAGTTCGAGATCGAGCAGCACGTTGTCGGTGATGAAGGCGATGCCGATCCCCGAGGTGTTGCCGGTGGTGCCCATGTCGACGAACGGCGTGTTGGTGCTGGTGCTGCCCGGCGTGCCGATGGTGGTGGACGCGCCGTTGGTCACGCCGGAGGTGTTCCAGTTGCCCTTGTTGCGGATCGATCCGCCCCAGCGCACGCCCAGGCTCTTGTCGTAATCGACGTTGGCCTCGACGATCCGCGCCTCGATCATCACCTGGCGCACCGGGATGTCCAGTTGCGCCACGATCCGCCGCAGCTCGTCGAGGCGATCCTGGGTCTGGTAGGCAATGATGTTGTTGGTGCGTTCATCGACGGTGATCGACCCGCGTTCGTCGACTTTCGCCTCGGCGCTGGTCACCGACTGGAACAGCTTGGCGATGTCCGCCGCCTTGGCGTAGTTGACCTGCAGCAGCTCGCGGCGCAGCGGCGCCAGTTCGGCGATCTGCTTCTGCGACTCGAGTTCCTGCCGCTCGCGGGCGGCGATCTCATCGGCCGGCGCCACCAGCAGCACGTTGCCGATCTTGCGCTTGTCCAGCCCCTTGGTCTTGAGCACCAGGTCCAGGGCCTGATCCCACGGCACGTTCTGCAGACGCAAAGTGATCCCGCCCTGCACCGTGTCGCTGGCCACCAGGTTGAGGTTGGTGAAGTCGGCGATCAGCTGCAGCACCGAGCGCACGTCGATGTCCTGGAAATTCAGCGAAAGCTTCTCGCCGCTGTAGCTGTTGCGGTCGGCGTTGCGCTTTTGCAGGTCATCGACCGTCATCGGCCGGATGCTGACGGTGAGCTTGTTGTCGGTCTGGTAGGTCGAGTACTCGTAGGTGCCGACGGGCTCGACGGTCACGGTCGCCCGGTCGCCGCTGACGCTGGAGCTGACGAACTGCACCGGCGTGGCGAAGTCCTTGACGTCGAGGCGCACCCGCAGCGGTTCGGGCAGTTGGGTGCGGGTGAAGTTGAGGACGATCTTGCCGTCGCGTTCCTGGATGTCCGGGGCGATGGCCGGGTCGGACAGGTCGATGACCACATTGCCCTCGCCCGCCGTGCCACGCTGGAAGTCCACGCCCCGGATGGCCCTGGCCGTCGGGGCGTAAGCCTTGGCCGGCGCGGCGGCCGGCACGGGGCGCGATGTGGCCGCCGCCGTGCGGGGCGCAGCCTTGCGGGCGCCCTGGCCGACCACGACGAACAGCGTGTTGCCTTCGACCCGGGTGTCGTAGGGCACCAGCTGGGTCAGGTTGATGATCATCCGCGTCCGGTCCTTGGCCTCGACCACCGTGGCCGAGCGGGCATTGCCGCTGCCCAGGTCACGGGTCTTGTTCGCCAGCTGGCTGGAGACGCCCGGCAGGTCGAGGGCGATCCGTGCCGGCGAATCGGTGGTGTAGCCCTTGGGCTGCGGCGGCGGGCCGTCGAAGGACAGCTTCAGCTCGACCCGCTCACCCGGCAGCGCCGCCACGTCCAGGGCCTTGAGGGTGGCCGCATCGACCATCGGCGACAGCAGCGCTATCCATAGCGAAAGACCGAAGGTTGCGAAAATCCTGTTCATTGTTCGTCTTCCACTATGAGTGCTCTTTCAAAGGAATGGTGCGCGGCCGCTCCAGCCAGGCGCCCTCGCCGTCGGGAACGATTTCGACCACATCGACCTGGGAGGCGCTGATGGCGACGATGCGACCGTCGTTGCGCCCCAGGTAGTCGCCGACCTTCAGCCGGTGCACCCCGCCCGCCCCGCGCAGCAGCGCGAAGGCGCCGGAGGCGTTGGAAATCGTGCCGACCATCTCGAACTGCTCGATGTTGAAACCTTCGAGGTACTGCTTGACCCGGTTGGGGTCGGGCCGAACATTGCGCGAGCCGTGCCGCTGCCCCGCCAGGTCGACCCGCACCTGGCGGGAGAACGGGCTGCGCAGGTTCGCTGCGCTGTAGGTGAAGGTCGGATAGGCATGGAAGACCGGCGTGGGCTCGATCTTGCCGGGCGGGCGCTGGCGGATCTCGTTCATGTACGCGTCGAGGTCGCTGAAGTCGCCGCCCCCGCAGCCACCCAGCCCCAGCGCCAGGGCAAGCGCAATGAAACACCGGATCGGGCTCATGGCGTCGGCCCCTTGTCTTGCGGCTGTCCCTTGTCGTTGTAGCGGTAGGTCTTGGCCAGGATGCTCATGCGCAGCTTCGAGCCGCCTTCGGGGTTGGCCGGCGCGAGTTCGAAATCGTGCAGGGTGACGATCCGGGGCAACCCGGCCACGCCGCTGACGAATGTCGCCAGGTCGTGATAGCCGCCGGTGACGGTGATCTGGATCGGCAGCTCGATGTAGAACTGCTGGACCACCTCCGGCAGCAGCTTGATCTCTTCGAACTCGAGCCCGCTGCCGAGCCCCGTCCGGGTGATGTCCTCCAGCAGGCCCGGCACCTCGGTGTCGCTGGGCAACTGACGCAGCAGCACGCCGAACGAGTTTTCCATCTCCTTCATCTGCCGGGTGTAGAGCTCGAGGTTGGCCGCCATGTGCGCCTTGGTCGCGAACTGCTCCTTCAGCGTGGCCTCTTCCTCGCGCTTGAGCTCGAGCTGGTTCTCCAGGTCGCTGATGAAGAAGTTGTAGCCAAGCGCCAGCACCAGCACCATCAGCAACGCGCCGGCCAGCCCCTTCACCGCGGTCGGCCAGGAGCCGATGTTGCCGGTGTCCAGGTCGTTGAAGTCGATGCTGCGCAGGCTGCCCAGCCATTCGGACGGCTTCATTGGACGTCCTCCGCCAGCTTGGGCCGGGTCTGGCGAACGGTCAGCTGAAAGGTGTTGGCCTGATCCAGCTGCCCGGCGGTGGTCGCCTTCACTTCGTTGAGGACCGGCGCATCGAACCAGTCGGAGGCGTCGAGGTTGCGCATCAGGTCGGAGACGCGGTTGTTCGACTCCGCCGCACCGCTGATCGACAAGGTCTTGCCGACCATCTTCACGTCGGTGAAGTACACCCCGTCAGGCAGGGTGCGGGCGAGCTGGTCGAAGATCCGCCCGCTGACCTGCCGGTTGCCCTGCAGATCCTGGATGATGCGCATGCGCTCCACCAGTTGCTGGCGACGGGCCTTGAGTTCGCTGATCTGTTTGATCCGCTCGTCGACCGAGGCGATCTGCTTGCCGATGTAGTCGTTGCGCGACGTTTGCCGCTCGATGGCCGCGCCGATGATCTGGTCGGCGATCAGCACCGCGCCCACCGACCCCACCAGCACGCCGGTCAACGCCAGCAGGAAACGCTTGCGCCGCTCTTCGCGGCGCTCCTCGCGCCAGGGCAGAAGGTTGATCCGCGCCATCAGTCGAAACTCCTGAGCGCCAGCCCGCAGGCGATCATCAGGGCCGGCGCATCGCTGGCCAGCGCCCCGGCGTTGACCTTGCCGCTCAACGCCATGTCGGAAAACGGGTTGGCGACCTGGGTCAGCGTGCCCAGGCGCTGTTCGATCAGGCTGTCGAGCCCCGGCACCGATGCCGTGCCCCCGGCCAGCAGGATATGGTCGACCGCATTGTACTGGCCGGACGCGAAGAAGAACTGCAGCGAACGCGACACCTGCTGCACCAGCGCCTCGCGGAACGGCTGGAGCACTTCGCCGACATAGTCGTCCGGCAGGCCGCCCTGTTTCTTCGCCAGCCCCGCCTGCTCAAAGGTCAGGCCATAGCGGCGCTGGATCTCCTCGGTGAGCTGGCGCCCGCCGAACAGTTGCTCGCGGGTGTAGATGATCCGGCCATTGTGCAGGACGCTCAGGGTGGTCATGGTCGCACCGATGTCGACCACGGCGACCGTCAGGCGCTCCTGGGATTGCGCCAGCTGGGTCGCGAGCAGGCCGAACGAGCGCTCCAGGGCATAGGCCTCGACATCCACCACCCGCGCCGTGAGTCCCGCCAGGGCCAGGGCGGCTTCGCGGACTTCGACGTTCTCCTTGCGGCAGGCCGCCAGCAGCACGTTGACCCGCTCGGCGTTGCGCGGCGACACGCCCTGCACCTCGAAATCGATGGCGACTTCGTCCAGCGGATAGGGAATGTACTGATCGGCCTCGATCCGGAGCTGGTTCTCCATCTCGTCGTCGGACAGGCCGGCATCCATCTCGATGACCTTGGTGATCACCGCCGATCCGGCCACCGCCACCGCCACGCCCTTGAGCCCCGTGCGCGCCTTGGCCAGCACCCTGGACAGGGCATGGCCGACGCCTTCGAGTTCGGCGATGTTCTTTTCGACCACGGCGTTCGCCGGCAACGGCTCCACCGCGTAGGCCTCGACCCGGTAGCGCTCGCCCTGGCGGCTCAGCTCCAGCAGCTTCACCGACGTGGAGCTGATGTCGATCCCCAGCAGCGTGTTGGTCTTTTTGTTGAAGAGTCCTGGCACTGCCCAATCCCTATGACTATCCGTGACTTACGGACTCCGTTATGCGCCTTGCGTTCCCTCGCCCCGTCTTGACAGAAGCGCAAATGACGCCCCCAGCGGAAAAGTGCTTATAATGCCCAGCGATTTTTTCCGCTTTTACCGCCAGCGCGGGCCCTTCGTGCATGTCGCCGCAAGCCCGTCGCCAATTTCATTCTTTGCCCTGGATGTCCAAGAGCCTTGATTCGTCTGCTGAAATTTTTCGGTTGGTCCATCGTCGCCGTTTTCTGCGGACTGCTTTTAGGTCTCAGCGGCGCGTTCCTTTACCTTAGTCCGGGTTTGCCATCTGTGGAGGCGCTGAGAAGCATTCAGTTGCAGATTCCGCTCCGGGTGTACAGCAGCGACAACAAGTTGATCGCAGAATTTGGCGAAATGCGCCGCACGCCGATCCGTTTCGCCGACATTCCCCCCAATTTCATCAATGCGTTACTAAGTGCTGAAGACGACAACTTCGCCAACCACTACGGCGTCGATCCGAGCAGCCTGATGCGCGCCGCGACCCAACTGCTCAAGAGCGGCCATATCCAGTCCGGCGGCAGCACCATCACCATGCAGGTGGCGAAGAACTTCTTCCTGACCAGCGAACGCAGCTTCTCGCGCAAGACCACCGAAATTCTCCTGGCCCTGCAGATCGAGCGGCAGCTGACCAAGGACGAGATCCTTGAGCTGTACGTGAACAAGATCTATCTGGGCAACCGCGCCTACGGCATCGAGGCCGCGGCGCAGGTGTACTACGGCAAGTCGATCCGCGAGGTCAGCCTGGCGCAGATGGCGATGATCGCCGGCCTGCCCAAGGCCCCGTCGCGCTTCAACCCGCTGGCCAACCCGGCGCGCAGCAAGGAGCGCCGCGACTGGATCCTGGGGCGCATGTACAAGCTGGGCAAGATCACCGAGGCGGACTACACCGCCGCCGTCAACGAGCCGCTGAACGCCAGCTACCACGTGCCGACCCCGGAAGTGAACGCCCCGTACATCGCCGAAATGGCCCGGGCGGAAATGGTCGGTCGCTACGGCAGCGACGCTTACACCGAAGGCTTCCGCGTCACCACCACGGTGCCGAGCAACCTGCAGGAAATGGCCAACAACGCCTTGCATGAAGGCCTGATGACCTACGACCAGCGCCACGGCTACCGCGGCCCCGAATCGCGCCTGCCCGGCAAGACCCGCGAGGCCTGGGCCAACGAGCTGACCAAGCAGCGCACCATCAGCAGCCTGGAGCCGGCCATCGTCACCCAGGTCGACAAGAACGGCCTGCAGGTGCTCACCCGCACCGGCGAAGAACACGTCGCCTGGGACACCATGAAGTGGGCCCGGCCGTTCCTCAACACCAACAGCATGGGCGCCGCCCCGCGCCAGCCATCGGACGTGGCGCAGGTGGGCGACCTGGTGCGCGTGCAGCGCCAGGCGAACAACTCGCTCAAGTTCAGCCAGATTCCTCAGGCCCAGGGCGCGCTGGTGTCCCTGGATCCGCAGAACGGCGCGATCCGCTCGCTGGTCGGCGGTTTTGCCTTCGAGCAGAGCAATTACAACCGCGCCATGCAGGCCAAGCGCCAGCCGGGTTCGAGTTTCAAGCCGTTCGTCTACAGCGCCGCGCTGGACAACGGCTACACCGCCGCCAGCCTGGTCAACGACGCGCCGATCGTGTTCGTCGACGAATACCTGGACAAGGTCTGGCGTCCGAAGAACGACACCAACACCTTCCTCGGCCCGATCCGCCTGCGCGAAGCGCTGTACAAGTCGCGTAACCTGGTGTCGATCCGCCTGCTGCAGGCGATGGGCGTCGGCAAGACCATCGACTACATCACCCGCTTCGGCTTCAACAAGCAGGACCTGCCACCGAACCTGTCCCTGGCGCTGGGCACCGCGACCCTGACGCCGATGGAGATCGCCACCGGCTGGAGCACCTTCGCCAACGGCGGCTACAAGGTCACGCCGTACATCATCGACAGGATCGAAAGCCGCAACGGCGACACCCTGTTCGTCGCCAACCCGCCGACGGTGCCTCAAGGCACGGCGGCCACCGACGGCATCGCCGCCCCGGCCACCCCGTCGTTCACCGTCAACGCCACACCGGGCGAAGCCCCCGGCAGCAACGTGGCGCCGCAGACGCCGGCGGTGGCCGAACGGATCGTCGACGGCCGCACCACCTACATCCTCAACAGCATGCTGCAGGACGTGATCAAGCTCGGCACCGGCCGCCGTGCGCTGGCCATGGGCCGCAGCGACATCGCCGGCAAGACCGGCACCACCAACGAATCGAAGGACGCCTGGTTCTCCGGCTACAACGCAGACTACGTGACCACGGTCTGGACCGGTTTCGACCAGCCGGAAAGCCTCGGCCGCCGGGAGTTCGGCGGCACCGTGGCGCTGCCGATCTGGATGAACTACATGTCCGCCGCCCTCAAGGACAAGCCGCCGCATGTCCAGGCGGAGCCGGAAGGCATCCTCAGTCTGCGGGTGGATCCGGTCAGCGGCCGCGCCGCCTCGCCGAGCACGCCGGGCGCGTACTTCGAGCTGTTCAAGGCCGAAGACACACCGCCGTCGGTCAACGAGATCGGCAATGGCGCCGTGCCGGGCAGTCCGCTGCCGGCGGACGAACAGGCGCCGATCGATCTGTTCTGATCGCAGCCCCAAAAGAGCCCCGCCTTCGCGAGAAGTGCGGGGCTTTTTTTATACCTGTCGGATTTGCAGTGAATGAACTGGTCTCATCGCCAGCAAGCTGGTTCCCACAGAGTGGGTACAGTGCAAAAAACGGTGGGAGCCAGCCTGCTGGCGATGGGGCCGGTGAAGCCGGCACAGAACCCTCAGGCACAAAAAAGCCCCGACTCTCACGAGCCGGGGCTTCGATTGAAGCGCTACGACGGCTTAGCCGTTGAACACGTCATCCACGCTTTTCAGCGGGTAGTTCTTCGGATACGGCAGGGTCGCCACACCGGTCTCGATGGCGGCCTTGGCCACCGCGTCGGAAACGACGGTGATCAGGCGGGCGTCCATCGGCTTCGGAATGATGTACTCACGGCCGAACTCCAGCGCGTCGACGCCGTAGGCGGCGCAGACTTCCTTCGGCACCGGCAGCTTGGCCAGGTCTTTCAGGGCGTTGGCGGCGGCGATCTTCATTTCTTCGTTGATGCGCTTGGCGCGAACATCCAGGGCACCGCGGAAGATGAACGGGAAGCCCAGCACGTTGTTGACCTGGTTCGGGTAGTCCGAACGGCCGGTGGCCATGATCACGTCGTTGCGGGTGGCGTGGGCCAGTTCCGGGGCGATTTCCGGATCCGGGTTGGAGCAGGCGAACACGATCGGGTTGGCCGCCATGCGTTTGAGCTGCTCGGCAGTCAGCAGGTTCGGGCCGGACAGGCCGACGAACACGTCCGCGCCTTCGATGGCGTCGTCCAGGGTGCGCTTGTCGGTGGCGTGGGCGAACACGGCCTTGTACTGGTTCAGGTCGTCACGGCCGGCGTGGATCACACCGGTGCGGTCGATCATGTAGATGTTCTCGACCTTGGCGCCCATGCTCACCAGCAGCTTCATGCAGGAGATGGCGGCGGCGCCGGCGCCCAGGCAGACGATCTTGGCGTCGGCCAGGGTCTTGCCGGCGATTTCCAGGGCGTTGATCATGCCGGCGGCGGTCACGATGGCGGTGCCGTGCTGGTCATCGTGGAACACCGGGATGTCGCACTGTTCGATCAGGGCGCGCTCGATCTCGAAGCACTCGGGTGCCTTGATGTCTTCCAGGTTGATGCCGCCGAAGGTGATGGAGATGCGCTTGACGGTGTCGATGAAGGCTTGCGGGCTTTCCGAGTCGACTTCGATGTCGAACACGTCGATGCCGGCGAAGCGCTTGAACAGCACGCCCTTGCCTTCCATCACAGGCTTGGAGGCCAGCGGGCCGAGGTTGCCCAGGCCGAGAATCGCGGTGCCATCGGAAATGACTGCAACCAGGTTGCCCTTGCCGGTGTACTTGTAGGCCAGTTCAGGATCGCGGGCGATCTCGCGTACCGGCTCGGCTACGCCGGGGCTGTAGGCCAGCGACAGGTCGCGGGCGGTGGCGGTGGCCTTGGTGAGCTCGACACTCAGCTTCCCTGGACGAGGATTGGCGTGATATTCGAGAGCGGCAGTTTTCAGATCAGACATTTTGGCATTCCGCTTTTTACTGTTGGACAGACTGGTCAGCGAGGATACGCGCCTCGCAAAGTCCTCACAAGACTGGCCGGTCACCCCTGTCAAGCGCGCTGTCCTACGACTTTGGGCCAAGAGCCACGGCCCGCAAGGGCTGGACTGTTCACAATCACCGGCAAAAATGTCTACAATTTTTTTCAGCGGGAAGGCTGCAGCATGGCCGGATCCGTCAACGGCAGCAGCCAGCGCGGCTGTCCCGGCGACGATCCGCCGCGCCGCGAGCGGTCGACCACCCAGCCACGGGCCTCGATCTGCCTGCCTTCCAGCCGTTGCAGCGCCGCGCCGTCGAAACGGTCTAGCAGATTGGGCGCAACGCGCAGTACAAGCGCGTCCTGTATTTCGATCAAGATTGCGCCCCGATTGCGTCGGACCGTGCTCACACGCCCGCTGACCACGGCAAAGCCCGAGCGGGCGATCTGCTCCGCTTTCAGTACAGGCGAGCGCTTCCACACGCCGCGCCCGGCCCGTCGCGCCTGGCGTTCGGCGGCCTGCTGGCAGGCGACGAAATCCACGTTCGGCGCCACCGCCACCTGATACCCGAGGCCGTCAGCGAGCATTTGCGCTTCGAGATTGACGCCGCCGCGGCTGAAAACGTGCGCCAGCGTCCGACCGTAACGGTCCTTGGACTCCTTGCCGGGCAGCAGGCCGACGCGCCCGCCGCTGTCGGCCACCAGCGACGCCAGGCGTTGGCGCGCCGCCTCGGCGAACGGCTCGTCGCGGCGGCCCTGCTTGCCCAGCTCCGGGGTGTTGAGCCCGATCATCCGCACGCTGCGCCCGTCGCTCAGGCGCAGGGTGTCGCCGTCCACCACACGCTGCACCGCGACATCAGCCAATCCGCCGGGCGCCGGGCAGAACGCCTGGGCGCCCGGCAGCCAAATCGCGGACACAAAAAAGGCGCCCGCAAGGGACGCCTTTTTCATCAGACCGGAAAAGCCTTGAAGGTTTTCCAGAATGAGCGGCCTTAGGCCTTTTTCGCGCCGAAAGCACCGAAACGGTCGGCGAACTTCTGAACGCGACCACCGGTGTCCAGAGTCTTCTGCTTACCGGTGTAGAACGGGTGGCACTCGTTGCAAACGTCGATCGGCAGAGCTTTGCCGTGAGTCGAACGGGTGACGAACTTGTTACCGCAGCTGCAGGTAACATCGATTTCAACGTAGTTTGGATGAATATCGGCTTTCATGGTGCTTTCCTCAGCTAGCGTGCCGCCACCCAACACGATTGTTGAATACCGCACGGAATTAGGGCGCGGATTCTACCAGACCTTGCCGATCACGCAAGCTGTCCCTTGAACCGACCGTCTGCTAGGCTCCCGCCCCATAGGCGACGCCCCACAGGTCATGTGCGCGACCGCTCCTTTCATCAGTCTGCCGATCGAGACCCCGCGTGCCCGACGCCATCTTGCGCCTCGCCTTGCCCTCCCCCCTGCGCCGCCTGTTCGACTACCGCGCTCCGGCCGGCGTGCCGCGCGACCGTCTGCAGCCGGGCATGCGCCTGCGGGTGCCGTTCGGCCGGCGGGAAATGATCGGGATCCTGGTGGAGGTCTGCGACACCAGCGACGTGCCGGCGGACAAGCTCAAGCCCGCGCTGGCCCTGCTCGACGCCAGCGCACCGCTGCCGCCGGCCCTGTTCAAGCTGTGCCTGTGGACGGCCCAGTACTATCAGCACAGCCTCGGCGACACCCTGAACTGGGCGCTGCCGGTGCTGCTGCGCCAGGGTGAGCCCGCCGAGGCCCGCCAGGAACGCTTCTGGTCGGCGGCCCCAGGCGCCAGCCTCGACGACCCGCGCATCGCCCGCGCCCCGCGCCAGCGGGAGGCCCTGGCCACACTGGCCCAGCATCCGCACGGCGTCGCCCACGGGCTGCTGGGCAAACTGATGCTGAACAAGGACAGCCTCGACCTGTTGCTGGCCAAGGACCTGGTGCAGGTGGAGGTGCGCCGCCATGCGCCGGGCGTGCGCCACGAGCATTGGCTGGCGCAGCCGGAGCTGCCGCTCAACGCCGAACAGCGCGCAGCCTATGAGGCGATCCGCGCCGGCTTCGACAGTTATCACGCGTTCCTGCTGGCCGGCGTCACCGGCAGCGGCAAGACCGAAGTCTACCTGCAACTGATCCGCGAAACCCTCGAAGCCGGCAAGCAGGCCCTGGTGCTGATCCCCGAGATCAACCTCGGTCCGCAGACCCTGACGCGCTTCGAGCAGCGCTTCAACGCGCGCATCGCCCTGCTCCATTCGGCGGTCAACGACCGTGACCGCCTCGACGCCTGGCTCGCCGCCCGGGACGGCGAGGCCGACATCATCATCGGCACCCGTTCGGCGCTGTTCACCCCAATGAAGAACCCGGGGCTGATCATCATCGACGAAGAGCACGACGGCTCCTATAAACAGCAGGAAGGCCTGCGCTACCACGCCCGGGACCTGGCGCTGGTGCGCGCACGGCAGGAGAACATCCCGATCGTCCTCGGCTCCGCGACGCCTTCGCTGGAAAGCCTGCACAACGCCTACACCGGCCGCTACGGCCTGCTGCGCCTGAACGAGCGCGCCGGCGGCGCCAAGCAACCGCGTTTCCTGCGCCTGGACGTGAAGAGCCGGCCGCTGGACAGCGGCATCAGCGGCCCGATGCAGCAAGCCATCGGCCAGACCCTCGCCGCCGGCCAGCAAGTGCTGGTGTTCCTCAACCGCCGGGGCTTCGCGCCGACCCTGCTGTGCCACGACTGCGGCTGGATGTCCGAATGCCAGCGCTGCGATGCGCGGATGACCGTGCACCAGCGCTACGGCGAACTGCGCTGCCACCATTGCGGCCATGTCGAGCGCGTGCCGCGCCAGTGCCCCAAGTGCGAGCGGGTCGACCTGCGGCCGGTGGGCGCCGGCACCGAACGGGCCGAGGAGCGGCTGGCGATCCTGTTCCCGGACTACCCGGTGCTGCGGGTCGACCGCGACAGCACCTCGCGCAAGGACGCGATGAACCAGCTGTTCGCCACCATCCAGAAAGGCCAGCCGTGCATTCTGGTCGGCACCCAGATGCTGGCCAAGGGGCACCACTTTCCCCGGGTCACGCTGGTGTCGATCCTCGACGCCGACGGCGGCCTGTTCTCCGGCGACTTTCGCGCAAGCGAAAGGATGGCGCAGCTCATCGTGCAGGTGGCCGGCCGCGCCGGACGGGCGGAGGAGCCGGGCAAGGTGATCATCCAGACCCACCTCGCCGACCATCCTTTATTGGTGCAACTGACCGAACAGGGCTACTTCGCCTTCGCCGAGCAGGCCTTGAGCGAGCGCCGCGCCGCCGGCCTGCCGCCGTTCGCCCACCTGGCGCTGCTGCGCGCCGAGGCGCACAAGCCGGGCCAGGCCGAAGCTTTTCTCGACGAAGCGTGCAGCGCAGCCGAACGCATGCTGGCCGAGCAGAACCTCGGCGGCATCGAACTGCTGGGCCCGGTGCCGGCACCGATGGAGCGCCGGGCCGGGCGCTATCGGGCTCAATTGCTGCTGCAGGCGACGGCGCGGGCTCCGTTGCACCGGCTGCTGGCCGGTTGGCTGCTGGCCCTTGAGCAGATGCCGAGCGGGCGGGCGGTGCGCTGGTCGCTGGATGTCGATCCGGTGGACCTGTACTGACGGACGGATCGCCATCGCCGGCCGGCCCTCTGCCACAAGGAATCGCGGCGCAATTGTCGCCGCACATCCACATCCTGCCTGCTAAGGTTGGCAAGCCCGTCTTCGCAACGGATAATGCCCAGTTTTTCCACCCGCGCACCGATGCGCCGCCGCGCCAGCGGTCGAAAGAGACGACCATGAAAGACACCATTCGCCAGCTGATCCAGCAAGCCCTCACCCAACTCGTCAACGAAGGTGTGTTGCCTGAAGGCCTGTCGCCGGCGATCCAGGTGGAAAACGCCCGTGACAAGACCCACGGCGACTTCGCCAGCAACATCGCGATGATGCTGGCCAAGCCTGCGGGCATGAAGCCGCGCGACCTGGCGGAAAAGCTCATCGCCGCCCTGCCGGCCGACGAGAACGTCACCAAGGCCGAGATCGCGGGCCCCGGCTTCATCAACTTCTTCCAGAACACCCAGGCCCTGGCCAACCGCCTTGACGCCGCCCTGGCCGACGCCCGTGTGGGCGTGCGCAAGGCCGGTCCTGCGCAGCGCACCGTGGTCGACCTGTCGGCGCCGAACCTGGCCAAGGAAATGCACGTCGGCCACCTGCGCTCGACCATCATCGGCGACGGCGTGGCCCGCGTCCTCGAGTTCCTCGGCGACGACGTGATCCGCCAGAACCACGTCGGCGACTGGGGCACCCAGTTCGGCATGCTGATGGCCTACCTGCAGGAAAACCCGATCACCAGCGACGAGCTGTCGGACCTGGAGAACTTCTACCGCGCCGCCAAGCAGCGCTTCGACGAGTCCGCCGAGTTCGCCGACCGCGCCCGCGGCCTGGTGGTCAAGCTGCAGGCCGGCGACGCCGAGTGCCTGGCGCTGTGGACCCGGTTCAAGGACATCTCGCTGTCGCACTGCCAGAAAATCTACGAGCTGCTCAACGTCAAGCTGACCATGGCCGACGTGATGGGCGAGAGCGCCTACAACGACGACCTGATCAACGTGGTCAACGACCTCAAGGCCGCCGGCATGCTGGTGGAGAGCAACGGCGCCCAGTGCGTGTTCCTCGACGAATTCAAGAACGCCGACGGCGACCCGCTGCCGGTGATCATCGTCAAGGCCGACGGCGGCTACCTGTACGCCACCACGGACCTTGCGGCCGTGCGCTACCGCAGCGGCAAGCTCAACGCCGACCGCGCGCTGTACTTCGTCGACCAGCGTCAGGCCCTGCACTTCCAGCAAGTGTTCGCCGTGGCGCGCAAGGCCGGTTTCGTGACCCATCCGATGGAGATGGAGCACATGGGCTTCGGCACCATGAACGGCGCCGACGGCCGTCCGTTCAAGACCCGCGACGGCGGCACCGTGAAGCTGATCGACCTGCTGACCGAGGCCCGCGAGCGCGCCTATAGCCTGGTCAAGGAAAAGAACCCGACGCTGGCCGAGGACGAACTGCGCAACATCGCCCGGGTGGTGGGCATCGGCGCCGTGAAATACGCCGACCTGTCCAAGCACCGCACCAGCGACTACAGCTTCAACTTCGACCTGATGCTCAACTTCGAAGGCAACACCGCGCCGTACCTGCTGTACGCCTACACCCGCGTGGCCGGCGTGTTCCGCAAGCTGGGCAAGGACTTCAGCGAAGTCGACGGCCAGATCGTCCTCGAAGCGGCGCACGAGCAGGAACTGGCGGCCAAGCTGGCGCAGTTCGGCGAAGTGCTGAACAACGTGGCCGAGAAAGGCACGCCGCACGTGCTGTGCACCTACCTGTACGACGTCGCCGGCCTGTTCTCCAGCTTCTACGAGAACTGCCCGATCCTCGCCGCCGACACCCCGGCGCAGATGCAAAGCCGCCTGCGCCTGGCCGCGCTGACCGGCCGTACCCTCAAGCAAGGCCTGGAACTGCTGGGCCTGGAAACCCTGGAGCGCATGTAAGTTGGCTGCCAAGAAAAAACCCGCCCCCAAGCGCGGCGCCAGCCGCTACCAGGCCCCGGCCAAGCAACCGATTCCGGGCTGGCTGTGGATGGCCATCGGCCTGACGGTCGGTGCGTTCATCGTGTTCCTGATGAAACTGGAGCCGGGCAAGGGCAGCGACACGGTCAAGCGCGAGAAGGTCGAGCAGCAGCAACAGCAGAAGGCCACCAAGATCGCCGAGGCCAACAAGACGCCTCCGAGCCCGACGCAACCGGTGAAGCCGAAGTACGACTTCTACACCCTGCTGCCGGAATCGGAAGTGATCGTGCCGCCGGACGCCGTACCGGAGAAAACCTTGCCGACGCCGCAGGTGCCGGCGATCCCGACCACCCCGGTGACCCCGGCGGAAGCGGCGAAGATCGACACCGCGCGGGCCCAGGCGGCGCTGGCCGGCATCACGCCGCCGCCGGCCCCGCCGGTGGCGAAGGCGGCGCCGGTGACCAAGTTCTTCCTCCAGGCCGGTTCGTTCCGCAAGGAAGCCGACGCCGACAAGGTGCGGGCGCAGATCATCCTGCTGGGCCAGGCGGTGTCGGTGGAGTCCGGCACGGTGAAGGACGAGACCTGGTACCGCGTGCTGGTCGGCCCGTTCAGCAACCGTGAGCAACTGACCACCGCACAGAAGCAGTTGGCGGGCAGCGGCTTCAGCAACTTGCTGTTACAACAACGCCAGAGCCGCTGACCCGGCACGTTGCGGCGAGGGCGCTGGCTCCCGACGGGGCGCCAAGCGCCCCCGAACCCTGCGGATCCTGCGCTTCAGACAGGCCAGGATCCCAGGACTTGCGGCGGGAGGGAGCGAACACCCTCGCCACAGCCGCGCCCACCGCTCGTCCCCTCGCCACCCCCGCAGTTGAAATACCGTCCTCCACCCCCATATGGGTGTGCATAAGGCATTTTCGCCCCGCTGCGTGGAGACTCTTCCCTTGACCACCATCGTTTCAGTCCGCCGCCACGGCAAAGTCGTCATGGGCGGCGACGGCCAGGTTTCCCTCGGCAACACCGTGATGAAAGGCAACGCGAAGAAGGTTCGCCGCCTGTACCACGGCCAGGTCATCGCCGGTTTCGCCGGCGCCACCGCCGACGCCTTCACCCTGTTCGAACGCTTCGAAGGCCAGCTCGAAAAACATCAGGGCCACCTGATCCGCGCCGCCGTCGAACTCGCCAAGGAATGGCGCACCGACCGTTCCCTGAGCCGCCTCGAAGCGATGCTCGCGGTCGCCAACAAGGACGCCTCGCTGATCATCACCGGCAACGGCGACGTGGTCGAACCCGAAGACGGCCTGATCGCCATGGGTTCCGGCGGCGCCTACGCCCAGGCCGCCGCCAGCGCCCTGCTGAAGAAAACCGACCTGTCGGCCCGCGAAATCGTCGAGACCGCCCTCGGCATCGCCGGCGACATCTGCGTCTTCACCAACCACACCCAGACCATTGAGGAGCAGGATCTCGCTGAATGAGCCTGCCGCGCCCTGCGCCACAGCTCGTTTCTGCTTGAGGACCGTCAATCACCATGTCCATGACTCCCCGCGAAATCGTCCACGAACTCAACCGCCACATCATCGGCCAGGACGATGCCAAGCGCGCCGTCGCGATTGCCCTGCGCAACCGCTGGCGCCGCATGCAGCTGCCTGAAGAGCTGCGCGTTGAAGTGACCCCCAAGAACATCCTGATGATCGGCCCGACCGGCGTCGGCAAGACCGAGATCGCCCGTCGCCTGGCCAAGCTGGCCAACGCGCCGTTCATCAAGGTCGAAGCGACCAAGTTCACCGAGGTCGGCTATGTCGGCCGCGACGTCGAATCGATCATCCGTGACCTGGCCGACGCCGCGATCAAGCTGCTGCGCGAGCAGGAGATGACCCGCGTGCGCCACCGCGCCGAAGACGCCGCCGAAGAGCGCATCCTCGACGCCCTGCTGCCGCCGGCGCGCATGGGCTTCAACAGCGACGACGCGCCGACCCCGGACTCCAACACCCGCCAGCTGTTCCGCAAGCGCCTGCGCGAAGGCCAGCTGGACGACAAGGAAATCGAGATCGAAGTGGCCGAAGCCATGGGCGTCGACATTTCCGCGCCGCCGGGCATGGAAGAGATGACCAACCAGCTGCAGAACCTGTTCGCCAACATGGGCAAGGGCAAGAAGAAGGCCCGCAAGCTCAAGGTCAAGGAAGCGCTGAAGCTGGTGCGCGACGAAGAGGCCGGGCGCCTGGTCAACGAAGAGGAACTCAAGGCCAAGGCCCTGGAGGCGGTCGAGCAGCACGGCATCGTGTTCATCGACGAGATCGACAAGGTGGCCAAGCGCGGCAACGTCGGCGGCGCCGACGTGTCCCGCGAAGGCGTGCAGCGCGACCTGCTGCCGCTGATCGAAGGCTGCACCGTCAACACCAAGCTGGGCATGGTCAAGACCGACCACATCCTGTTCATCGCCTCCGGCGCGTTCCACCTGAGCAAGCCGAGCGACCTGGTGCCGGAGCTGCAAGGCCGCCTGCCGATCCGCGTCGAGCTCAAGGCCCTGAGCCCGGAAGACTTCGAGCGCATCCTCAGCGAACCGCACGCCTCGCTCACCGAGCAGTACTGCGCGCTGCTCAAGACCGAAGGCCTGAACATCCAGTTCCAGCCCGAAGGCATCAAGCGCCTGGCGGAGATCGCCTGGCAGGTCAACGAGAAGACCGAGAACATCGGTGCCCGTCGCCTGCACACGCTGCTCGAGCGCCTGCTCGAAGAGGTGTCGTTCAGCGCCGGCGACCTGGCCAGCGCCCACGACGAGAAGCCGATCCTGATCGACGCCGACTACGTCAACAGCCACCTGGGCGAATTGGCGCAGAACGAAGACCTGTCCCGTTATATCCTGTAAGCCACCCTTACAGATGTAGCGGAACGGTGGAAGCGAGCCTGCCCGCGATGGCGGCGGTTCAGACAACCTCTGGGTTGAATGTGCCGCCCCACCGCGAGCAGGCTCGCTCCCACAAGGTTCCGCACCAGACGGATACCCGGTCATGCTGCCCACCGACATCAAACTGCACAAAGCCTCCAAGACCCTGACGCTCGCCTACGCGTCCGGCGAATCGTTCACCCTGCCCGCAGAGTTCCTGCGCGTGCACTCCCCCTCCGCCGAGGTCCAGGGCCACGGCAAACCGATCCTGCAGTACGGCAAGCTCCACGTCGGCCTGACCAAGGTGGAACCGGCCGGTCAGTACGCACTGAAACTGACCTTCGACGACGGCCACGACAGCGGACTGTTCACCTGGGAATACCTGTACGAACTGGGGCGACGTTATGACGCACTCTGGGCCGATTACCTGGACGAACTCAAAGCCGCCGGCAAATCCCGCGACCCGGACGAGTCCGTCGTCAAGCTGATGCTCTAGCCCGTGCCTCGGGCGGTTTAGAGGGCATTTTCTAAATTCATCTGTTTGAATGCTCCGCTTGTGCGGCCGAGGACTGGCCCGCTTGCGAAAAAAACCAATCTCGGGTAACCAATGGAACTGGCAAGTTCCCTGCAGTGTTCCGTGCACTGCAGATCTGCCCTGCAGAATCAACGGTCACCCGAGCGGCAGTACCTGGCACCGGCTGTAAGACTGCACAGTGAGGACCGGGTACTCGTCTCAGGACAATGGAGCGTCGTAGATGAGTAACAAGAACAACGATGACCTGAAGTACCAAGCCTCGGAAAACACCTTGGGGCTCAATCCCGTCGTCGGGCTGCGCGGAAAGGATCTGCTGGCCTCCGCCCGCATGGTGCTGACCCAGGCCATCCGGCAACCGATACACAGCGTCAAGCATGTCGCCCATTTCGGCCTTGAACTCAAGAACGTGCTGTTCGGCAAATCCGAACTGCAGCCTGCCGGCGACGACCGTCGCTTCGTCGATCCGGCCTGGAGCCAGAACCCGCTCTACCGCCGTTATCTGCAAACCTACCTGGCGTGGCGCAAGGAACTCCACGACTGGATCGACGACAGCAGCCTCTCGCCCAAGGACATCGCGCGCGGGCACTTCGTGATCAACCTGATGACCGAAGCCATGGCCCCGACCAACAGCGCGGCGAACCCGGCGGCGGTCAAGCGCTTCTTCGAGACCGGCGGCAAGAGCCTGCTCGACGGCCTCTCGCACCTGGCCAAGGACCTGGTGCACAACGGCGGCATGCCGAGCCAGGTCAACATGGGCGCGTTCGAGGTCGGCAAGACGTTGGGCGTGTCCGAAGGCGCGGTGGTGTTTCGCAACGACGTGCTGGAACTGATCCAGTACAAGCCGATCACCGAGCAGGTGTTCGAGCGACCGCTGCTGGTGGTGCCGCCGCAGATCAACAAGTTCTACGTGTTCGACCTGAGCCCGGACAAGAGCCTGGCCAAATTCTGCCTGCGCAGCAACGTGCAGACCTTCATCGTCAGCTGGCGCAACCCGACCAAGGAACAGCGCGAGTGGGGCCTGTCGACCTACATCGAAGCCCTCAAGGAAGCGGTGGACGTGGTCACCGCGATCACCGGCAGCAAAGACGTGAACATGCTCGGCGCCTGCTCCGGCGGCATCACCTGCACCGCCCTGCTGGGCCACTACGCGGCCATCGGCGAGAACAAGGTCAATGCCCTGACTCTGCTGGTCAGCGTGCTCGACACCACCCTGGACACCGACGTCGCCCTGTTCGTCGACGAACAGACGCTGGAGACCGCCAAGCGCCACTCGTACCAGGCCGGCGTGCTGGAAGGCAAGGACATGGCCAAGGTCTTCGCCTGGATGCGCCCCAACGACCTGATCTGGAATTACTGGGTGAACAACTACCTGCTCGGCAACGAGCCGCCGGTGTTCGACATCCTGTTCTGGAACAACGACACCACACGGTTGCCGGCCGCGTTCCACGGCGACCTGATCGAAATGTTCAAAAACAACCCGCTGACCCGCCCCGACGCACTGGAAGTGTGCGGCACGCCGATCGACCTCAAGCAGGTCACCGCCGACATCTTCTCCCTGGCCGGCACCAACGACCATATCACCCCGTGGAAGTCCTGCTACAAGTCGGCGCAGCTGTTCGGCGGCAAGGTCGAGTTCGTGCTGTCGAGCAGCGGCCACATCCAGAGCATCCTGAACCCGCCGGGCAACCCGAAGGCGCGCTACATGACCAACAGCGAAATGGCCGACGACGCCGATGACTGGCAGGAGAACTCGACCAAGCACACCGACTCCTGGTGGCTGCATTGGCAGGCGTGGCAGGCCCAGCGTTCGGGCGAACTGAAGAAGGCCCCGGCGAAGCTGGGCAACAAGGCGTACCCGGCGGGCGAAGCGTCGCCGGGCACTTACGTGCACGAGCGGTAACCGACACCCCCCGCCCCACCCTGCGGGGCGGGGGTGAACCCAATAGCCACAGGGCCTGAGCATGCCGCACCCGTTCATCTTCCGCACCGTCGACCTGGATGGCCAGACCATCCGCACCGCGGTGCGCCCCGGCAAGCCTCACTTGACGCCCTTGCTGATCTTCAACGGCATCGGCGCCAACCTGGAGCTGGTGTTTCCCTTTGTCGCGGCGCTGGATCCGGATCTTGAGGTCATCGCCTTCGACGTGCCCGGCGTCGGCGGTTCCTCGACGCCGAGCCGGCCGTACCGGTTCGCCGGGCTGGCGAAACTCACCGCACGGATGCTCGACTACCTCGACTACGGCCAGGTCAACGCGATCGGCGTGTCGTGGGGCGGCGCCCTGGCGCAGCAGTTCGCCCACGACTACCCCGAGCGCTGCAAGAAACTGGTGCTGGCGGCCACCGCCGCCGGTGCCTTCATGGTGCCGGGCAAGCCGAAGGTGCTGTGGATGATGGCCAGCCCGCGCCGCTACATCCAGCCGTCCCACGTGATCCGCATCGCGCCGCTGATCTACGGCGGCTCGTTCCGCCGCGACCCGACCCTCGCCGCCAGCCACGCGGCCAAGGTGCGCTCGGCGGGCAAGCTGGGCTACTACTGGCAACTGTTCGCGGGCCTGGGCTGGACCAGCATCCACTGGCTGCACAAGATCCATCAGCCGACCCTGGTGCTGGCCGGCGACGACGACCCGCTGATCCCGCTGATCAACATGCGCATGCTCGCCTGGCGGATCCCCAACGCCCAGCTGCACATCATCGACGACGGCCACCTGTTCCTGATCACCCGGGCCGAAGCGGTGGCGCCGATCATCATGAAATTCCTGGAGGAGGAACGTCAGCGTGCGGTGATGCATCCGCATCCGGCATCGCCGGGGGCATGACCGATCCGGCACGTTTTATGGAAGGTGTGTGGCAGGACGCCGCGCAGGCAACAATCCGCAACAGCGTCTATGGTTCTCTGGTTCGGTGTGTTTGTGTTTGGCCTGAAGACGAAGGAGTGTTGACTCATGCGCGACAAACCAGCGACCGGCGTGGTGCCCAGCCCCGCCGTGTTCATCAATGCACAAAGCGCGATGACCGGGCTGCGCGGCCGGGATCTGATCTCGACCCTGCGCAGCGTCGCGGCCCATGGCCTGCGCAACCCGATCCACAGCGCACGCCATGCCTTGAGGCTAGGAAGCCAGCTGGGCCGCGTCCTGCTCGGTGAGACCCTGCACCCGATCAACGCGCAGGACACCCGCTTCAGCGATCCGGCCTGGAGCCTCAATCCGTTCTACCGGCGCAGTCTTCAGGCCTATCTGAGCTGGCAGAAACAGGTCAAGAGCTGGATCGACGAGAGCAGCATGAGCGAAGACGACCGCGCCCGCGCGCAGTTCGCCTTCAGCCTGCTCAACGACGCCGTGGCGCCCTCCAACACCCTGCTCAATCCGCTGGCGGTCAAGGAGCTGTTCAACTCCGGCGGGCAGAGCCTGGTACGGGGCCTGGGCCACCTGATCGACGACCTGCTGCACAACGACGGCCTTCCGCGCCAAGTGTCGAAGCAGGCGTTCGAGATCGGCAAGACTGTCGCCACCACCACCGGCTCCGTGGTGTTTCGCAACGAAATGCTGGAGCTCATCCAGTACCGGCCGATGAGCGAGAAACAGTACGCCAAGCCGCTGCTGGTGGTGCCGCCGCAGATCAACAAGTACTACATCTTCGACCTGAGCCCGCACAACAGCTTCGTCCAGTTCGCCCTCAAGAACGGCCTGCAGACCTTCATGATCAGCTGGCGCAACCCGGACGTGCGCCACCGCGAGTGGGGCCTGTCGACCTACGTCGAGGCGGTGGAGGAAGCGATGAACGTCTGCCGCTCGATCACCGGCGCCCGCGACGTCAACCTGATGGGCGCCTGCGCCGGCGGCCTCACCATCGCCGCCCTGCAGGGCCACCTGCAGGCCAAGCGGCAACTGCGCCGGGTTTCCAGCGCCACTTACCTGGTGAGCCTGCTCGACAGCCAGTTCGACACGCCGGCGACGCTGTTCGCCGACGAGCAGACCCTCGAGGCGGCCAAGCGCCGTTCCTACCAGCGGGGCGTGCTCGACGGCCGCGACATGGCCAAGGTGTTCGCCTGGATGCGCCCCAACGACCTGATCTGGAACTACTTCGTCAACAACTACCTGTTGGGCAAGGCGCCGCCGCCGTTCGACATCCTCTACTGGAACAACGACAGCACTCGCCTGCCGGCGGCGTTCCACGGCGACCTGCTGGACTTCTTCAAGCACAACCCGCTGACCCACCCCGGCGGCCTGGAGGTGTGCGGCACGCCGATCGACCTGCAGAAGGTCACGGTCGACAGCTTCAGCGTGGCCGGCATGAACGACCACATCACGCCGTGGGACGCGGTGTACCGCTCGACCCTGCTGCTGGGCGGCGAGCGGCGCTTCGTGCTGTCCAACAGCGGTCACGTGCAGAGCATCCTCAACCCGCCGGGCAACCCGAAGGCCAACTACGTCGAGAACGGCAAGCTGAGCGGCGACCCCCGCGCCTGGTACTACGACGCGAAAAAGGTCGACGGCAGCTGGTGGACGCAGTGGCTGGAGTGGATCCAGCAGCGCTCCGGCGCCCAGCGCGAGACCCAGATGACCCTCGGCAGCCCCGACTACCCAACGATGGAAGCGGCACCCGGCACCTACGTGCGCGTGCGCTGACGCCCCGAAACCTTTTAAGAAGACTGGATGAAAACCCGCGACCGGATTCTCGAATGTGCCCTGCAGCTGTTCAACGAAAAGGGCGAGCCGAACGTCTCCACCATGGAGGTTGCCAACGAGATGGGGATCAGCCCCGGCAACCTCTACTACCACTTCCACGGCAAGGAGCCGCTGATCCTCGGGCTGTTCGAACGCTTCCAGGGCGAACTGGCGCCGTTGCTCGACCCGCCCGCCGACGTCGAGCTGGCACCGGAGGACTACTGGCTGTTCCTGCACCTGATCGTCGAGCGCCTGGCGCTCTACCGGTTCCTGTTCCAGGACCTGTCGAACCTGTCCGGACGCCTGCCGAAGCTGGCCAAGGGCATCCGCAACCTGCTCAATGTCCTCAAGCGCACGCTGGCGTCCTTGCTGGCGCGCCTGAAGGCGCAGGGGCTGCTGGTCAGCGACACCCAGGCCCTGGGGCAACTGGTAGAGCAGATCACCCTGACCTTGCTGTTTTCCCTGGACTACCAGCGGATCCTCGACCGCGAGGGCGAGGTGCGGCTGGTGGTGTACCAGATCATGATGCTGGTGGCGCCGCACCTGCTGCCGCCGATCAAGGCGGCGACGGAGCGCTTCGCGCTGCAGTACCTCGAAGAGCACGAGTGACCATTGCATCTCCCTTGTGGGAGCGAGCCTGCTGGGGCCGGTGATGCCACATGACACTGTGGGAGCCAGCCTGCTGGCGATGGCGTCGGCAAGGGCGCTGCCGGGCAGGATCAAAAGGGTAAGGCAGCGTTCTGGATAGACAGGACCACAAACAAAAACGCCCGGCCTTCACAGGCCGGGCGTTTTCTTGGGCCCTGAGGATCAGGACTGACTGGACGGCGCCGACGGGGTCGGTGCGGCAGTCGGGGTCACGGCGGATGCCGGAGCGGCGGCGGAGTTCGACGCGCTGACCGGAGCGGCCGGGGTCGCAGGCTTGGCGGCGGCCGGTTTCGGCGCTGCAGCTTTCGGTGCGGCCGGTTTTTTCACTGCCGGTTTCTTCGCGGCAGCCGGTTTGGCGGCTGGCTTGGCGGCAGCGGTTTTCGCCGCAGGTTTTGCGGCAGGCTTGGCAGCGGGTTTGGCCGCCGCTTTCGCAGCCGGTTTGGCCGCTGCGGTTTTCGCCGCAGGCTTGGCGGCCGGTTTGGCGGCAGCCTTGGCCAGTGGTTTGGCGGCAGGCTTCGCAGCCGGCTTGGCCGCTGCGGTCTTGGCCACAGGCTGGGTTTTCAGACCGGTGAGTTTCTCGATCTGCTTGGTCAGGGTCTCGACCTTGCTGTGCAGGGCCTTGACCTCATTGCGGCTCGGCACGCCCAGGCGCGAAATCGCGCTGTTCAGGCGCTTGTCGAAAGCCTCTTCCAGTTCGTCCCACTTGCCCAGCGCGCGGTCTTTCACGCCGCTGATGCGCGATTTTGCCGAGGAAGCGGAATCCTTGGCGGCGTCGACTTTCTTGCCGACCGCCGACTTGGTGAGCTTCTCGGCCTTTTCGCCGTCTTTGACCAGTGACTCGAAGAGCTTGCTGCCGTCAGTGTCGATCTTCGAGTACACGCCCAGGCCTGCCAGCCAGATCTTGCGGGAGTAGTCTTCGACCTTCCCGATCCACGAGCTGCCTTCTTTATCGGTGTTCTTTTTGCCAGCCATCCCGTTCTCCTTAAGATTTACGCGCGACGCGTTCGAGCAATGCCGTCAGCTCATCGAGCTTAGCAGAGAGTGCCTCAACGTCATGTTTAGACGGAATGCCGATGCGATTCAAGGCACTGGCGACGCGTGTGTCGAACGCCTTCTCGACCTTGTCGAGCTGCACTTCGACCCGGCCCTTGAAGGTGCTGACTTCGCCCTTGGCCTCATCGATCTCGGCGTTGGCCGCTTCGAGTTTTTCGGCGACGGCTTTTTTGCCTTTCTTTTCAACCGCTTGACCGGCCTTGATCAGCTCTTGAAAGTAGTCGCTGCCCTCTTGGCCGACCTTGGCGTAGGCACCCAGGCCTGCCAGCCAGATCTTGCGGGCATAGGATTTGACGTCGCTCAGAGCGGAAGTCGAAGCGTCGATTTTTTTCTTCAAAATGACTTTGGCCATGGTGCACCTCACGCGCAGAAGGTTTGAGGAACTGCCCGGACGAGTGTCGGGCTCAGGCACAAAGTAGGGAGAAAAATTAGAAACGGCACCCTAACAACTGACATAAAGCAGGTGAACGTGACACGGTACCTGTGGGAGCGGGCTTGCCCGCGAAGACCATGTTCCTGCCACAAGAAATCTTGCGGATGCACCGGTCTCTTCGCGGGCAAGCCCGCTCCCACAGGATTATCCGTTCACCGCAAAGGTCGGGATCAGGCCAGCGCCTTGTCCAGCGCCTTCTCGATCTCGGCCTTGATCATGCCGCTCATGGCCGACATCACCATGCCCAGCTCCACGTCGACGCGGATCGAATCCTCCGCCACATGCACCTCGCCCTTCACGCCGGAGCGCTTGAGGTTCAGGGTGTCCCCCGACCACTGCGGCTCCAGGCCGTATTGGTCGGAGAGTTTCTGCGCCAGCTTGTCGGCTTTCTCGCGGGCGGCGTCCTTGCCCAGGCTATGGGCACGTTCAACACTGATTCGGGCCATCGGATGACTCCTGATTGATGAAGGCTTGTCGGCAGATCCTGACCGCGGCTGCGGCAAATCGTCCCGAGGGTCGCCCATCTTACCTTGAGCCATTCCAAGACAAAGCATGGCTTGGGGATTAGAATGTCGCGCATTCTCTTTTGGTGACAGCGATATGACTGATCAGCGCAAAGGCAGCGATGCCGAACCCACCACCCACTTCGGCTTCAAGAACGTCCCGGAAAGCCAGAAGGCCGAAAAGGTCGCTGAGGTGTTCCACTCCGTGGCCGCCAAGTACGACCTGATGAACGACCTCCTGTCGGGCGGCATGCATCGCCTGTGGAAGCGCTTCGCGATCGAGCTGTCGGGCGTGCGCAGCGGCAACCGCGTGCTGGACATCGCCGGCGGCACCGGCGACCTGACCAAGAAGTTCTCGCACCTCGTCGGCCCGACCGGCCAGGTGGTGCTCGCCGACATCAACGAGTCCATGCTCAAGGTCGGCCGCGACCGCCTGCTGGACGTGGGCGTGTCGGGCAACGTCGAGTTCGTCCAGGCCGACGCCGAAAAGCTGCCGTTCCCCGACAACCACTTCGACTGCGTGACCATCGCCTTCGGCCTGCGCAACGTGACCCACAAGGAAGACGCCCTGCGCTCGATGCTGCGCGTGCTCAAGCCCGGCGGCCGCCTGCTGGTGCTGGAGTTCTCCAAGCCGACCAACGCGCTGATGTCCAAGGCCTACGACGCCTACTCGTTCGCCTTCATGCCGCTGATGGGCAAGCTGATCACCAACGACGCGGAAAGCTACCGTTACCTGGCCGAGTCGATCCGCATGCACCCGGACCAGGAAACCCTGAAGTCGATGATGGTCGAGGCCGGCTTCGACCGCGTGACCTATCACAACATGACCTCGGGCATCGTCGCCCTGCACCGCGGCATCAAGCCCTGATGCTGCTGACCGGGCTGCTGGCCAGCGTCGAAACCGGCCTGAACCGGGTGCTGCGTCTCGACAGCACCGCGCTGCCGCGCCTGGCGCACCTGACCGGCAAAGTCATCGCCGTCGACTGCGCAAGCCCGGCGCTGCAACTGTTCATCCTGCCCAGCGACGAAGGCCTGATGCTGGCCTCGCGCTGGGAGACCGGCGTCGACTGCACCCTGCGTGCGCCGGCGTCGAGCCTGGTGAAGCTGGCCCTGAGCAAGGACAAGACCGCGGTGCTGCACGCGCCGGAGGTCGAGCTCGACGGCGACAGCGGCGTGCTGCTGGAACTGGCGGGCATCCTGCAGGACCTGGAGCTGGACTGGGAGTACGAACTCTCGCGCTGGCTCGGCCCCGTCGCCACGCAACTGGTCGGCGGCCACCTGCGCAGCCGCGCCCGCTGGTACCGGCAAGGCTTCGCCAGCCTCAACCAGAACCTCGCCGAATACCTGGCCGAAGAATCGCGCACCCTCGTCGGGCAGCGCGAAGCCGAAGCCCGGTTCCGCGAACTGGACCGGATCAAGCTTGATCTGGAACGTCTCGAGGCGCGTTTCGAGCGCCTTTCCCGATCCCTCGACCCAAGCGATAACGCATGAAGCTGCTTGCCGTCCGCCGTCTGTTGCGCATCCAGCGCGTCGTGATCCGCTACCGACTCGATGACCTGCTGTTCGAACTCCCGTTGCCGTGGTTCCTGCTGGGCCTGCGCTATGTGCTGCCGTGGCGCTGGTTCCCGCGCAAGCCACTGGCGCTGAGCCGGGGCGCGCGCCTGCGCCTGGCGCTGCAGGACCTGGGGCCGATCTTCATCAAGTTCGGGCAGATCCTCTCGACCCGCCGCGACCTGCTGCCGGAAGACATCGCCGACGAACTGATGCTGCTGCAGGACCGGGTGCCGCCGTTCGACTCGCAACTGTCGGTGCGGCTGATCGAAGAGCAGTTGGGCAAGAGGATCGACGAGGTGTTCAGCCGCTTCGACGTCGAGCCGCTGGCCTCCGCCTCGGTGGCGCAGGTGCATGCCGCCCAGCTCAAGACCGGCGAAGAGGTGGTGGTCAAGGTGATCCGTCCGGGCCTCAAGCCGGTGATCGCCCAGGATCTGGCGTGGCTGTTCATCCTCGCCCGCGCCGCCGAGAAGGTCTCGGCCGATGCCCGCCTGCTGCACCCGGTGGACGTGGTCAGCGACTACGAAAAGACCATCTACGACGAACTCGACCTGCTGCGCGAGGCGGCCAACGCCAGCCAGCTCAAGCGCAACTTCGACGGTTCGCCGCTGCTCTATGTGCCGCAGGTCTATTGGGACTGGTGCCGGCCGAAGGTGCTGGTGATGGAGCGCATCTACGGCATCCAGGTGACGGACCTGGCGACCCTGGCCGACCAGCGCACCGACATGAAGATGCTCGCCGAACGCGGCGTTGAGATCTTCTTCACCCAGGTGTTCCGCGACAGCTTCTTCCACGCCGACATGCACCCGGGCAACATCTTCGTCAGCACGGTCAACCCATGGAGCCCGCAGTACATCGCCATCGACTGCGGCATCGTCGGCAGCCTGACCCCGCAGGACCAGGACTACCTGGCCCGCAACCTGTTCGCCTTCTTCAAGCGCGACTACCGCCGCGTGGCGCAGCTGCACATCGATTCGGGCTGGGTGCCGGCGGAAACCAAGCTCAACGAATTCGAAGCGGCGATCCGCACCGTGTGCGAACCGATCTTCGAAAAACCGTTAAAAGATATTTCATTTGGCCAGGTGCTGATGCGCCTGTTCCAGACGGCGCGGCGCTTCAACATGGAAGTCCAGCCGCAACTGGTGCTGCTGCAGAAGACCCTGCTGAACATCGAAGGCCTGGGTCGTCAGCTGTATCCGGAGCTGGATCTGTGGAACACCGCCCAGCCGTTCCTCGAACGCTGGATGCGCGAGCGCGTGAGCCCCAAGGCCTTGATCGGCAACGTGCAGAGCCAGTTCGAACAGCTGCCGCACCTGGCCAACATGGCCCGCGACCTGCTCGAGCGCCTGTCCCAGCCCCACGCCAGCGACCCGCCGCCGCCCTGGAAAAAGCGCAAGGACGACTGGTTCCTGCGCCTGCTCGGCAGCGCCCACCTGGCGGGCGGCACGATCCTCGCCGCCGGCGGTCCGCTGCACGAACTGGGGCACTGGCCCGCCGGGATCATGGTGGCAGTGGGCTTGTATCTGGTCGTTCGCCGATAGCCAGTTCTGCGATCGGCTGGCACACTGTTCGAACGCCTGAACCCGACCAATGAAGCGTGGGGTTCGCTGTCGGAGTCGAAGATGAAAAACTGGCTGGACGAGATCAAGTGGGACGCCGATGGCCTGGTGCCGGCGATCGCCCAGGATCACAAGACCGGACGCGTGCTGATGATGGCCTGGATGAACCGCGAGGCGCTCGAGCTGACCGCCGCGGAAAACCGTGCAATCTACTGGTCACGTTCCCGTGGCAAGCTGTGGCGCAAGGGAGAGGAGTCCGGCCATGTGCAGACCCTGCACGAGATGCGCCTGGACTGCGACGCCGACGTGATCATCCTGATGGTCGAGCAGATCGGCGACATCGCCTGCCATACCGGCCGTCAGAGCTGCTTCTACCGCGTCTTCGAGAACGGCGACTGGAAAACGGTCGACCCGGTCCTGAAAGACCCGCACGCCATCTATTCCGCCGCAGGACACACACATGAGTGACACCCTGACCCGCCTCGCCCAGGTGCTCGAAGAGCGCAAGGGCGCGGCCGCCGACACCTCGTATGTCGCCAGCCTGTACCACAAGGGCCTGAACAAGATTCTGGAGAAGGTCGGCGAAGAGTCGGTGGAGACCATCATCGCCGCCAAGGACGCCGCCGTCAGCGGCGACTGCAGCGACGTGATCTACGAGACCGCCGACCTGTGGTTCCACAGCCTGGTCATGCTCGCCCAGCTGGGGCAGCATCCGCAGGCCGTGCTGGATGAGCTGGACCGTCGCTTCGGCCTGTCCGGACACGCCGAGAAAGCCTCGCGTCCGTCCGCCTGAAAACCAATTAGAGAGGAGCTGCAAGATGGGCATTTTTGACTGGAAACACTGGATCGTCATTCTGGTGGTCGTGGTGCTGGTGTTCGGCACCAAGAAACTGAAGAACCTGGGCACCGACGTCGGCGAATCGATCAAGGGCTTTCGCAAGGCCATGAACGACGACGAGAAACCGGCCGACCCGGGCGCCGCGCCTGCCCAACCGGTGCCGCCGGTGCAGCCGCAAGCCACCGCCCAGGCCAACCCGCCGCACACCATCGACGTGCAGGCGCAGAAGGTCGAAGAGCCGATCCGCAAAGACGTGTGAGCACTGACTAATGTTTGGTATCAGCTTCTCTGAACTGCTGCTCGTCGGCCTCGTCGCCCTGCTGGTGCTGGGCCCCGAGCGCCTGCCGGGCGCTGCGCGCACCGCCGGCCTGTGGGTCGGGCGCCTGAAGCGCAGCTTCAACGCGATCAAACAGGAAGTTGAACGTGAGATCGGTGCCGACGAGATCCGTCGGCAACTGCACAACGAGCACATCCTGTCCCTGGAGCAGGAGGCTCGCAAGATCCTCACGCCGGTCCAGCAGGAACCGACGCCGGTCGAGCACGTGGGCGGGCAGACGATCCACAGCCCTGCGGCGCCGACACCTGCGGCCCCTGCGCCAGCGCCAGCCGAACCCGCGCCGGCCGCCGCAGCGGCCCCGGCCGAACCCGTTGCCCCAGTTGCCGCGCCGACCGCGCCGGCCCCTCATGACCCGACATTGCCACCGCGAGCCCCATGAGCGATCTCCCCGAAAACGACCAGCACATGCCGCTGGTTTCGCACCTCACCGAGTTGCGCACCCGTCTGCTGCGTTGCGTCGCGGCGATCTTCATCATCTTCGCCGGGCTGTTCGCCTTCACCCAGCAGATCTACACCTTCGTCTCGACGCCGCTGCGCCAGTACCTGCCGGCCGGCGCGACGATGATCGCCACCGACGTGTCGTCGCCGTTCCTGACGCCCCTGAAGCTGACGATGATGGTCTCGCTGTTCCTGGCGATCCCGGTGATCCTGCACCAGATCTGGGGCTTCATCGCGCCGGGCCTGTACAAGCATGAGAAACGCGTCGCGGTGCCGCTGCTGATCTCCAGCATCCTGCTGTTCTACACCGGCATGGCGTTCGCCTACTTCTTCGTGTTCCCGCTGATCTTCAAGTTCTTCGCCTCGGCCACCCCGGCCGGCGTCGAGATGATGACCGACATCACCAGCTACCTCGATTTCGTCATGACGCTGTTCTTCGCCTTCGGCGTGGCGTTCGAGATCCCGGTGGCCGTGGTGCTGCTGGTGTGGATCGGCGTGGTCGACGTCAAGTACCTGAAGAAGATCCGCCCGTACGTGATCATCGGCTGCTTCGTGGTCGGCATGATCCTCACCCCGCCGGACATCTTCTCCCAGACCCTGTTGGCCGTGCCGATGTGGATGCTGTTCGAGGTCGGCATCCTGTTCGGCAGCCTGGTGAGCAAGCGCGAACGCCCGGACGAGACCGCCGACGACCACAACGACCAGCCGCCAGCGACCCAGCCATGAACCTGCTGCTGCTCGAAGAGGCCGATTTCATTGCGGCCGACCGCGTCGTGCTGCGCGACCGCCGCCTGACCCACATGCAGGAGGTCCACCGTTCGGAAGTCGGCGACAGCCTGCGGGTGGGGCGCGTTGGCGGGCTGATGGGCTCGGCGCAGGTGCTGCGCCTGGACGCCAATGAGGCGGAGCTGCAGATCAGCCTCGACCAGCCGCCGCCGGCCAAGCTGCCGCTGACCCTGGTGCTGGCCCTGCCCCGGCCGAAGATGCTGCGCCGGGTGTTCCAGACCGTGGCGACCATGGGCGTGCCCAAGGTGATCCTGGTCAACAGCTACCGGGTCGAGAAAAGCTTCTGGCAGACCCCGTTCCTGGAACCCGACGCGATCCGCGAACAATTGATCCTGGGCCTCGAACAGGCCCGGGACACCGTGTTGCCGCAGGTCATCATCGAAAAGCGCTTCAAGCCGTTCGTCGAGGATCGGCTACCGGCGATCGCCGACGGCACCCTCGGCCTGGTGGGCCATCCAGGCGATTTCCCGCCCTGCCCCCGCGCGCTCAGCGAGCCGGTCACCCTGGCCATCGGCCCGGAAGGCGGCTGGATCCCCTACGAAATCGACCTGCTGAACAAGGCCGGGCTGCAACCGGTGCAGCTGGGCGACCGCATCCTGCGGGTCGAAACCGCCGTCACCGCGCTGCTCGCCCGGCTGTTCTGACGGCCGCAAACCGCTCAAGCCCGTGGTGAGGGAACAAGCGCCCTCACCCCAGGATCCCTCGCTGCGGACAAATCGCGTTACAGAATGCCATCACGCCGCCGATACACTCTCCATAAGTCCAATTAGTGGTCCGAGGGGAGTCGTCGCATGTACCGTTGGTTAGCCGAGAATCTTGGAAACGTCAGCGTCAAACGCAAGCTGGGCATCGGCTTCGGCCTGGTGCTGCTGCTGACCTTGCTGATCACCGTGACCGGCTGGACCGGCATGAGCGGCATCATCAGCCGGGGCGACAAGCTCGGCTTCATCTCCAGCCTGAACGAGCTGACCAAGGACCTGCGCCTGGCCCGCCTGGACTATGAGATGCGCCGCGGCGAACAAGGCCCCGGCGCCGTCAACGACCTGCTCGGCAAGCTCGACAGCGGCCTGCAGACCGCCCGCGGACTGATCGAGCAACCGGCCGACGTGGCGATGATCGACCAGCAGCTGGCCGCCGTGGCCGAGTACAAGCGCGCCTTCGCCGACATGACCCAAGCCACCGCCCTGCGCGAAGACGCCCGCGGCAAGCTCGGCGCCACCGCCGACAACGCCGTGGCCCGGGTGGCCGAAGTCGAAAAATCGATGCTGCAGGGCGACAGCGTCGCCCAATTCAACGCGGTGATCGAGCTCAGCAAGCTGATCCAGCAGGCGCGCTTCCAGGTGCGCGGCTACACCTACAGCGGCAAGGCCGAAGCCGAGCAGCCGGCATTGGACGCCATCGACAACGCCCTGAAGAACCTCGAAAGCCTGCCGGCCAAACTGCCGGAACAGCACATCGCCAACCTGCAGCAGGCCACCGAATCGCTCAAGGCCTACCGCGCGGCGGTCAGCCAGTTCCGCGACTCCCAGGTGGCCAGCGCCAAGGCGCTGGCGCGCATGGCGGCCCAGGGCGACATCCTGCTCGACGTCAGCAAGAAGCTCACCGAGTCGCAGACCCTCGTGCGCGACACCGACGCCGCCGCCGCCAAGAACCAACTGCTGATCGCCACCCTGCTGGCCGTGGCCTTCGGCCTGCTGGCCGCCTGGGCGATCACCCGACAGATCATCATTCCACTGAACCAGACCCTCAAGGTCGCCGAGCGCGTGGCCGCCGGCGACCTCACCCATAACCTGGTGTCCCAGCGCCGCGACGAACTGGGCCAACTGCAGCGCTCGATGCAGAGCATGAACCAGGGCCTGCGCGAACTGATCGGCGGCATCAGCGACGGCGTCACCCAGATCGCCAGCGCCGCCGAAGAACTGTCGGCCGTGACTGAGCAGACCAGCGCCGGGGTGAACAATCAAAAGGTCGAGACCGACCAGGTGGCCACCGCCATGAACGAAATGGCCGCCACCGTGCAGGAAGTCGCGCGCAACGCAGAGGAAGCCTCCGAGGCCGCCGTGGCCGCTGATCAGCAGGCCCGCGAAGGCGACAAGGTGGTCGGCGAGGCCATCGCCCAGATCGAGCGCCTGGCCGCCGAGGTGGGGCATTCCACCGAGGCCATGGGCGAGCTCAAGCGCGAAAGCGACAAGATCGGCAGCGTGCTCGACGTGATCAAGTCCGTGGCCCAGCAAACCAACCTGCTGGCCCTCAACGCCGCCATCGAAGCGGCCCGCGCCGGCGAGGCCGGCCGCGGCTTCGCGGTGGTGGCGGACGAAGTGCGCAGCCTGGCCCAGCGCACCCAGAAATCCACCGAAGAGATCGAAGAGCTGATCGTCGGCCTGCAGAACGGCACCCAGCAAGTGGCGACGATCATGGACAACAGCCGCACCCTGACCGACAGCAGCGTGGAACTGACCCGCCGCGCCGGTGGCTCGCTGGACAGCATCACCCGCACCGTGTCGGCGATCCAGGCGATGAACCAGCAGATCGCGGCGGCGGCCGAGCAGCAGAGCGCCGTGGCCGAAGAGATCAACCGCAGCGTGCTGAACGTGCGGGACGTGTCGGACCAGACCTCGGCGGCCAGCGAAGAGACGGCGGCCTCCAGCGTCGAGCTGGCGCGCCTGGGCACCCACCTGCAGACGCTGGTGGGGCGGTTCAAGGTTTGAGCTGATGCATAGACCTCGGTTCACTGCGGACCGAGGTGATGCCATCGCTGGCAAGCCAGCTCCCACAGTGACCGAGTTGAACACAGACTTTATGGTCGACCGAAAACCTGTGGGAGCTGGCTTGCCAGCGATGGCGTCCAAGAGGACGCCGCCGCTAGAGCACCTGACGCAGGAAGGCCTGCGCCCGCGGATCCTCCCACAGTGACCGAGTTGAACACAGACTTTATGGTCGACCGAAAACCTGTGGAGCTGGCTTGCCAGCGATGGCGTCCGAAAGGACGCCGCCGTTAGAGGACCTGACGCAGGAAGGCCTGCGCACGCGGATCCTTCGGCGCCGCGAAGAACTGCTCCGGCGAAGCGTCCTCCAGCAGCTTGCCGTGATCGAAGAACAGCACGCGATCCGCCACTTCCCGGGCGAAGCCCATTTCGTGGGTGACGCAGACCATGGTCATGCCCTCCACGGCCAGGTTTTTCATCACATCCAGCACTTCGCCGACCATTTCCGGGTCGAGGGCCGAGGTCGGCTCGTCGAACAGCATCACCTTCGGATCCATCGCCAGCGCCCGGGCGATGGCCACGCGCTGCTGCTGGCCGCCGGACAGGCGCGACGGGTACTCGCGGGCCTTCTGGGCGATGCCGACCTTCTCCAGCAGCGCCAGGGCCTTGGCCTCGCTTTCTTTCTGCCCGCGCTTGCGCACGATCTTCTGCGCCAGGCACAGGTTCTCCAGCACGGTCATGTGCGGGAACAGGTTGAAATGCTGGAACACCATGCCGACTTCGCGGCGGTAGGCGTTGATGTCGGTCTTGGGGTCGGCCAGTTGCAGGCCGTCGATGCTCACCGAGCCTGAGTCGAACTGCTCCAGGCCGTTGAGGCAGCGCAGGAAGGTCGACTTGCCCGAACCGGACGGGCCGATCACCACCAGCACTTCGCCCTTGGCGACGGCGGTGCTGACGTTGTCCACCGCACGCACCACCTGGCCGCGGGTGTCGAAGACTTTTACCAGATCGCGGACTTCAATCACTTTGCGCGAGCCTCCGCTCGAGCCGGCTGGCGATTTTCGACAGCGGCAGGTTGATCAACAGGTACAGGCCGGCGACGCAGAACAGGATCTCGAACGGCGAGAACGAGGTGGTGATGACTTCCCGGCCGCTCTTGAGCAGTTCGGTGATGGCGATCACCGACACCAGCGAGGTGTCCTTCACCAGGCTGATGAACTGCCCGGCCAGCGGCGGCAGCACGCGCTTGAACGCCTGCGGCAGCACCACATGGCGCATCGACTGGCCGGCGCTCAGGCCCAGCGAGCGGGCGGCCTCGTTCTGGCCGCGGGCGATCGACTGCACGCCGGAGCGGATGATCTCGGCCACGTAGGCGCCGGTGAACAGCGACAACGCGGCGATCCCGGCGAACTCCCGGGACAGGTTCATCACCGTGCCGATGAAGAAGTAGAAGATGAAGATCTGCACCAGCAGCGGCGTGCCGCGCACCAGCTCGACGTAGATCGTCGAAAGGTCGCGCAGGGTCGGGTTGTTCGAGAGGCGGCACAGCCCCGTCGCCAGGCCGATCAGCAGGCCCAGCACGCCGGACACCACCGACAGCCACAGCGTCGTCCACAGCCCCCACAGCAGCGGCCCTGCCGCCCAATGGCGGGTGACGCCCACCACGTCGCCTTCGGCGACATCATCGCCCTGGGCGAACTGCAGGCTGTTCTCGTCGACGGTCAGGCGCTGCTCGTCACCGGCGTCGTTGCGCAGGGTGACCTCGGCGCTGCCGCCCTTGCGCACCAGTTCGCTGACGGTGGAGATGTCGGCGGCACGGTGGGTTTCCTCGGCCTGATAGGCGAAGTACTGCGGCACGCGGTTCCAGCGCCACTCGTAGGACATCAGCGACGTCGCGTAGTACAGCGCACCGGCCAGGCCGATCAGCACCAGCACGGTCAGGATGTGCCAGGGCCATTGGGCTTTTTTCTGTTTCATTGGATTTGCAGGTTCCGAAATCTGTGTCGCTTGGGAGGCCGCTATCGCGGGCAAGCCCGCTCCCACAGGGAATTGGGTGAACACAAATGTTGTGTTCGACGCGAAACCTGTGGGAGCGGGCTTGCCCGCGATCGGAGCGACTCGGCCTTAATGACCCGTCGCCATCAGAACGGGCTTATTCCATGTCCTTGAGCCACTCGGTGCTCTTGAACCACTTGTCATGGATGCGATCGTAGGTGCCGTCTTCGTGGATCTGGTGCAGGAAGTTGTTGATGAAGTTGATGCTGTCGTAGTCGCCCTTCTTCAGGCCGAAGGCCAGCGGCTCGTAGGTGAACGGCTTGTCGAGGAACACCAGCTTGCCGGCGCCGACCTTGTTCACCGCCACCACGTTGTACGGCGCGTCGTAGATGAAGGCGTCGGCCTTGCCGTTGACCACGTCGAGCACGGCTTCCTGCTCGTTGTCGTAGCCGTGGTACTTGGCCTTGGCGATCAGTTTCTTGGCCACCAGCTCGCCGGTGGTGCCGAGCTTGGAGGTGATGCGGTAGTCGGCGGTGTTCAGGTCTTTGTAGGACTTGACGGTGCCTTCCAGCTCCTTGCGGATCAGCAGGGTCTGGCCGACCACGATGAACGGTTCGCTGAAGTTCAGGCGCAGGTTGCGTTCCTGGGTCAGGGTCATGCCGCTGCCGATCATGTCGAACTTGTCGGTCATCAGCGCCGGGATGATCCCGTCGTAGCCGGTGGACACCAGCTCCAGCTTGACGCCCATGGCCTTGGTCATGGCCTTGAGGATGTCGACTTCGAAGCCGATGATCTCGCCGCGCTTGTTGGTCATCTCGAACGGCATGTAGGTCGGGTCCATGCCGACCTTCAACGAACCGCGCTTGACCGCGTCGTCGATGGCGCCGGCCTGCGCCGCATTGACCGCAACCAGTGCCGTGACGCCGACCAGCAGCATCGACAGATACTTCTTCATCTTCAAGTCCCCAAAACCATTGCATGTGCGGCGCGAAAACGACAGAAGCAGGCAAGAACGCCCGGGCGCGCCAATTCGGGGACGGATGCTAACGCACTCGCTCGATTGCACAAGGGTTAATGGACGATTTGTTTAACAATCGACAGCGGTTTCCCACCGCGCCCTGAAGGACAGGCGGGCAGCGCAAACAAAAAAGCCCCGCCAGGAGGCGGGGCTTTCGTCAGGCCGGCTGGGCCTGCAGGCTGGCCGGCGGCCGCAACGGCAGCAACGGCGCGTGCGGGTCGGCTTTCACCGACGCCCGCCAGGCGTCCAGCCAGTCGCCCAGGCCTTCGCTCCAGACCTGCTCGTGCAGGCGGGCCAGGGCCACCGGGTCGCTCAGCAGTTGCAGGCGGTCGTGGTTGTTCAGCCCGGCGGGGCCGACCTTGACCGCATGGCGCACGCGCTCCTGGCGCAGCCACTCGATCGGCTCGGCCTGACCGTGACGGGACGTCGCCAGCGAGCACGCCAGGGCGTTCTGCTGCGGGTCGACCACGGCGCGGACGAAACCGTCGTTCAGCGCATGCCAGCGGTTCTCGTGGGTGTACTGGTCGGTGGCCAGCAGCGCCTGCGGCGGATTGTATTCCTCGGGGATGAGGAACAGGCTCTCGTCGCGGGACTTGAGGCCCAGGCCCACGCGGCTGGAGATCACCGACACCGGGATCGACAGCATCAGGGAACCGACGATCGGCACCAGCCACCACAGGAAGCTCGGGTTCAGCCAGATCACCAGCAGCGCCCAGAAGAAGCCCAGCAGCGTCTGCGGGCCGTGGCGCTTGACCGCTTCGCTCCACGGCGTGGAGTCGTCGTCACGCTGCGGCGAGTTCCAGGTCGCGGCCCAGCCCAGGAACGCGGCGAGGACGAAGCGGGTGTGGAAGATCATCCGCACCGGCGCCAGCAGCATGGAGAACAGCATCTCCAGCAGCATCGACACGGTCACCTTGAACTTGCCGCCGAACTCTTTCGCGCCCTTGGCCCAGATCAGGATGATGCTCAGGAGCTTGGGCAGAAACAGCAGCACGATGGTGGTCGAGAACAGGGCGATGGCCTTGTCCGGGTGCCACTGCGGCCACAGCGGGTAGAGCTGGCGCGGTTCGAGGAAGTACTGCGGCTCCATCAGCGTGTTCACCGCCAGCAGCGCGGTGGACAGCACCAGGAAGAAGAACCACAGCGGCGCCGACAAGTACGACATCACGCCGGTGAGGAACACCGCGCGGTGCACCGGGTGCATGCCCTTGACCAGGAACAGGCGGAAGTTCATCAGGTTGCCGTGGCACCAGCGACGGTCGCGCTTGAGCTCGTCGAGCAGGTTCGGCGGCAGCTCTTCGTAGCTGCCCGGCAGGTCGTAGGCGATCCACACGCCCCAGCCGGCCCGGCGCATCAGCGCCGCTTCGACGAAGTCGTGGGACAGGATCGCACCGGAGAACGCGCCCTTGCCCGGCAACGGCGCCAGGGCGCAGTGGTCGATGAACGGCTTCATCCGGATGATCGCGTTGTGGCCCCAGTAGTGGGATTCGCCCAACTGCCAGAAGTGCAGGCCGGCGGTGAACAGCGGGCCGTACACGCGGGTGGCGAACTGCTGCATGCGCGCATAGAGGGTGTCCATGCCCGAAGCCCGCGGCGCGGTCTGGATGATCCCGGCGTCCGGCGTGGCTTCCATCAGACGCACCAGGCTGGTCAGGCACTCGCCGCTCATCACCGAGTCGGCGTCCAGCACGACCATGTACTTGTAGTCGCCGCCCCAGCGACGGCAGAAGTCGTCGAGGTTGCCGCTCTTGCGCTTCACGCGGCGACGGCGGCGGCGGTAGAAGATTTTGCCGAAGCCTTTGGCTTCGCGGCAGACGTCCAGCCAGGCCTGCTGCTCGGCCACGCAGATGTCGGTGTCGTTGCTGTCGCTGAGGACGAAGAAGTCGAAGCGGTCCAGATCACCGGTGGCGGCGACCGACTCGAACGTCGCCCGCAGGCCGGCGAACACCCGCGGCACGTCTTCGTTGCAGATCGGCATCACCAGTGCGGTGCGGGCGTCCTTGGGAATCGGCTCGTTGCCGGCGCTCTTGCCGGAGATCCGGTACTTGTCGTGACCGGTGAGCAGTTCCAGGAAGCCCATCAGCGCGGTCCAGAAACCGGCCGACACCCAGCAGAACAGGATCCCGAACATGATCAGGATGCTGGTCTGCAGCGCATACGGCAGCACTTGCGTGGCGGTCTGCAGCAGCGGCTGGTGCAGGACCTCTTCCAGGTCGACGAACGACCAGCCCTGGTACGGCATGATGCCTTTCATGTACCAGCCGGCGACGACGGTCTGGCCCAGCATCAGCAGCAGCAGGATGTAGCGGCGGATCGACCCGACGGTGCGCCAGCGGGCCGCCGGCAGCACGTTCTGGTCCTTCGGCGGCTGCGGCGGGTTGGTGCGCCCGGTCAGGCGCCGCCAGCCGCGCACCAGGATGTTGGTGCGCCATGGCTCCGGCACGACCTTGGTGCGCCGGATCGGCGGCGCGGCCTTGAGGCAGACGCGGCCGCTGGCGTCGAGCGCCAGCATTTCCGCGTCCTGCAGCTCTTCGGCGGTGCTCAGGGCCAGGCGCTGGCCCACCGAAGCCTGGGCGGCTTCGGCAGGGGCACCGAACGTGCTGGAGGACAGGCGTTCATGCAGTTCGCTGAAGGACCGGCAGCCCGCGAGTTCCGCGCGCTGCTCGTCGGTCATCGGCAGATGCGCCAGATACTCGGACAGAGTTTCCGGCTGTACTTGAGAGTTACTCATCGGCAGGCAACTGATAGCTCCAGGTCTCGGTCAGGACTTCTTCAGTCGGGGCCGATTCCGGTGTGGCTGGGGCCGCTTCGGCAGCCGCTGGCTGCTTGGCGTCTTTGTTGGCCTTTTCCTTGGCATCTGCCGCAGGCTTGGCGTCGGCTTGCTTAGCCTCCGCTGCCTTGGCTTCCTTGTCGGCTTTTTCCTGCTGCTTGGCGGCGACCTTGTCGGCCTTGGCGACGGACGAGTTCGACGCCGGCACCGAAGTCTTGGCCAGGTCCGCCGGCACCACGTGCTGCACCAGGGCGGCACGCATCTCGGTGGACTTGCTTGCGTCCTTGATCTTCAGGCGCAGGGTCAGGCGCCAGCCCTTGGTCTCAGGGTTGTAGCGCACGCTGTTCTCGACCAGTTCGGCGTTGTCGCCGACGCTGACCTGGCTGCGCACGTCCGCGTCCGGCGACAGCGCCGACAGGGACGGGCCTTCGAAGTCCACCAGGTAGGCGACGCTGCCGTCCGGCTGACGGATCAGGTTGGACTGCTTCACGTCGCCGGTGGAACGCAGGGTCTGGTTGACCCAGGCGCTGTCCGGCGCGTGCAGCGCGGCTTCGTCGATGGTCCAGTGCATGCGGTAGGCGAAGTCCAGCGGCTGGCCCGGCTCCGGCATCTTCTCCGGGCTCCAGAACGCAACGATGTTGTCGTTGGTCTCGTCGGCGGTCGGAATCTCCACCAGGTCGACGGTGCCCTTGCCCCACTCGCCCTTCGGCTCGATCCAGGCGCTCGGGCGCTTGTCGTAGCGGTCGTCGAGGTCTTCGTAGTGGCTGAAGTCGCGGCCACGCTGCAGCAGGCCGAAACCGCGCGGGTTCTCGACGCTGAAATTGCTCACGGCCAGGTGTTTCGGGTTGTTCAGCGGACGCCAGATCCACTCGCCGTTGCCGGCGTGGATCGACAGGCCGCTGGAGTCGTGCAGCTCACGACGGTAGTTGAGCACCTTCGACGGCTGGTTGGCGCCGAACAGGAACATGCTGGTCAGCGGCGCGATGCCGAGCTTGCCGACCTTGTCGCGCAGGAACATCTGCGCCTTGACGTCGACGATGGTGTCGCTGCCCGGACGCAGGATCAGGCGGTAGGCGCCGGTGGCGCGCGGCGAGTCCAGCAGGGCGAAGATCACCAGGTGCTTGTCGCCCGGCTTCGGTTGCTGGATCCAGAACTCGCGAAAGCGCGGGAACTCTTCGCCCGACGGCAGGGCGGTGTCGATGGCCAGGCCACGGGCCGACAGGCCGTAGGTGTGGCCCTTGCCGACGACGCGGAAGTAGCTCGCGCCCAGCATGGTCATGATTTCGTCTTGCTTGTCGGCCTTGTTGATCGGGTACAGCACGCGGAAGCCGGCATAGCCCAGCTGCTCGGTGGCCTTCGGATCGAACTGCAGGTCGCCGAAATCGAAGCGGGACGGGTCGTACTTGATCTCTTCGACGGTGTTCGCGGTGATTTCGTTGATTTTCACCGGCGTATCGAAGTGCATGCCCTGATGGTAGAAGGACAGTTTGAACGGCGTCTTCTGGTCGGCCCACTCAGCCTTTTCGGTGCGGAAACGGATCTTCTGGTAGTCCGCGAACTTCATTTCGCGGAACTCGGTCGGCAGGTTGCTGCGCGGGGCTTCGAACTTCTGCCCGGCCAGCTCTTTAGCCTTGGCGGACACATCGTCCAGATTGAACGCCCAAAGCTGGCCGGCGCTGAGCAGGCACAGGAGCGCCGAGCCCGCTACCAGCGCGCTTCGCATGCGTTTGGCAGACATTCTTGCTGCATTACAGGGACTAACAATCACGAGCAACCCTCGCCGAAAACAGATCAAAAAACCAACGGCCAGCTATCTATGTGCCAGGTTGGCGAGCATTGTTCCGACTCCGCTGGGGCAAAATGATTCCCCAATCGGATCCGTCCAAGTCTCTACCTAAGTCAAAATGGATCAACGAACGCTGATCCCCATAGCGCGCGATTATCTAGTAGCCCGCGTGACAACGCATCAGGGGCAACAAAGTATTTATCGCGAAAATTCCCTGTTTTCAGTCGAAAAGCCCTTGAAATGATGTTTCAAGGGCTTTCATGTCTGTAACAGAAACGTGACCGGGCCATCGTTGACCAGGTGCACCTGCATATCCGCGCCGAATCTACCTGATGCCACAGTGCCATGCACCTGTTTCGCTTTGCCCAATAGATAGTCGAACAGCTCCTCGCCCAGGGCCGGAGGGGCCGCGGTCGAGAAACTCGGGCGCAACCCGCTTCGGGTGTCGGCGGCGAGGGTGAACTGAGAGACCAGCAGCAGCCCGCCGCCCACATCCGCCAAGGACAGGTTCATCTTGCCCTCGGCGTCACTGAATACCCGATAGTTAAGCAGCTTATGCAGAAGTTTGTCGGCGCTGGCCCGCGTGTCGTCGGGTTCGACCGCCACCAGCACCAGCAGCCCCTGGTCGATCGAGCCGACCGTCTCCCCCGCCACGTCGACCCGCGCGCCCTTCACGCGCTGCAGCAGCCCCTTCATGCTTCTTCGGGCGGCAGATCGAGCAGGCGGCGCGCCATCTTGCTCGCGGCACGCACCAGCGCATCGGTGATGCCCGGTTCCGACGCGGCGTGGCCGGCGTCGCGGATCACCTGCAGTTCGCTGTTCGGCCAGGCCTGGTGCAGTTCCCAGGCGTTGTCCAGCGGGCAGATCACGTCGTAGCGGCCATGGATGATCACGCCCGGCAGGTGGGCGATCTTGCCCATGTCGCGAATCAGCTGGTTCGGTTCGAGGAAGGCGTTGTTGGTGAAGTAGTGGCATTCGATCCGGGCGATGGACAGCGCGCGCTGCGGCTCGGAGAAGCGGTCGACCACCAGCGGGTTCGGCCGCAGGGTCGCGGTGCGCCCTTCCCAGATCGACCAGGCCTTGGCGGCGTGCATCTGGGCGATCTGGTCGTTGCCGGTCAGGCGCTTGTGGAAGGCGCCGAGCAGGTCGTCGCGCTCCTCCGGCGGGATCGGCGCGATGTAGTCCTGCCAGTAGTCGGGGAACAGGCGGCTGGCGCCGGCCTGGTAGAACCACTCGATCTCCTGCGGACGGCAGAGGAAGATCCCGCGCAGGATCAGCCCGTGCACCCGCTCCGGATGGGTCTGGGCGTAGGCCAGCGCCAGGGTCGAGCCCCAGGAGCCGCCGAACAGCACCCACTTGTCGATGCCCAGGTGCTTGCGGATGCGCTCCAGGTCCTCGACCAGATCCCAGGTGGTGTTGTTCTCCAGGCTGGCGTGAGGGGTGGAGCGTCCGCAGCCGCGCTGGTCGAAGGTGACGATGCGGTACAGGTTCGGGTCGAAGTAGCGGCGGCTCTGGGCGTCGCAACCGGCGCCGGGGCCGCCGTGGATGAACACCACCGGCAGGCCTTCGGGCGAGCCGCTTTCATCGACGTACAGCGTGTGGGTTCCATCGACGGCCAGATCGTGCCGGGCATGGGGTTTGATCTGCGGAAACAAAGTCTGCATTGCGCGCTCCGTAAGGGGTCGAGGTCATCCCTGGGGGGACTTCTATTATTCTGCCGTCCGGCATCATAAACCCGATTCACGTCAATGAGCATGCCCGCTCGCAGTCACAATTTGTCAGCCATGAACCTCAGCAGGCTGTCGTACAGACGGTCCACCTCGGGCACCCGTCCACGGCCGCGCAGGCAACCGTGCACCAGCCCTTCGCCATAGTAGAGGTCGGCCTCGCCGCCGTCAGCGGCCAGCCGCTCGGCGTAGCGCACGCCATCGTCGCGCAGCGGATCGAACTCGGCCACGGCGATCCAGGCCGGCGGCAAGCGGCCGAGGTCCTGCGCCAGCAGCGGCATGGCGCAAGCGTCGGGTTGACGGCTGCCGCGCAGGTACAGCGTGTGGTAGCAATCGACGTCGCTGGCTGTGAGCAGCGGCGCATCGGCGCATTCGCTGCGCGACGGCAAACGGTCATCGCCGCCGAGCCCCGGATAGATCAGCACCTGGGCCACGGGCAGCGGCTCGCCGGCATCGCGCAGGGCCAGGCACAACGCGGCGGCGAGGTTGCCGCCGGCGCTGTCGCCGGCCACCAGCAGGCGCTGCGGATCCAGCGCCAGCCCGGCACCGCGCAAGCCGCGCCAGACGCTCAGGCAATCGTCGAACCCGGCGGGGAACGGATGTTCCGGCGCCAACCGGTAGTCCACCGCCACCACCCTCGCTTCCAGCTGCATCGCCAGTTCGAAGCAGATGAAGTCGTGGGAATCCAGGCCGCCGACCACCCACCCGCCGCCGTGCAGGTACAGCACGCACGGCCAGCCCTCGGCCGGCGGCGCGCGGGGCGGCAGGTAGGACCTGACCGGCACGCCGTTCAGCGTAAAGTCCTCCACCGCCAGCCCTTGCGGACGGGCCGGGGTGAACGCCCGGCACATGCTGTCGTAGGCCTTGCGCAGTCCGGTCAGGCTGGAGTCCTCTGCGGTATGGCTCAGGGTTTCGGCGACGAATGCGGCCATTTCGGCGGAAAGCGGATAGGGAACCATGTCATTTCGATCCGACGGCGTCAGTTGGGAGTGGCGAGGCAGCTTGCTCCCTCGCCACAAGGCAGTGTCACTGCTTCAGGCTGGCCTGCACCGTGGCCACGCCGTCCTTGCCGTCGAAGCTGCTGACCCCCGCCAGCCAGCGCTGCAAGTCCTCGGGATGTTCGCGCAGCCACTTCTTCGCCACTTCCTGGGGTGTCTTGCGCTCCATGATCGGCACCATCAACTGGCTTTCCTGAGCGGCGGTGAAGGTCAGGTTCTCCAGCAGCCGGTAGACGTTGGGGCACCGCTCGGCGTAGTCCGGGGCCGTCACGCTCGACACGGTCGCGGCGCCTTCGTTGGGGCCGTAGACGTCTTCGCTGCCGGTCAGGTAGGTGATCTTCATGTTGATGTTCATCGGGTGCGGGGTCCAGCCGACGAACACCACGAATTCCTTGCGGTTCACCGCCCGCTGCACAGCGGCGAGCATGCCGGCCTCGCCGGACTCGACGATCTTGAAGTCCTTCAGGCCGAAGCGGTCGGTGTCGATCATGGTCTTGATCGTGGTGTTGGCGCCGCTGCCGGGTTCGATGCCGTAGATCTTGCCGCCCAACCGGTCCTTGAATTTGGCGATGTCGGCGAAGGTCCTGAGGCCCGCCTCGGCGACATAGTCCGGCACCGCCAGGGTGGCCTGGGCATCGGCCAGGCTCGGCGTGTCCATGACCTTGACCTGTTTGGCCGCCAGGAACGGCGCGATGTTGTTGTCCATCGCCGGTTTCCAGTACCCCAGGAAGATGTCGAGGCGTTTGTCGCGGATGCCCGCGAAGATGATCTGCTGCACGGCGCTGGTCTGCTTGCTTTCGTAGCCCAGGCCGTTGAGCAGCACGTCGGCCATGCCGCTGGTGGCGATCACGTCGGTCCAGTTGACCACGCCCATGCGCACGGTTTTGCAGGAGGGGTCGTCATTGGCCAGGACAGGGGCGCTGAGCAGGGCACTGCTCGCGAGGATTAACGCACAACGAGTGAACAGTCTTTTCATGGGGTCGTCTCGTGCGGCAGCGGTTTTATTGTCGGATCGGTGTCTTCATGCACCGTGGCCGAAACATTACGCAGCAGACGGGACGCAAAAGCGACCTGTGGCGACCGGGATTTGCACTGGGGCGACTGTCTTGGGGGGCCTGGTCGGACGCCATCGCCAGCAGGCTGGCTCCCACAGGGATCCCGCCGAACCCTGTAGGCGCGAGCCTGCTCGCGAAAGCGGTGTGTCATTCAACCAGGATGTCGTCTGACACAGCAGGCTCGCTCCCACAAGGATTTGGATCAGCCGTCAAGCGGCGTAACGGCCCTGCGCCCAGCCCAGCAGGCCTTGCAGCAGCTCCTTGAGCACCACTCGCGTCGGCTGCGCCAGGTCGGCGCGGTAGCGGAACGGTTCGAACTCTTCCATGTAGGTGCACTGGCCCAGCTCCAGCTGCACGGCGTGGATGTGCTCGTCCGGGTTGCCGTAGTGACGGGTGATGTGACCGCCCTTGAAGCGACCGTTGAGCACATGGCTGTAGTCGCCGTGGCGGGCGCAGATGGCTTCCAACTGCGTGGCCAGCTGCGGATCGCAGCTGGCGCCGTTGAAGGTGCCGAGGTTGAAGTCCGGCAACTTGCCGTCGAACAGGTGCGGGATCACCGAGCGGATCGAGTGTGCGTCGAACAGCAGCGCGTAGCCGAACTCGGCCTTCAGCCGCGCCAGCTCTTGCTGCAGGGTGCGGTGGTACGGCGTCCAGATCTGTTGCAGATAGGTCGCACGCTCCGCTTTCGAAGGCTCCAGCCCTTCCTGGAACAGCGGAATGCCGTCGAACAGGGTGGCCGGGTACAGACCGGTGGTCGCCCCCGCATACAGCGGCTTGTCGTCGGATGGCCGGTTGAGGTCGATGACGAACCGCGAATACTCGGCAGCCAACGTGCTGGCGCCCAGTTCCTGGGCGAAGTCGTACAGCTGCGGGATGTGCCAGTCGGTGTCCGGCAGGCTTTTCGCCGCCGGGATCAGCCCGGCCTCGACCGCCGGCGTCAGGCGCACGCCGGCGTGGGGCATGCTGATCAGCAGCGGCACGCGGCCTTGTTTGAAGTTCAGAACCTTATCCACAACCGCTCTCCTACAGGCTTGATTCGACGCCGTGACGCACGACGCGTTTGTCCAGTTCGCCGCCCAGCCAGTAGGCCAGGTCCGCCGGCCGGTCGATCTGCCAGGCGACGAAGTCCGCGACCTTGCCGACCTCCAGCGAGCCGTGGGTGGCGGCCATGCCCAGTGCCTGGGCCGCATGGATCGTCGCACCGGCCAGGGCCTCTTCCGGGGTCATGCGGAAACAGGTGCAGGCCATGTTCAGCATCAGGCGCAGCGACAGCGCCGGCGAGGTGCCGGGGTTGAGGTCGCTGGCGACGGCGATCTTCACCTTGTGCTTGCGCAGGGCATCCATCGGCGGCAACTGGGTTTCGCGCAGGAAGTAGAACGCTCCCGGCAGCAATACCGCGACCGTGTCGGCTTCGGCCATGGCGATGGCGTCCTCTTCGGTCATGAATTCCAGGTGATCGGCGGACAGGGCGCGGTAGCGCGCCGCCAGGCTGGAGCCGTGCAGCGACGACAGCTGTTCGGCGTGCAGCTTCACCGGCAGGCCGAGTTTTTGCGCGACGACGAAGACCCGTTCGACTTGCTCCGGCGAGAAGGCCAGGTATTCGCAGAACGCGTCCACGGCGTCCACCAGCCCTTCGGCGGCCAGCGCCGGCAGCATCTCGGCGCAGATGTGATCGATGTAGGCGTCGGCACGGTCGGCGTATTCCGGCGGCAACGCATGGGCGGCCAGGCAGGTGCTGCGCACGCTGACCGGCAGCTCGTCGGCCAGGCGCCGGATGACCCGCAGGATCTTGCGCTCGCTGGCCAGGTCCAGGCCGTAGCCGGACTTCATTTCGACCGTGGTCACGCCGTCGCGCATCAGGCTGCGCAGACGCTTGGCGGCGCTGGCGAACAGTTCGTCCTCGGACGCCTCGCGAGTGGCGCGCACGGTGCTGGCGATGCCGCCGCCCTGGGCGGCGATCTCGGCGTAGCTGACGCCTTGCAGGCGCTTCTCGAACTCGCCGCTGCGGTTGCCGCCGAACACGGTGTGGGTGTGGCAGTCGATCAGGCCGGGGGTGACCCACGCGCCCTGCAAGTCGTTGACCGCCGGGTATTCGCCCGCCGGCAATTGATGGCGCGGGCCGATCCACTCGATGAGCGCACCGGACGTCACAATGGCCGCGTCCTCGATGATCGAGTAGGCGCCCTGCGCCATGGTCGCGACGTGGCAGTGTTGCCAGAGGGTTTTCATCCCAAGTCCTCGTCTTGTTCAAAATCGTTTCGCTGGCAAGCCAGCTCCCACAGGGGACTGCGCAGAACCTGTGGGAGCTGGCTTGCCAGCGATGAGGCCCTTACAGGCTCGGCAGCAGTTTGGCAGGCACCAACGCGCTCAGGCACCGCGACGCCAGCAGCCCGGTCGC